>NZ_CP011427.1:308090-616180 GCF_001506165.1 Pantoea vagans | reverse complement strand
AGCTGCTAATTATTGTTCTCAGTCAAACAATAGAAAATTATATTTAGGCCGTGGGAATTACTTAGTTACAGATACAATAAAAAGCTCTCCATTTTTATTAGAGGGGGAGAAAGGTTCTACTAAAATCACAGCAAAAAACATGTCTGAAAAAGTCGTGTTTGACATGACATTATCGTCTCCAGATGCAGGACGAATCATAGGGGTCGTGGATATTGAATTAATAGTTGAAGGTAATAATGTTGACTGTTTCCTATTAGGCCCTAAGTCATCTTCGTTTTATTTTGAGAAGCAACTTCGCTATTTTATTAAAGGGAATTACTGTCACGGTACCGTTAGAAAAGAAAAGGCTTATGGTTTTTCATGGGATTATGGTGCGCGAAAATGGTTTAGAATAGGAGATTGTATTCAGGCGATTATCACAGAAAACTGTATACAAGGTACTTACGATCTCCAGAAACCTGAGAATGGCCAGTTTAGCGATGTAGGTATTGAATTAGATGCTGATGCAGCTGTATTATCAGCAAGAATACATGACAATAATATCGGCCCAATTAAAAACGCACTAAATATTGTTAATCGTGTGTTCTTTAGCATGCATGATAATGACATTATTGGAACTTTAGATGGTTTAATTTGGTCTGGAGAACAAGCATTTGGTGAACCTAAAATTCATCACAACAATTTTAATTCCCAAAGATATGGAATATACGTCAAAGGTGCCAACTCTTTAAGTTTTAATGACAACACAATTCGACGTCACCGTAAAGGATGGAAAAAATCTAACGATGACTGGTACGGTTTTAGATTAGAAAGAATATCAGATCTAAAAATATCGGGTAATACAGTACAACCTGATGAAAGCAGCGGTTTATTTCCGAATAAAAAGTATGCCTACTATCTTGACTCTTGTTCACTTGGAACTTTAGAGGGAAACTTTATTGGAGTGGGTTGCGAGGAAGGCATCATTCTTCGAAACTGTACAGGATTCAATTTAAGCAATACAGTCACAGCTCAAAATGAGATAGGTGATATTTTGTTCTATATGACTGACAACACACGTAAAATAAACATAAATTCATACAGCCTTGTTTCTTCATTTAAAGGAAAAGCTTTCGAAAAAGATGACAGCAAAATAAACGAAATAAAATTAAATAGTTTAAACATTCAAGAAAACGATAATGCGTTTGAAATAAAAGCAGAAAAGATCCGTATCAATGATGGATTCGATCTAATTTCTGGCTCTGATGACCCTCAAGGGAGTATTAGTGCAACTAAAGGGTCATTGTATTTACGATCAGGGGATAATGGAACGCCATCTTTATATGTGAAAGTTTCTGGTTCTGACCAAAATGGTTGGAAATCTATTACTTAGAGTAAGATCTTGAAATGAAAGAAAAAAATGATTTTATTAAAATAATTACACGTGACAAAAATCTTCCTACTGTTATTGCTTTTTCATCTGTAAACACACCAAAAGGAAAATTCAAACCTTTTAAAATAATAAACTCATCAAATTTAAATATAATTTTTGTAAACGACGATGGGAACAGATGGTACCAAAATGGGATTGATGGAATTTCAGCTGATTCCAAAAATTGCGCTGAAAAATTGGTCGCCTATGCGAGAACCATTGGCAACGGCCGAGTAATAACTTTCGGAACGTCAATGGGTGCTTATGGCGCCGCTTTGTACGCTCTACTTGGCAATGCTGATGGATGCTTAGCCTTTGGTGTTGAATCTGAAATTGGCCTACCCGGTAGCCGTAGTGAAATATATTGCATAAATAAAGTCAAGAATGCATACAGCAATTTAAATGAACTAATTAACCACTCTAGTTTACCATTCTATTTTTTTGCAAGCGAAAGTGATGAGATAGATTTAATTAGCATATTATCTTTATCTGGGGAAAATATAGAACGGTATCTCATCAAAGGAATTGAACACCCAGGGGTGCAATTGTATGACATTGACGGAAAGGTTGGTGAGCTAATCCTCGAGTTCGCAAACACCCTTAAAGTTAACATCCGAAGTCATAGAATATACAATTTAAAAAGAAAAGGAAATGAGAAGTTAGCATTTGAATTATATAATGCCATGTTAATTAAAAATTCAGGGAATCACAAAGCTTGGCTCGATTTCCTTATAAATATAAATGATAAATTCAAGTTAAATCCTGTTTTGTTATCAAAGCTAGGAGAAGCTTACCAAAAAAATGGAAAGACTTATGATGCCAATGAAGCTTGGTTGCAGTCCATAAAACTGTGTAATTTTCAGAGTGAAGCTTTAGCGAAATTGGGGGCAAACTTAAGAAGACAAGGTCAAACATACCAAGCAAAAAAGTTACTTTTAAGGTCTGTTGAAATTAATCCATTTTCAGCTCATGCTCATCATACATTGGCCCAGATATTCATTGATCTCGATGAAACAATTCGTGCTGAACAACATTTCAGAGAAGCATGCAGATTGAATAAAGGAAATTCAGCGTTCCAGAAATCACTAATGAATTTCTTAGAGTTAGATATAAATAAAAAAACTGCTGAACTGTCAAGAATGAAAAACATCTAGAACGGTAAAACCTCATCACCCTTAGAACATCTAGCATTGGCATTATTAGTAACATTAAAGTTGAAATTTACACCAACTTTTTCTCTGTTCACTTTTCCAATGATGTAATAAACCGCATTCACCTGAGTATTTTCCAACAAATACCCCCTAAACTGCTTAAACAACTTCATATCTGGCTTAAACCCAGCCTGCCAGAACTGGTGCAAATGCCCTTGATACGTCAATCCTTTGATGTCGTACAGGGCATTGCCCATCACCTTCAGGGGCTTGTTGTGAATCAGCGCTGAAATCCCCGCCGTACTGTTAATTGTGACCACCGCTTTGGCGTGCATCAGCAATTCTGGCATGGGGAGATCATGCACATAGATCACACGGTCGCTCACACCAAACTCTTTCCCTAAGCGCTTAATCAGCGGCCCATATAACCGGTGGCCGCGATCCATCGGATGATGCTTGATCACCAGATGGCTATCTTTTGGCGCTTTACGCGCAAACGAAAACATCACGTCATTAATATAATCACGTACATCTTCATAGCGGCTATGGTTACGAATTTGGCTGTCGTTGTACACCTGCAAGATCGCCAGGTAATAGCGCTGATCAAGTTCAGATTGTAAACGTGGCAACACCTTGCGTTGCATTACGCCATACAACTGTTTGCGCCAGTAAGCGCGAATCCAGCACTGTGCCTCGTACCACGGTGAGAAAGACTTGTGATGACGGTACTTGTAGAACTCATGTCGGTGACGCCACCCTACGAGATAGTACCAAGTCGCATGGCCGATGCGCTTCGCCGCAGAGGGCTTGAGGTGTTCAACATCGCGAACGGGAATTTCAGGCAACTGACGATAAAACTCCGGATCGCGTGGCAGTGAAGAGTGTGCGTTGACCCCGCCCTCCTCCACCGTAATGAAGTGCGGACGCAGGTAGCCCTCTTCGAATGCCAGGAAGCGTATGCCTTTCGCCTTTGCCCAGCGACTCGCCGCCTGATGCAAAGGACGACAATCCCCGAAACACAGAATGGTATCGAAGTCATAATTTGCATGGGTGTCACGCAGCCAACGAGGAAACTGTTTCGGCGTTTCCTGATACGTCAGGTATTCACGCTGGCGACAGTAAAACCGATCGCCACCGTTGAATACGACATTCACGGCTTCACGTCCCAATGATTCCAGCCAAACGGCTACATCATTGAAGAACGGTCCCATCGGCCCCTGTAACAGCAGGTATTTTTTCCCAGACAGCAAAACGGTCAATGCATTACTGTGCATATTCAACCTTCATGGTTATTCATTATTGTCCGTAACCGGCTGTGGTCAGCCGAATTTGACCTTAATAAACATCACTAACTTGCGGTAATGACGGATAATCCGCCCCGCTTTCTTTTTTGTAATAAACATCTGTCGCCGCGGAGTCTGGATCAGATATTCAGCCGCTTCTTCAGCCGCTATCGGTTCCAGGCGCAGGGGATGGATGTAACTTGGATAGACAATCAAAGCCTGATAAATCAGGTCTAATAACGAGAGTGAACGCCCACGGCGATTGCAGCAATGTTCATCGGTGGTCACTCCCCAGCCCGCATAAAAAGGCAGGCCGTAACAAAAGACTTTCTTACCGTGCAGTAAGGCTTCAAAACCTGAAAGTGAGGTCAGCGTGTGCAGCTCATCGGCCACCTGAATGCACTGGATAATGTCCGCATCCAGCGCCTGATAATCAGCTAATTGCTGCACCTGCTCTGCTGGTATATCGCCTTTACGATTACCCACCAGCACATCAGGATGTGGCTTATAAATCAGAAATGCTTCCGGGTTACGCTCACGCACGGTACGCAGTAATCCCAGGTTGGTATTGATGGAGACGGTGCCAGTAAGGATCGAAGCGTCATCTTCAACCTGGCCCGGCACCAAAATCACTGTCTTATCCTGTGCTGCATGCGGTAGTTTGAAATCTGCGCCAAGGTTATATTTACTGAGTTTGCTCTCAACCAGACGCTTCTGAAGTTTTTCAGCCCGCAACTGCTGCGCCAACGTCAGTTGGCTATGATTCAATAACACTTCGAGATCGCTTGGGCGCGTTGCATCGTAATAGATACCGCGCTTATCCAGCACCAGCGACAGCGGCGGTAATAGGTCAGATCCCAAACCAGAGGACCGCAAGAAGCCATCTTCCATCCGCCATACAGGTAGCAGACGTTGATTCGCTTCATCACGCCAGCGTTGCTCACCCTTCACACCCCATACCACACATGCAGTTGCTTCAGAACAGCGGCGAGAAAAGCGCACTCTGTTTGCCGTGGTGCGTAAGAAGGGTTTGAGGATGGTGGATTTCCACAACGTCAATCCCGGTGCCCACAAGTAACCGCTTCGCTGCTGCTGGTGCCGACGCTGCAACTGCATCCATTGCAACACGGTGAACAGATCGGTAGCCGCGCCAGATTGAGGGTCGATATAGCGGCAATAACGCAGGTATGCCGCGGCAAATAAATCAACTAATGACGCAGAGCCACGACGCTCAGCGAGCTGCGTAGATTGCGGATGGCGATCGTCAGTCAACCCCCAACCGGCATACCAAGGCTGACCGAAGCAGATTACGGGTTTACCCGCGATAAGCGCCTCAAAACCGTATTGCGACGTCATCACATAGACGCGTGAAACGTGGCGTAACAGTGACTGAGGGCTGACATTATCGGCCATCAGATGCACACGATGCGTAGATTGCAATGATGCGAAGTAACCGGCTTTCTTGCCTTGTAAGACATCAGGGTGAACTTTGACCCAGATAATCGCTTGAGGGTTTTCTTTAATGGCGGCGTCTAACATCGCAGCAAAGTCATCGGCCCCCGCATTGCCGTATGTCACCGACATATCGTTAAAGGTCTGGTCAACCACCAGCACCAGTTCGGGGTTCAGTGCTTCGCCCGCCACAAACGACGGAGCCTGGTTATATTTCGACAGGTCTTCAGTGACTATGGTTTGCATCGCCTCGCGCGCCTGCTCAGTTAAAGCGGCATTACCCGCTTTATCCTGAATCAGCTGCTCCAGCGCACTTGGCTGATTGGCATCGTAGTAAATGCCAATGTCGTCTATCACGATAGAGAGCGGTGGCGCACCATTAACACCAAGATCTAGCGAACGGATAAACCCATCTTCAAGGCGAATAACAGGTTTACCTGCAGCCTGTGCCAGCGCAACCGGTTTGGCCGCACTTGGTCGATGACCCCACACCGCAACAGCATCTATCTCTTGCGGAATCGGACGCAGTGCAGAAAGCCTCTGGCACGGTTGTGCCAGAAAGTTTTCCAGATGCGGAATGCGCCAGATACCCGAAGAGAAGATACCGATCATGTGTTTTCTGTTAGCTCCTGTGCCATGAGCTTGCGCACTTTTTCCAGACAAGCTGGTGTATCCACACCCGGTCCGGTAGCGGCCACTTCAAATGCACGAATCGCAATACCCGCGTTCATCAAACGCAACTGTTCCAGTGATTCAGCCTGTTCCGGCATGGCCTCCGGCAGTTGGCTGTAGTTCTGCAATACATCACGGCGATAGGCGTAAATACCGACGTGTTTCAGGTAGCGCGCCTTATCGGCATTACGCGGATAAGGAATCGGTGAGCGGCTGAAGTAAAGTGCATCACGGCGCGTGTTCACCACGACTTTTACCGTACTGGCTTCCAGCGCTTCTTCCGCCGTAATCGCATGGCACAACGTTGCCACAGGCAGCTCTGCATCATCACGCATTCCCTGCACCAGGTGGGCCACATCCTGCGGGCGAATCATCGGTTCATCACCCTGCAGATTGATGTAGATATCCGCTTCAACCTTCTGCATCACTTCAACTAAACGGTCAGTGCCCGATTCATGATCGCTGCGCGTCATAATTGCTTTCCCGCCGAAGCTTTCGACTGCCTGCATTACGCGCTCGTCGTCGGTCGCAACCCACACTTCCGCCACATCCGCCACTTGCAGAGCACGTTCATAGACGTGCTGGATCATCGGCTTACCAACGATATCCAGTAACGGCTTACCTGGCAGACGCGAGGAGCCAAAACGGGCGGGGATAACAATCACTGCTTTGTTCATATCCATTCCTTAGATCGACAGAATCACTTTCGCACCCACCGCCAACTGGTAGAGGATGGTGGAAATACCGCGCGTCACTTCGATGTTCTTCGATTCGTACTTCGGCAGTACCATCAGCTCGTCACCTGGGTTGAGGGTATCGACATCCTCACCGTTCTCGGCAGCACCGTTCTGACGAATCACGACAATTTTTGAGTTACCCGATTTCTGCGTCAGACCGCCGCACTTCTCGATGTAATCTTTCGGGCTCATGCCCTTTTCCCAGCTGACTGCATTCGGGAACAGCACTTCGCCATGCACCATAACCAGCGAGGTTTTCTGCGGGATGTTAATGACGTCGCCGTCTTCCAGCAGGATAGAATCCAGATTCTGCTCGTTGAGGATCACTTCACCCTTCGGCACCACGGTGCGTGCCTTCGCCACAAAACGGCTGATCAGCTGCGCTTCCTGCATACGCAGGCTGGCTTCTTCTTTGGTAGAGGACTGGGCCGAGAGCGAAGCCTCTTCCAGTTTCTGCAGTGACAGATCCAGCATCTCTTTCTGACGCTGTGCCACAGATGGGCGATAAAGTTGGATCGCACTCATTTCCGACATGCTGTTGGTGCGAATCTTCGCCAGCACTGCACGCATACTTGAACCGTATGGCAGTACCATTGCGTGTTCGCCGGAGTGTGCCCCTTCTACGCGTACCTGGATGGTGCCCGCATAGCGATCGGTGCTGACAATCAGCGTATCGCCATCCTGCAACATACGGCCCGGCGCAGAGCTAAGCGGGTAATACTCGCTGCGTTTCTGCAAGCCTTGCTGACGAATAATGGTGATGTTGGTGGCACCCGGCTTGGCACGTGCCCAACTCAAGGCTTCAGTCACCGGAATGCTGCTGTCACGGAACTCGAAGTCATAACTGTTGAACACGTCACCCTGCACGCTAAAGGTGTGCTGGCGCGGCCCGACGACGATGGTGTCGCCATCAGCAAACTGCGAAAGCCCCAGCTTGCCGTTGAGCAAGAAGTCATACAGGTTGATGCTGGAGCGGACGCGGTTGCCACGCTTCACCACGATATCCACGTAGCTGCCGCGATCCGGATCAACGCCACCCGCTTTGATCAGGTAGTTGAGCAGAGAGTCCGAGGTCACACCGCCATATAAGCCTGGGCTGCGCACAAAGCCTGTCACGTAGACCTTCACTGGCTGCGCTTGCAGCAGAGAGGCATACACGCTGACGTTGGCCTGATACACCTGTTTAACTTTGCTGGTAATCAGCGCATTTAGCTGACTATTGCTGACGCCCGCTACCTGCACCGGGCCGACATTGGGCAGGAAGATATTACCTTTCGGATCAACCTGTAACGCGCCATCAAAGGTAAACGCCCCCCACAGACGCACCTGAATGCTGTCGCCCGGATTGAGCACGTAGCCAGGGTTGAAGCCGACGGTGGCACCGCTGTCAGCACTGGTGCCGTTAAACAGTTGCGCGCCGAACATGCGGCTCATCGCAACGGGTGCCGCCGGTGGTGGCGTGTTATCAAAACCGCTGTTGTTTTGCGTCTGGTTTTGTTGGCCTGTCAGGAATGTTGGCAATGGAGCCGCCCCCGTCAGATTGGGATCGGCATTAATATCCAGCGCAGCGCTGGCAGAGGTGGCCTGCCACGCAGCAATCAGTAAAAGTGACTTTAATAATTTCATGACAAACTCAATTAATCCCGGTGATCTTCAATAACAGCCAGCAGCAGTTTCAGGGTGCCGAATAATAAGCAGCAAACCAGCAACCAACAGGCGATCAAATAAGGTGTATTTGGGAAAGTGGATTCCTGCGGCTGTTGCGGTGAACTGATCACAGACAACACTTTTAATTTGCGCGCCGCTTCCACGCGGGTTTTTTCAATCGAAGTCAGTGCCAGTTTATACAGCTCGGTATCAAACTCGACTTTCGATTTAATCTCTTCGAAATCCACCGCCATACGGTTCAACTTGTGGCCTTGCGGTGCGGTGACCTTGCCCTTTTCATCGTCAATCTGAGCCTGTAATGACTTGATCGCGTTTTGGGCGCTCACCACCTGCGGAGCGTCATCACGCAGATAGGTCAGCAAGTTACGCAGGTCTGCTTCCATCTGGATTTTTTGCCCCACCAGGGTGTTAATCAGGGTCGTGGCGGCCAATGCCTGCGCTTCTGGGTCCAGCATGTTGTTGCTGTTCTGATAGGCAAGCATGTCAGCCTTACTGGCGTTCAGGCGAGTACGCGCTTTCTGCATTTCTTCTTCAGCAAAGGTGAGCTGATCGCGCGCGATACGGTGTGACATTTCATTGATAAAACGCTCGGACTCTTTCAGCACTGCCTGGTTAAATTTCAGTGCAAATTCGGGCGTGAAACCCTGAGTTTGAATATCGAGCAAACCGGTTTTGTCATCGTAAGAGACGCTAATGCGGCTGAGGTAATATTGCAGGAAGCGTTCGACCGTCTCGTCTTTACCAAGATGATTAAGAAAATCCAGCCCACTATGGCTAAAAGCCTCATGAAAATTCAGTTGTTTATCCAGCGCCGCCAGCATATCTGGCGAGTTGATGTACTCTTTCAGATAGAGCGCATCTTCTGCTGAGCTGGTGTTCGATGCCCCCAACAGCAAACCGACATTGAGGCTACTACTGTTCAGGTCATCTGAACGTTTGATCGCGACTTTGGATTCGCTCATATAGCGCGGCTGGCTGAAGATCACGAGGTAGATCAGCAACAGCGCCATCGGCAGCAAAATGATAATTTTCGCCAGGTGTTTCTGGATTTCCGCCAGCGAAACAGCAGAAAAACGCGTACGCATCGTGGATGCGGCGGACTTCACTTTCATCAACATGGAACTATCATCAAATTTTTTATTTGGGTGCTCAGGCACATATTGAGGTACGACTTGCGGCTCGCCGCGCGACACACCCAGTGATATTCGGTTAGTCGAAAATTCGCACTAGCCCGGTAATTTTATTTGTTTTATCAGTCACTAAAAGCGAAGAAACACGATGCTTTTGCATCTTTTCTTCGGCTTCAAAAATCATGGTTTCTTCCGGCAAAGTCAGAGGTTCGCGCGTCATCATTTGTTCGGCAGTGGCTGCGCCCAACGCATCCTCTTTCTCCATAAAACGGCGTAAATCACCATCCGTGATAATGCCTGCCAGATTTCCCGCTGCATCTTCCACCACCACCATGCCTTGGCAGCCACTAGTGATGCGCTGAATGACAATTTTGAATGGCGCATCCGTTTTCACTGTTGGTACATCGCGTTGCATCACATCCACTACGCGCGTCAAAAGACGGCGTCCCAGCGAACCCCCGGGGTGATAGCGAGCGAAGTCATCAGGCATGAATTTACGTTGGTGAATCATGGCAATCGCCAGCGCATCACCAATCGCCATCGTTAAGGTCGTGGATGTGGTAGGTGCGAGATTGTTCGGGCAGCTTTCACTCGTCATGTTGAGTTCCAGCACCGCATCCGCATTTTTAGCCAGCGTGGAGTCACCTTTATTGGTAATCGCCACAATGCGGTTGCCAAAATTCTTGAGCGAAGGCACCAGCTTGAGAATTTCGTCGGTTTCGCCACTGGCAGAGATCAGGATGAGCAGATCATAAGGCGTGATCATGCCGAGGTCGCCATGGAAGGCTTCAGCAGGATGAATAAAGAAGCTGGGTGTGCCCGTTGAAGCCAGGGTGGCAGACATTTTGCGTCCAACATGGCCCGATTTGCCCATCCCGGACAGGATCACATGACCTTTGCAGTTCATGATCAGGTGCAGAGCATTCTGGTATTGCTGGCTATCCAACTGCTGCGCAAGATTTTGCAGCGCGGCACCTTGTTCCGCTAGCGTTTGACGTACGGATTCAATTAACTCCGGCTCAATAACGCCGCGTTGTTGCTCCTGAATTACCACCTGGGTCATGTCAGTTCCTTTGCATGGGTGTTGTAGCAAATGCTATCGCCACACTTTCAAATCACTAAAAGCATCACGACGGGTTGTATTAACGTTTCTTTTCTATCGCAATCTGTAACAAGACGGTTTTATCACGCTGCGTGACAAGTCAAAGCGTGAGCAAAAGCGTCCGCTAAAGGGGTATTGAAGTCTGCTCTTTTTATTATTTGGCACTACGGCGCTCACGGAAAAATCTGAAGTGAGCAAGGGATAGAAATTCGACACTCTATGTAACATACAGTAATAGTCGGCACAAGAATTTTAAGCACATTCTTATTGAATCCTTAGTATGCGAATGGTTAATTTTCAATCTAACATCAGTTAAAAATGACGTTACTTGCTAATTTGAATAAATTAAATCGTGAAAATAAGCCAAACCCACAGCACTTCTCTCTTAAACGCTCTAAAATTTTCAAAAGATTTCAAAAAGCTTCCAATAAATGAAATCCTGCCTGCCACGACCTTAGAATACGTGTAGAGATGTTTAAAATTCACCCAAAAAGTTCGAATAATAAGCTCATCTCATTACGTCACCCATGACACCCATAAAACAGTCAATAACGCGCCTTATCTGTAGTTGTGCATCGTCCTTACTTTCTGACTTAAACATAAAAACAACTTATATCTCATAAACTTTAAGCATAAAAAAAGCCGCTGTTTGCATCACAAACAGCGGCTCAATGACGGTTAACGAACAGCAATTACCGCTCGCGCATCGCCTCTTTGGCTTTGTTAAACGGTTTGATCAGGTAATCCATAATGGTCTTCTCACCGGTTTTGATATCCACCGTAGAAACCATCCCCGGACTGATCGCGAACCGTTTACCGGCTTTGTTCTGCACGTAGTCGTTATCAGTGCGGATATATACACGGTAGTAGTAGATTTCCGGTTTCACTTCATCCTGAATGGTATCCGGCGAAATGCTCTCCACCACGCCGTTCAAGCCGCCGTAGATGGCATAGTCATACGCGGAGATCTTCACCACCGCACGCTGGCCAGGATGGATAAAGGCGATATCACGCGGTGACAGACGCGCTTCGATTAGCAGGCGGTCATTCAACGGCACGATATTCATCAACTCACCGTTTGGCGGGATCACCCCACCCACGGTGGAGACTTTGATGTTTTTCACGATACCGTCCATCGGCGAACGGATAGTCGAGCGAGTTACCGTGTCTTCACGTCCTTTGATGGTCTGCGCCAGGCTGTCGGCTTCGGCACTGGCTTTCGCCAACTCCTCACGCGCCTGCACATAGTACTGCGAGCGCATATCGGTCAGCTTCAGCTCCAGATCCGACTTATCACGTTGCAAGCGCAGCACCTCGACGCTACTGGCTGCACCGGTTTTCGCCAGTCGCTGGGTGATGGCCAGTTCTTTATTGGCCAAGGCCAGCGACTGATTAAACTGCGCCGTGGCATCGGTGAGCTGTGCGCGGCGGGTTTTATACAGCCGAGTTTCTGAGGCGATCAGATCCGGGAACTTGTTCAGCTCTGCGGGGAAGACGAGTTTCTGATCGTTAACCTCTGCATTCAGACGCGCAGCGGCCGCCAGTGCCGCACGATAGCGCGCCGCACTTTCACCCACGTTAGATTCAGAACGCGTAGCATCAAGCCGGGCCACCACCTGTCCGGCTTTCACCCGGTCCCCTTCGTGCACATACAGTTCGGTCAGGATGCCGCCTTCCAGCGATTGCAGCACCTGGTCACGCGAGCTGGGGATCACTTTGCCGGTGCCGGTTGAGACTTCATCCAGCACGCCAAACCACGCCCACACCAGTGACACCAGAATCAAGGCGGCGCTAATCGTGATCAGTCGCACCGCGCCGGTGTAATGGGTTTCTGATTTCAGCTCTCCCAACAAATCGTCAGAAGAGTCGACTTCCGCCGCCGTCACCAGCCGCAGTTTACCGGGAAGTTGCTTCATCATGGGCGCACCTCCGGTGGATTACCGCCCGCACGCGGTGGCGGCAGCGCATTCTCTTTCGGGCTGTCCATCACCAGTTGCCCATCTTTCAGCACCAGCACACGATCCACCAGCGCGAGAATCGCCGCACGGTGTGTTGCAACAATCAGGGTTCGGCCATTGAGCCACGCGCCGAGCCGTTCAATAAACTCTTTCTCGGTATGATCGTCCAGCGCTGCAGTGGGTTCATCCAACAGGATGATATTGGGGTCGCGCAGCAGCATGCGCGCCAGCAGCAGCGACTGACGCTGACCGCCTGATAATCCCACGCCACCTTCCATCACCGGATGGTCCAGCCCCAGCGGCAGACGGCGGATAAAATCAGCCCCGCCGCTCACCGTCAGTGCACCGAAAATGGCATCGTCGGTAGCGTGAGCCGCGCCCATGGTGAGGTTTTCACGCAGCGTGCCGTGGAACAGACGTGCGTTTTGCGTCATCAGGCCCACGTTACGCCGCACATCCGCCACATCAATGTGCGGCAGACTCAGGTTATCCAGGCGCAGTTCGCCCGCCACTAAATCCATACCGCCAATCATGGCTTGCAGCAGGGTCGATTTACCGGAACCGTTGCGCCCCAATACCGCAATACGTTCACCCGGTTTAATCGTCAGGCTTTTAATACGCAGCGCGACCGTGAGGGAGTCGGTGTAATAACGGAACATCGCATCGCTGAACTGGTAGTGACCAAACAGCACCGGGCAGTGGATGCGCGTTTCATCTTTGCTGTTTTCCACCGGCAAGTTCATCAGCGCATCCAGGCTGCCTTTGGCGGCTTTCACCTGCTGCCAACGTGCCAGCACGCCGCACAGCGTGGCCATCGGCGCGATCATACGAGAAGAGAGTAAGGAAGCCGCAACGATGGCACCGGTGGTAATATCCCCGTTAATCACCATCGGCGCGCCGACAACGATGACGCTGGCGTACACCAGCCCCTGCACCGTGACACCCCAGCTGATCAGAGAGTGCATCACTTTGCGCATCTCAACGCCGGACTGCGCGGTAATGCGTATGTAGCTGTTCCACTGTTGCAGGAAACGGTCTTCAGCCTGCATCAGCTTGATATCCTCCAGCCCCTGCACGCTCTCCACCAGCACCGCATTACGCAGCGTCGATTCTTTGAGGTTTTGCTGTGCCAGTTTCGCCAGTTTCTTCTGGCTGAAAATGCCGGGCAAGATCATCAGGATCACCGATATGGGCGCAATCCATGCCAGCTGTGGCGCGATAATTGCCATCACCAACATAAACAGCAGGAAGAACGGCATATCGACAATCGCGGAAACGGTGGTGGAGGTCACCATCTCACGGATTGATTCCAGCTCGCGCAACTGCGAGATGAACGTCCCAGTGGAGCGAGGTACCGCACTGTTACGCAAGCGCAACGCATGGCCAAACACGCGGTCAGAGACGCGCATATCGGCACGTTTACCCAGCAGGTCGGTAACGTGATCGCGCCCGACGCGCAGCACATAGGTAAACACCACCGAGATAATTACGCCGATATAGAGCACATACAGCGTGGGGTAAGATTGCGCGGGAATAACACGGTCATATACCTGCATCGAGAAAATAATGCCGACCAGCGCCATCAGGTTAATCAAAAACGAGCCGAGCATGACGTGCGCATAAGGGCGCATGTCGTGCAGCACCAACCGCCGCAGCCAGTCAGGTTTTACCGTGGCTAAGTAGCGATCGACGCGGCTGTCTTTTGCTGCGGTGACCGGACGCAGCGCCGCCGCAAAGCGGATCTCCGGTAACAGCGTCTCCAGCGCCACCGGAGCCGGTTGTTCGTCACCCGCGAAATGGACACGCACTTCGTCTTCACCATCAAAACTGGTGATGACTCCAACCTGACCATCAGTCAGCTCTATCGCCAGCGGCAAACGCCAACTGGTGATCTCCCATTTGTTCTCTTCATAGAGTTGCAACGATAAGCCCGCCTGACGCGCCAGATGCCGCAACGCTTTGTCACGCGTCTGTTTACCCTGCCACTCAGCCGCGGCCATGATCATGCCCGGTGAACAAGGCAAGCGGTAATGGGTGGCAATCAGGATGATCGCCGTTGCCCATCCATTTAACGGTACGTCCCCTCCGGTTGCATTACTGCTGTCACCGTTGGGTGCGTCGGGAATTTGTAGCTGTGTCATGGCTGGATCTCCACATTCTGGATCCGCTGATTATTCAACGCGAAGGCCGAGCGGATATGCCCGGTGCTGTATAAGCAGTCGAGTTGCAACGATCGTAACTGGCTGATGGTTTGCTGCAGAGTGAAGCGCGTCTGAAACACTTCCTGCTCGGCGTTGAGCACGTCCAGCAGCGGACGCGTGCCGAGTTGCAGATACTGGTCCTGATACAGTTGCTGAGTTTTCTCACCCAACGTCTGTTGCCGCCCCATGATTGCCAGGCTCTGCGACAGACTCAGCGCGGCACTTTGTGATTCACTCAGCTGCTGGCGCGCTTTTAAGCGGGCCGAGTTAACGGCTGCATTTGCCGCCTGCAAGGCGTTGGCAGCGGCATCACGCGCAGCGGTGATCCCCCCGCCCTGATAAATCGGCATTTCCACTTTCACGAACGCCTGATACTGGGTGCGATCCAGGGTTTCACTGCCGGAATAGTGGTCATTAAGATAGTGCGTGACCTGCGGTTCCAGTGAGATGGTGGGCAAGTTTTGCGCGTTGGCGTTATCCAGCTTGGCTTGCGCCTGGTTGGCCTGCGCCCACGCGGACAACACGGTAGGGTTAAGTTTGTCATCGGCTTTGCCCACCGCGCAGGCGCGCGTCAGGTTGACCGGGAAATCATCATTCACTTTTTTGACCAGCGGCCAGCCGAGATAGGTCGCCAGCGTGGCACGCCAGCGATCAAGGTTGGCTTGATACTGGATCAGCGTGGTGCGGGCCCCTTCGATACGCGCATCGGTTTGCGTGGCATCAGAGAGCGAGGCAGCGCCTTCATCGTTACGCTGACGCGCCAGATCGCCAATCTTAGTCAGGGCATCCAATTGCTGTTGAGCAATCTTGACCAACTGCTGATACCCCTGCACTTCCACCAGCGCAGAGGCAGTGTCATGTGCCACGCTATCAATACTCACCAGCACGTTGGCTTGTTCCATCGCCACACCCGCTTCAGCGGAACGCACCGAACTGCTGACTTTGCCGAAGTCGTACAGCATCTGCGACACCGACAATACAAATGATGGGCTGAAGCCCTTTTCGGTATAGGCGTTGGTGTAGCCGTTGTTCATCCCCCCGCTAATCTGCGGATAGTATTTGGCTTTGGCCACATCGACCTGATTTGCCTGTTCCAGCATTTTGCCGACCGCTTCTGCGATATCGGGATGCCACTGGATAGCACGCTGAACAGCCTGATTGATGGTTAAGAAGTCCGGTACATGAGCCAATGCGGGTTCGGCCACTTCACCGGTTAAAGAGGGCAGATCCTGCTGTTGTTGCGCAAGACCCTTCGAAGTAATGATGCCTGCCGAGGTGATCGCGTCACTGGCAGCCATGAGTTGAGCACAATGAAACAACGTGATGCCAGCACAGAAGACGCTGAGCTTGGTTAAACGGCGAGTTGTAGCGCCTGATTGCATCAAATCCATCGATAATCCACCAGTCAGTAACAAAGAAAGGGGCACATCCCTGTGCCCTTACTGCATCCTTGCATCACATAGCTGCCGTTAAGCCGTGTGGGTTTGGTGCGGTTGTTGCAACAGTTCCTCCAGTGAAACGTTGACGCCTTCCAGCGTAATCAACTGGGTACTGCTGTAACCCGTACCGGTACCGTCACGGTCAATCGAAAGCACCGTATTGCCATCTGAAGTATGATCCACTTTCACGAAATCATTAATATTACTTGTGGAATCATTCCAACCAATTAGCAAGTTACTGATGTCAATTTTGTCGCCTTGCGCAACATTAAAGTCGGTCCAGGTATCGTGACCGTTACCGCCAGTAGAGTCTGCGCTCGCCAGTAAGTGATAGACGAGAGTGTCTGCACCCGCACCGG
This sequence comes from Pantoea vagans, assembly GCF_001506165.1. NCBI lineage: Bacteria > Pseudomonadati > Pseudomonadota > Gammaproteobacteria > Enterobacterales > Erwiniaceae > Pantoea > Pantoea vagans. The sequence continues at coordinate 599,617 of NZ_CP011427.1, read as the reverse complement.
TAGTAATGGTGTCGTTATAGGCACCGCCGGTAATGGTGTCAGCCCCCGCCGTACCAGTGATGGTCGGGTGCAGGTCGATAGTGAACGACTGGGTGGTAATGGTGCCATCCGTTGCTGCCAGGGTATAACTGAATACCTCTTTATGCAGCAGGCTCTGCCCATCAACCCCTGCATTCAGCGTATAGGTGTAGCTACCGTTGGCTGCAATACTCAGCACACCATAGTCCCCCGCAATCGACGTAGTACCCACACTGTGAACCGTTGTGACATCACCGTGTTCATTAGTGATGCTCAAGGTTCCGGTATGCGTCGTCGAGTCACTGTAGATGCTGCCGCTGGCATCGTGCGTCGCGCTTGTCGAGGTGGTTTCCGCCAGCAAGCTGTTCACCGTCAACGACGTTGCCACACCGTTATGCAGCGTGACCGTCAATGACGCAGAGGTCACCGCACCACTGGCATCCCTCACCGAATAGGTGAAGGTATCCGCTGTTGGCAAGGTATCGATGTCCAGACCTGCTTTCAGCGTATAGGTGTAGTTACCGTGCGAATCGATGGTCAGCGTGCCGTAGGTGGTATTGATCACCGTGTTACCGGACGCGGCCACTGCACTACCAGACACCGTTGTGACCGCCGTACCGGTCGGAACCGTACCGGAGACTGAACTGGTATCGTTGGTCAGCAAGTTACCGGTGACGGTCGCTGCCACAGTCACTGCCAGCGTCGTGATATCCGACGTGGTGTAGATCGTGGTAGAAGGCAGCGCCGAGATACCGTTACTGGAACCCAGTACCACAGCATAGTTACCGGTGGTCAGGTTACTGTAGGTCACGTTACCGCCAGTCTGCGTGCCCAGTGACAGGAACGACTGGATGTAGTTGGCGTTAGAAGACTGGATTGACCAGGTGCCATCCGCATTCTGCTTATACAGATACAAGGTGTAGTTTGCAGTGACGGACAACAGGCTGGTCACCGAGCCATGTAACGTTACGGTTCGTGTATCCCCCGTTCCCACGCTGAAGGTGTAGGCGTTGTTGCTGGTCAAGACGCCGACGCCCAACAGGGTGCCAAGGTTGACACTCAGTAACGCGGTACTGGTATCACTCACGTTCGCATTCGTCACCGTACCGGTCGCGGTGGTGTAATCCACCTCGTTGGTATCGTTGGTGGCAACAATACGAATCGCCCCCGTCAGTGCAGCAGAAGGTGAGACGTTACCCGCGCGGTCAGTCTGGATAACCGAGAGGGAAGCGCCGGTGGTTTGCGCCGTGCTCAAGGTCACCGACCATGTGCCCGCCGATCCCACGGTTGCCGTACCCAGCGAGTTACCACTGGCATCACGCACGGTGACCGTATCCCCGACTTCACCACTACCGGTGACGGTCGTGCCCGCTGCGTTAATCGCCAGGTTGGTGACCGCAACCGGTGCCACGGTATCGATGTTGACCGTTGCCGTGGTGTTACCGGTACTGACGTTACCTGCTGCATCGGTGACGGTGGTGCTCAATGGATGCGCGCCATTCGCCAGCACTGCCGTGGTGTATGTCCATGCACCGCTACTACCCACCGTGACGGAACCGAGAATGGTGGCTCCATCATAGATGGTGACAACCGCCCCCACTTCCGCTGTACCACTCAATGTTGGCGTGGTGTCTTTGGTGTAGGCTCCATTTGCCAGCGATACCGGCGTGCTACCCGTGTCGTCGGTAATGGTCAGACTGCTCGCTGTTGGTGCCACCGTATCGATGGTCATGATAGTTGAGGCTGTTGGGCTGACGTTGCCCGCTGCATCGGTTTGCGTCACGTTGATGGTGTGGGTACCGTTGCTCAAGGTGCCAGAAATCAAGCTCCAGGTGCCGTTGCTACCGACAGTGGTACTGCCAAGCAGCACACTACCGTCGTAGACTTTGACAATCGCCCCGACCTCACCGCTACCACTCAACAGCGGCGTATTGTCGTTGGTCACCCCATTGTTCGGGATGGTCACCGCCGTACTGCCGTTGTTGTTAGCCGCCACCAGACTGGTCACCGCCGCAGGAGCGACGCTATCGACAATCACCGTTGCAGAGGTGGTGCCGCTGACGTTGCCCGCCGGATCCGTCACGGTGACATTGATCGGGTGACTACCCTGCGTCAGTACCGCCGTGGTGAAGGTCCATGCGCCGTTGCTGCCTGCCGTGACAGTACCCAGCAACGTGCTACCGTCGTAGATCGACACGCGGCTGCCCGCTTCCGCCACACCGCTTAAGGTTGGTGTGGTGTCATTGGTGTAACCGCCACTTGGAACAGTGGTATTGGTGATGTCGTTGGTGATCACCAGGGTTGAGACGGCTGGTGCCACAGTATCCACGGTAATGGAGACCGTTGCCGACGCCGCACTGGTGTTACCCGCTGCATCAGTGACGGTGACGCTCAACGGATGCGTACCGTTGCTCAGTGTGGCGGTGGTGAAGGTCCAGGCCCCTGTATTGCTCGCCGTGACTGACCCCAATACGGTGGTGCCATCGTAGATGGTGACAATGGCGTTCGCTTCCGCCGTGCCGCTCAGGGTTGGCGTCGCATCATCGGTCACAGCGCCATTGGCCAGAGGCCCCTGACTCGCGCCAACGTCATCGTTGATCACCAGGTTAGTCACCGCCGCAGGTGCCACAGTATCGATAGTCATCACCGTCGATGCCGTTGGGCTGACGTTACCCGCCACATCGGTCTGCGTGACGTTAATGGTATGGGTGCCGTTGCTCAGCGTGGTGGAGATGAAGCTCCAGCTGCCGTTGCTGCCGACGGTGGTGGTACCCAGCAGGTTGCTGCCATCATAGATGCTGACTTTGGCCCCGACTTCGCCATTACCGGTTAACAGCGGCGTGCTGTCGTTAGTGACACCGTTGTTCGGTATCGTCACCGCCGTGCTGCCGTTGTTGTTTGCTGCCACCAGACTGGTGACGGCTGCCGGAGGTGTGGTGTCGATAACTACCGTGGCGTTGGTTCTGCCACTGACGTTACCGGCCGCATCCGTGACCGACACGCTGATCGGGTGTGAGCCCTGCGTCAATACTGAGGTGGTGAAGGTCCATGCTCCAGTGCCGCTGGCAATCGCAGTGCCCAAGACGGTGGTGCCGTCATAGATGGTCACGCGGCTACCCGCTTCCGCCGTACCGCTCAGCGTTGGCGTGGTGTCGTTGGTCGAACCGCCGCTTGCCACTGTGGTATTAGTCACATCGTTGGTAATCACCAGCGTTGAGACGTTCGGCGCGACGGTATCCACCGTGACCGTCACGGTTGTTGATGCCGGGCTGACGTTGCCTGCCGCATCTTTCACCGTCACGCTCAGAGGGTGGCTACCATTGGTCAGTACCGGACTGACGAAGCTCCATGCGCCGGTGCCGCTGGCGGTGGTGGATCCCAGTACCGTGGTGCCGTCATACACCGTGACAATCGCGTTCGCCTCAGCTGTACCAGAGAGTGTTGGCGTGTTGTCGTTGGTCGAACCGCCGTTTGGCACCGCGGTACTGGTGATATCGTTGGTGACCACCAGGTTGGTCACAGCGTTAGGGACAACAGTATCCACAGTGAAGGTAATCGATGGCGTATTACTGACGTTACCCGCCGCATCTGTCGCCGTCGCCGTGATAGTGTGTGCGCCTTCCGCCAGAGTGGTGGAGGTCCAGCTCCACGCACCCGTGCTGCTGGCCGTGACAGAACCGATCTGCACACCGCCGTCGAAGATTCTGACGACGCTGTTTGCTTCAGTCGTACCGCTCAGCGCAGGCGTGTTGTCATTGGTACTGGTACCTGCGGCAATCGCCACCGACGAACTGCCGTTGTTATTAGCAGCGGCCAGGGTCAGCGTTGGCACCACGGTATCTACTGTCACCGTTGCGCTGGTGGTCGCACTGACGTTACCCGCTGCATCGGTTGAAGTGACGCTGATCGGGTGTGAACCCTGACTCAGTACGCCCGTGGTGTAGCTCCAGTTCCCTGTACTGCCGACTGTGATCGAAGTGAGCAGCGTACTGCCATCGTAGATTCTGACGATGCTGCCGACTTCCGCTGTACCGCTCAGGGTTGGCGTGCTGTCGTTGGTCGATCCACCATTCGGCACCGTGGTATTGGTGACGTCGTTGGTGATCACCAGCGTCGAGGCGTTCGGCGCAACGGTATCGACAATCACGGAAACCGTGGTCGATGCCGGGCTGACGTTACCCGCCGCATCTTTCACTGTCACACTCAACGGATGGGTACCGTTGCTCAATGCCGGGCTGACGAAGCTCCATGCGCCGGTGCCGCTGGCGGTGGTGGAACCCAGTACGGTTGTGCCGTCGTAAACCGTCACAATCGCATTCGCCTCAGCCGTACCGCTCAGCGTTGGCGTGTTGTCGTTGGTCGAACCACCGTTTGGCACCGCAGTGTTGGTAACATCGTTGGTGACCACCAGGTTAGTGACTGCGACAGGGACACCGGTATCCACCGTGAAGGTGATAGAGGCATTCGGGCTGACGTTGCCCGCTGCATCTGTCGCTGTGACGTTGATGGTGTGGCTACCATCGGCCAAAGTCGTCGAGGTCAGACTCCAGGCACCGTTGCTGCCCGCAATAACAGAACCGAGCAAGGTACCGCCATCGTAGACCTTGACTACGCTGCCCGCTTCAGCGGTACCGCTGATGGCTGGCGTGTTGTCGTTGGTGCTGCTGCCTGCGGCAATCGCAATCGGCGTACTGCCGTTGTTGTTCGCCGCAGCCAGGCTCGCGACCGCCGCCGGAGGCGTGGTATCGATCACTACGACAGAGCTGGTGGTACCACTGACGTTACCTGCGGCATCCGTCACCGTGACGTTCAGGGTATGGGAACCTTGCGCCAACGTGGTGGAGGTGAAGCTCCATGCTCCGGTAGCGCTGGCCGTAGTGGTGCCCAACAGCGTGCTGCCATCGTAGATGGAGACACGACCGTTAGCTTCCGCCACCCCGCTCAGGGTTGGGGTGGTGTCATTGGTCGAACCACCGTTTGGCACTGCGGTACTGGTGACATCGTTGGTGACCACCAGCGATGAAGTCGCCGGTGCCACGGTGTCCACTACCACTGTGAAGTTGGTCGCGGTGCTGGTGTTGCCTGCTGCATCACGCACGGTCACACTCAGCGGATGTGAACCTTCGCTCAATGCTGCTGTAGTGAAGGTCCATGCCCCATTGCTGCCCGCCACCACCGAGCCAAGCACAGTGGTGCCTTCGCTGATGACGACAATATTGCCTGCCGTAGCCGTGCCGCTCAGGGTTGGCGTGGTGTCATCGGTTGACTGACCACTGGTCAAGTTGCCCTGTACGGTACCCGCGTTGTCGTTGACCACCAGACCCGCTACCGGGTTCGGTGCGCCGGTCACCACGGTAAAGGTGATAGAGGCATTCGGGCTGATGTTGCCCGCCGCATCCGTCGCCGTCACGTTGATGGTGTGGCTGCCATCCGCAAGTTGGGTTGACGTGTAGCTCCACGCGCCGGTGCTACTGGCGGTGACAGAACCGAGCAAGACACCGCCGTCATAGATCCTGACAACGCTGCCCGCTTCCGCAGTACCGCTGAGAGCAGGTGTGTTGTCGTTGGTGCTGCTACCTGCAGCAATGGCGACTGGCGTGCTGCCGTTGTTGTTGGCGGCAGCCAAACCGGCCACTGCAGCTGGCGGCGTGGTATCAATAACGACGTTGGACGAGGTGGTTCCGCTGACGTTACCTGCCGCATCCGTTACGGTGACATTCAGCGTATGCGTGCCTTGTGTCAGCGCCGTTGAGGTGAAGGTCCATGCCCCCGTAGCACTGGCAATCGCCGTACCCAGCAGCGTGGTGCCATCGTATACAGAGACGCGTCCATTGGCTTCCGCCGTGCCGCTCAGGGTTGGCGTAGTGTCGTTGGTCGAGCCATTGTTTGGCACGGTGGTGCTGTTGGTATCATTGGTGACCACCAGCGTCGTGGCGTTCGGCGCAATGCTGTCTATGGTGAAGCTCACTGTCGATGAACGCGGCCCAACGTTACCTGCTGCATCCGTTACCGTGACGCTCAATGTATGCGCGCCCTGGCTGAGAGTTGGCGAGATAAAGCTCCACGCGCCGGTGCCGCTGGCGGTGGTTGAGCCGACGACAGTGTTGCCATCATAGATGGTGACAATACCATTAGCCTCTGTGGTACCTGTCAGCAACGGCGTGCTGTCGTTAGTGATCCCGTTATTGGCAATCGCTACCGGTGTGCTGCCGTTATTATTGGCAGCCGCCAGGTCACTGACCGCAACAGGCGCCACGGTATCGACGGTGATATTAATAGTATCGGATTCTGTACCCGCAAGATTGGTCACGTAGATAGCATGAGAGCCATCGGCCAGAGTAGGCGTGAAACTCCATTGTCCATCCGCTCCCACGGTCACGCTACCCAATACCGTACCCGTACCCGAACCATCGTGGATGGTAATCACATCACCAGCCGTTGCCGCCCCCGTTAACACTGGCGTGGTGTCTTTCGTACTCGCGCCATCGGTTAAGTTGACTGGCATACTGCCGCTGTCATCGGTGATAACCAGTGTACCGCTGGCGGTTGGCAAGCCCGCTTCAATATTCAGGGTGAAGGCCGGCGTACTGGCGGCACTGATATTGCCCGCCTGATCCGTCACCGTGAAGGTGAAGCTGTGGTCACCGTTCGACAAGCCAGTGGCTGGCGTGAAGGTCCAGGCTCCCGTTCCTGACGCCGTAGCAGTGCCCAACAGCGTGGTGCCGTCGTAAACAGATACCGTGGCGTTACCTTCGACAGTACCACTGAAGGTTGGAGTGTTGTCATCGGTGGTATCGCCGGAGGCCAAGGTCGCAGGTGTACCCACATCATCACTGACCACTAAGGTACCTGCCTGCACCGTTGTCGGTATGCTGGTATCTATCGTGATCTGAATAGGTGTGGACTCCGGCCCGGTGGTCCCAGCGGCATTAGTGACCGACACGGTATAGCTGTGCGGACCATCAGCCTCAATACCTGTTTCATAACGCCATACGCCGTTACTCGCCACTGTGGTCGTCGCGACCTGCACGCCATCAATAATGATATTAATGGTGGTGCCTGCCACACCGGTGCCACGCAGCACTGGGGTGTTGTCATTGGAGTAGCCATCGTTTGCCACCAGCACTGGCGTGGTGTTGGCGTTGTTATAAATTGCAAACGTCGTGACTTCCGCCGGCGTAGTGGTATCCACCGTCACTGTGGCTGTGGTGTTGGAACTGATGTTACCGGCCGGATCCGTGACGTTGATGGTCAGCGTGTGCGTGGCATTCGACAGCGTAGAGGTGGTGACACTCCAGTTACCCTCTGCATCTACCACCGCCGTACCCAGCACGGTGGTGCCCTCATAGACCGTTACGGTTGAACCCACTTCCGCCTGACCGCTGACAACAGGCGTGCTGTCGTTGGTGGTCCCACCATTAGCGATGGTGGTTGGGTTAGCGGTATCGTTGTTGTTTTGCAGCAGCAAATCGCTTACCGGCTGCGGCGGTGTAGCATCGATGCGCACCGTGGTCGCAGCGGAGGTGCTAACGTTGCCGGCCTCATCGGCGACGGTCACCGTCAGCGTGTGCGAGCCGTCAGTCAGTGTTGGTGAAGTAAAGGTCCAGGTGCCTGCGCCAGTGGATGTGGTAGAGCCAATCACCGTGGTGCCATCATAAATGGTCACCACACTGTTCGCTTCCGCGTTTCCACTGAGTGAAGGCGTGTTGTCGTTGGTTAATCCATTGTTGTTGACGACCACAGAGGTAATGTCGTTGGTCACCACCAGCGTTGGTATCGCTGGTGGAGTGGCATCCACAGTGAAGTTAACGGTATCCGCAGCCTGGCTGGTGTTGCCTGCTGCATCCGTCGCCGTCACTCTCAGCGTGTAGCTACCGTCATCCAGCGCTGGCACGCTGAAGCTCCACTGACCGTTGCTCCCTACCGCCGTGCTGCCCAACTCGGTTGCACCATCGTAGATTCTGATGATGCTACCCGCTTCACCACTGCCGCTCAGGAATGGTGTGCTGTCGTTGGTGGTCGCATTGCTGGCAATCGCCACCGGTGTTGTACCGTTGTCGTTGCTGGCTGTGATCGCACTCGGGGCTGCTGGCGGTGTGGCATCAATCACCGCACTGATGGTGCTGGTGCCGCTGACGTTGCCTGCGGTATCCGACGCCGTTACGCTGAAGGTATGGGAACCATCTGCCAAGCCTGTCGTCGGGGTAAAGCTCCATGTACCACCGGCAATAACGGTGGTAGATCCCAGAACACCGCTGGCGTCGGAGATGGTGATAATACTGCCCACCTCACCATTGCCGCTCAGCACTGGAGTATTGTCGTTGGTCAGGCCACCGTTCGGGATGTTAACCGCGCCATCAATGTTATTAGTCAGCACCAGGTTGGTGACTGATGGCGGTGCCACCGTATCAATTGTCACTGTTACCGTACCGCTGACCGGGCTGGTGTTACCCGCCTCGTCACGCACGACTGCCGTCAGATTATGCGTGCCGTCAGTTAACGTTGGTGAGAAACTCCAGCTGCCTGTACCATCCGCCGTTGCCGTACCCAGCACCGTGTTGCCATCAGAAATGATAATGGTGCTGTTCGCTTCCGCGGTACCGCGCAGTAATGGGGTGCTGTCATTGGTGGTGCCGTTGTTAGCGATAGGCACTTCTGTGCCGCTGTTGTTATTCGCCAGCGTCAGACCTGTCGCTGCATCCGGGGCCTCGCTGTCTACGGTGAAGGTCAGGGTTGGCGAATTAGCACTGGTATTCCCCGCCGCATCCGTCACCGTCACACTCAGGTTGTGCTCGCCCTGAGTGAGGGTATCGGTGGTGTAGGTCCAGTTGCCAGTGCTGCCCACCAGGACCGATCCGATTTCATCCGTGCCGTCATAAATTCTGACGATGGTGCCCGCTTCAGCACTACCGGTCAGTTCTGGCGTGGTGTCGTTGGTGGCACCGTCAGCCGCAATCGGTACCAGTGTGCTGCCTTCGTTGTTGTTAACCAACACATTGGTAGCTACATCCGGGGTCACCGTATCAACATTGATTGTGGTCACTGAAGAAGCCGGGCTGACGTTGCCCGCCGAATCCGTTACCGTAATCGTCAATGCATGGGCGCCATCATCCAGTGTATCGGTAGTGAAACTCCACACGCCTTGCGCATTCGTGGTGACACTGCCAATCGCGGTATCGCCATCGTAAATGATCACCAGGCTATTGGCCGTGGCAGTACCGCTCAACGCCGGTGTGTTGTCGTTGGTGTAGCCGTTGTTGGCTACCGGCTCGACAGGCGTCACATCATTGTTGTTCACCACAAACTCAGGAGTTACCGGAACGGAAGTATCCACCGTCACCGTCACCACGTTACCGGCAGCACTGACGTTCCCTGCGGTATCGGTGGCGGTCGCACTCAGGCTATGGCTGCCATCGGTGAGCGGTTGCGTGGTGAAGTTCCAGTCACCGTTGGTGCCAGCCTGGGTAGAACCAATCAGCGTTGAGCCATCATAGATTTTGATGATGCTGCCCGCTTCCGCCGTGCCGCTCAGCGCTGGTGTGCTGTCATTGGTCACGCCAGTCAGCGTATTGCCACTGTCATCTTTCGCCACCAGATTAGTGATGGCGTCTGGCGCAATGGTATCCACGCTGAAAGTAATGCCCGCAGAAGCTGCACTGGTGTTACCTGCAGTGTCCGTCGCCGTGACCGTCAGAGTGTGACTGCCCTGGCCCAGCGCCGTGGTGGGCTCGAAACGCCAGATGCCGTTAGTGCCGACAATCGCCGTACCCAGAATAGTGCTGCCATCACGAATGGTGACAGTGGCACCGACCTCACCGGTCCCGCGGATAACAGGCGTTGAGTCATTGGTGGTGCTGCCCGCAGTGAAGACCACAGCGGTACCGCCGTTGTTGTTGCTGAGGCTGGTCACCACTGGTGTGGCCGGTGGTGTGCTGTCCACGGTGAAGCCAATCGCCGCTGACGGTGCACTGACGTTGCCTGCTGCATCGGTGACGGTGGTGGTGATGCTATGAGCACCCTCGCCCAATGCCAGTGTTGGCGTGAAGCTCCAGGTACCGCCAGTACCCACGACAACCGTGCCCAGCACATTGCTGCCATCAAGGATGGTAACTGTGCTGCCTACTTCTGCCGTTCCGCTCAGCACTGGCGTGTTGTCGTTGGTGACGCTGCCAGCCGTGATCGGTACGGATGTGCCGCTGCTGTCGTTACTCAACTGCACCGCACCCGCAGTAGCAGGCGCCTGCGTGTCTACGGTAAAGGTGATGGCTGTGGAAGGTTGGCTGCTGTTGCCAGCCGCATCCGTCACTGTCGCCGTCAGGCTATGGGAACCTTGGCTCAGCGCTGGAGAAGGGAAGCTCCATGTACCGCCATCAGTGACCTGCACACTGCCCAGAATCGTATCACCATCACGCACGGTGACGATGCTGCCCGCTTCGGCAGTACCACTCAGCACTGGCGTCGTGTCATTGGTGGCACTACCGGACGTGATCGGAACAGCAGTTCCGCCGTTGTCATTGTTCAACACCACGGCATTCGCGGCATCTGGCGCAACAGTATCCACGCTGAATGCAAAGGCATCAGATTCAGGACCGGCGTTACCGGTTGAGTCAGTCACAATTGTGGTCAGGCTGTGTGGACCATCATCCAACGCGGTAGCCGGGGTAAAGCTCCAGTTACCATCGCTGCCGACAATCGCCGTACCGATTTCAATGCCGTTATCTTTCACGGTGACAATACTGCCCGCCTCAGCGGTACCGCTGAGGACAGGGGTCGAGTCGTTGGTGGCACTGCCTGCGGTAATAGGCACCGCCACACCCGTAGAGTCATTACTGAGTTGCAGATCGCCGACCTCACCTGGGGAGGTGCTATCGACAATGACAATCACTTCAGAGGTTGGCGCACTGCTGTTACCAGCAGGGTCAGTGACCACCGTGGTCAGGCTATGGCTGCCCTCATCCAGTGGTGTGGTTGGTGTGAAGCTCCAGGTGCCATCGCTGCCAACCACCACTGAGCCCAATACCGTATTGCCTTCAGAAACCGTGACCGTACTGCCCGCTTCGGCCGTACCGCTCAAGGTTGGTGTGGTATCGCTGGTTGAACCGCCGGTAGCAATCGGTGTGCCATCATCCGTGGTGAACTGCAGACCGCCCGCCGATGCCGGAGCCTGCGTATCCACGGTGACAACGATCGGTGCAGAAGGGTCGCTGACGTTACCCACTGGGCTGGTGACGGTGGTGGTCAGGCTGTGCTCGCCCTGGCTCAGCGCTGGCGTTGTAAAGCTCCAGCTTCCATTGTCCCCTACCACTACGGTGCCCAGCACGGTGGTGCCATCCAACACAGTGACCGTGCTGCCCGCATCCGCGGTACCGGTTAATACCGGCGTGGTGTCATTGGTCGCACCATTGGTGATCGGCACTGGCGTACCGCTGTTGTCATTGTTCAATACCAGCCCACTTGCCGGATCCGGCTGGGTAGTATCCACATTAAAGGCAACAGGCGTTGATGCCGTACCGGTGTTACCCGCAGGGTCTGTCACCGTGGTGGTCAGACTATGCGAACCCGCCTCCAGCGGTGTGGTTGGGGTGAAACTCCAGCTACCATTGCTGCCAACAATAGCCGTGCCCAACACCGTGCCATTGTCAGAAACCGTCACGGTACTGCCAGGCTCTGCGCTGCCGGTTAATACTGGCGTGGTGTCATTGGTGGTGCCATTTGCCGCAATCGGCACAGCCGTGCCACTGCTGTCGTTGCTCAGTTGCAGGCCTGTGGCCGCAGCTGGCGGTGTGGTATCAACTGTAATCATAATCGGCGTGGACGGGCCGCTGGTGTTACCGGCTGGGCTGGTCGTCGTTGCCGTAATACTGTGGCTGCCTTCACCTAATGGATCGGTTGGCGTAAAGCTCCAGTTACCGCTATCGCCAACCACGACAGTGCCCAATACGGTGCCGCCGTCAGAGACCGTGATCGTGCTGCCCTCTGGCGCCGTTCCGCTCAGAACTGGGGTGGCGTCATTGGTTGCTGTACCCGAACTAATCGGCACTGAAGTCGTGCCTTCATCATTACTCAAGGCCACATTACCCGGAACGGTTGGAATACTGGTATCAACAGTCACGGTGACAGGTGCTGAAGCGCCACCGGTATTACCCGCAGTATCCGTCACGGTGGTGGTCAGACTGTGGCTGCCATCGCCGAGCGGTGAGGATGGGGTAAAGCTCCAGTTACCATCGTTACCCACTGTGGTTGTGCCAATCACGTTGCCATTGTCAGAGACAGTGACTGTACTGCCTGGCTCTGCACGTCCTGTCAGCACTGGCGTGGTGTCATTGGTGGTGCCATTGGTGATAGGTACCGCAGTACCGCTGGAATCATTGCTCAGCTGTACGCCGGTTGCGACGGCTGGCGGTGTGGTATCCACTGTCACGGTCACAGGTGAACTGGCTGGTCCGGTGTTACCGGCAGGGTCAGTTACCGTGGTCGTCAGGCTGTGGCTGCCATCGTCCAGCGGCGTGTTTGGGGTATAGCTCCAGGTGCCATCGCTGCCAGTGGTGGTGCTGCCAATTACGGTGCCGCCATCAGATACGGTTACCGTGCTGCCCGGTTCGGCGGTGCCGTTCAGAGTTGGCGTGCTGTCATTGGTACTGCCGCCAGACGCGATAGGTGTGCCGCCATCGTTGCTGAGCTGAAGATTACCTGCCGCTGCTGGAGGCTGAGTATCCACGGTTACGGTGACCGGAGTAGAAGCCGGGCCGGTATTACCCGCAGGGTCAGTGACAGTGGTGGTGAGGCTGTGGTTGCCATCGCTCAACGGTGGTGTGGTGTAGCTCCAGGTGCCATCGTCATTCACTGTCGTGGTGCCAATTACGGTGGTGCCATCCGTAATCGTGACGGTGCCGCCCGGCTCACCGTTACCCTCCAGGGTTGGCGTCGTGGTGTTGGTGCTGCTGCCTGATGGGATGGGATCGCCATCACCATTGGTCAGACCCACGCCGGTTGGTGCTGCTGGCGCTACGGTATCGATAGTGACGTTAATGGTTGGGGTATCACTGATCACACCCGTAGTTGCATTAGTCGCCGTGGCGTGGAAGGCATAGGTGCCATCCGCCAGCGCGGTAGGCGTAAAGTTCCACTGCCCGTCGCTGCCCGCGGTAACGGTGCCAAGCACGGTCGTGCCGTTATAGATAGTGATCAGATCACCCGCGCCCGCCAGACCACTCAGCACTGGCGTGCTGTCATGCGTGCTGGAGTTATCCTCCAACTGCACAATGGTGCTGCCGCTGTCGTCCGCCACCACGATAAGTTCATTGGTGGTCGGCACGCCCGCATCAATGTTAACGGTAAAGGCTGGGGATGCCGGGCTGACGTTGCCAGCCGCATCAGTCACCGTGGTGGTGAGATTGTGCTGGCCATTGGTCAGTGGCGATGCCGGGGTGAAGCTCCAACTGCCATCGCTACCCACCGCCGCCGAACCGAGTAGCGCACTGCCATCGTAAACCTTAACGATGCTACCCGCTTCCGCGGTACCACTCAGGGTTGGGGTGCTGTCATCGGTGGTGGCACCAGAGGTCAGCGCGCCGGTGCTGGTACCCGCATTATCGGTGAGCACCAGGCCACTGGCGGCAGCCGGTGCGGTGGTATCCACGGTAAAGGTCACTGGCGTGGTGGCTGGGCTGCTGTTACCAGCAGCATCAGTTGCTGTGGCGGTCAGGCTATGACTGCCATCGCCCAAGGCTGGAGTGGTAAAGGTCCAGTTGCCGGTACTGCCCACGGTGACCGTGCCCAGTACGGTGTTACCATCACGAATGGTCACCACACTGCCCGCTTCAGCGCTTCCGGTCAGGACTGGCGAAGCATCATTGGTGATGCTGCCAGCGGTAATTGGCACGGATGTGCTGCCTGCATCATTACTCACCTGCAAGCCGCTCACCGCATCAGGGGCAACGGTATCCACGATGATATTAACGGTGATGGTATCAGTGATGTTACCTGCCGCGTCGGTGATGGTGCCATGTATGGCATGTGGACCATCACTCAACGTGCCTGTTCTGAATGACCATTGCCCATTAGCACCTGCGGTGGTGCTGCCCAGTACCTGATCGCCATCATACAGCGTGATGATATTTCCTGGGCTGGCCGAACCAATCAATACCGGTGTCGGGTCGTTGGTGCTGGCGCCATCAACCAATTGTTCGACAGTGTTGCCATTATCATCGATTACTTCCAGCGAATCGCTGGCAGTTGGCAGATCTGCTTCAATATCAATAACAAATGGTGGGCTGGTTGGTCCAACGTTGCCTGCCGCATCCGTTGCGGTGATAGTGAAACTGTGCGAACCGTTGCTCAGGGCTGCCGTTGTGAAGCTCCATGTGCCATCCGCTCCAACTGTGGTATTACCCAGCAGCGTGGTGCCATCATAGATACTCAGCAGCGCGTTAGGTTCACCGGTGCCACTCAGCGTTGGTGTATTGTCATCAGTAATAGCACCCGAGGTCAGTTCGCCCTGCGAATCACCCACGTTGTCGGTGACCACTAACCCACTCACCGCCGCCGGTGGTGTGGTATCAACAGTGACCGCAATCGGAGAAGATGCCGGTCCAGTGTTGCCTGCGGCATCGGTGACTGTGGTGGTCAGGCTGTGGTTGCCCTCTCCGAGTGCGGGAGAAGTAAAGCTCCAGCTACCGTTGCTGCCGACGGTCACGGTGCCCAGCACATTATCCCCATCGCGCACGGTAACGGTGCTGCCAGGTTCAGCCGTGCCGCTCAAGACAGGCGTGTTGTCACTGGTTGTGCCACCAGCCGCGATTGGCGTGACGGTGGTGCCATTGTTGTTGCTGAGTTGCAGATCGCCTGCTGCTGCTGGTGCAACAGTGTCGATGGTGATGTTGATGGTAACGGAATTAGTTGGATTACCAGTGCTGTCAGTCGCAACGGCATGGAACGCGTAAGTCCCGTCTGCCAGTGATGCAGGCGTAAAGCTCCACTGACCATCCGCACCTGCGGTGGTGCTGCCCAGCACGGTGGTGCCGTTGTAGATCGTGATAACATCGCCAGCCGCAGCCAAACCATTCAGAATCGGTGTTTTGTCATGGGTGCTGGAGCCATCCGGCAGCACTTTCAGCGTGCTGCCACTGTCATCGGTTACCTGCAGGGTACTGGTGGTCGGTGGTACGCCGGCATTCACGGTCAGGCCAAAGCCGGTGGTAGCTGGGCTGACATTGCCTGCTGCATCGGTAACGGTGACGCTTAAGGTGTGCGCACCGTTGCTCAGAGTTGGGGTAGTAAAGCTCCAGTTGCCACTGCTATCAGCGGCCGCGCTGCCGAGCAAGGTGCTGCCATCGTAGACTTTGACAATGCTGTTGGCTTCAGCTTTACCGCTCAGGGTTGGTGTACTGTCGTCGGTGGTAGCCCCCGCGGCCAGTGGCCCGGTGACCGCACCTACGTTATCGCTCACCACCAGATCGCTGGCACCCGCAGGTGCCTGGGTATCCACGGTGAAGGTAATCGGATCTGTCGCCGGGCTGGTATTGCCCGCCGGGTCAGTTACGGTGGTGGTCAGACTGTGGCTGCCTTCACTCAGTGTCGGTGAAGTAAAGCTCCAGGTGCCATTACTGCCCACCGTCGCCGTACCGAGTACGGTATCACCATCACGAATGGTGACCGTGCTGCCCGGTTCAGCGGTGCCGCTCAAGTGCGGCGTTGTGGTGTTGGTCGCGCCGCCAGAAGCGATCGGCTGCACCGTACCGTTGTCGTTATCACTCAGTTGCAGGCCGCTCGCAGCGGCTGGAGCAACAGTATCAATAGTGATAGCGATGTTTGGCGTTTGCGTCACATTGCCATCGGCATCGGTGACAGAGGCGTGGAAGTTATAGGTGCCGTCCGCCAGTGCTGCGGGTGTGAAGCTCCACTGCCCATCGGCGTCTGCCACAACGCTACCAATCTCTGTGCTGCCGTTATACAGGGTGATCAATGCGCCCGCAGTGGCCAGGCCACTCAGCGTTGGCGTGCTGTCATGTGTGCTGTCCCCGTTGCTTAATTGCACCAGGGTATTGCCAGAGTCGTCGGTGATTTCCAGCGAGGTGGTGGCCGGAGGTAAGCCGGCGTCTACGGTGATTTCATAAGCGGAGCTGGCTGGACCGACGTTTCCTGCGGCATCGGTCTGCGTAACCGTCAGGCTGTGTGAACCATTACTCAGCGCCGGAGTGATAAAGCTCCAGGTACCATCACTGCCGACCACGGCGGTGCCGATCAGTGTGTTGTTGTCGTAAACACTGACAACCGCGCCTGCCTCACCCCGTCCGCTCAGGGTCGGCGTGCTGTCATCTGTCGTGCCGCCATTGAGAACATTTGATGCCGTACCATTAGCGTCACCGGTCATCGAGAGATCGGTTGCCGCAGCAGGGGCGACAGTATCGACAGTAAAGGTGATGGTGGTGGCCGCGCTGGTGTTGCCTGCAGCATCGGTGGAAGTGATGCTGAGGGTGTGGCTACCCTGACTCAACTCAGGGCTGGTGAAACTCCAGCTACCGTTGCTGCCCACGGTGACGCTTCCGAGGATAGTATCGCCGTCGCGAATGGTAATAATACTGCCGACTTCACCCCTGCCGCTCAGCAATGGCGTGGTGTCGTTAGTTGAGCCGCCGTTAGTGACAGGCAAGACTACGGAGCCGGCGTTGTTTGAGACAGTTAAATCACTCACCGCTTCTGGCGCGGTGGTGTCCACAGTAAAGTTGATCGGATCGCTTGCTGCGCTGGTATTGCCCGCAGCATCGGTCACTGTCACCGTCAGGCTGTGAGAACCGTCCGCCAGTGCCGGTGAAGTGAAGGTCCACTTGCCATCAGCGCCCACCACAGCGGAACCGAGCAGGGTTGAACCATCGTAAATACGCACTGTGGCACCTGCTTCTGCGCTGCCACTTAAGGTTGGGGTATTGTCATCGGTGACGGAGCCAGCGATGATGGCACCCTGATACGGCCCTACGTTGTCGCTGATAGCCAGGTCAGTAACCGCGCCCGGAGGAGTGGTATCGCCACCGCCAGTATTGCCACCACCGTTGTTACCACCACCATTGTTCCCGCCGCCATTGTTACCACCACCGTTATCGCCACCGCCGGTGTTGCCATCATTGACCGGTGCATTTCCGCCTCCACCGCCGGAAGAACCAGCAAACATAGCACCCAAACCTGCCAGCGCAGCACCACCGATACCGAAGGCTGCGATAGTGCCGTCATTGGTGGTGTTCTCTGCTAACAGCCCTTCAGTGGTGTCAATGTTGACGTACTGGAAACCTTCAGTGCCGGGATCTTCAACCCACCACAGCGCACCTTTATCGTCCTGCAGGACCAAATCGCTATCGCCAGCTGTAGTGTAAAAGTTATGGATTACAACAACTTCACCAGATTTGGTGGTGACGACTAAATCATTACCATTGCGTGTGAAAGACTTAATATCTGAT
The DNA here is from genome assembly GCF_001506165.1 of Pantoea vagans. Classification (NCBI taxonomy): domain Bacteria; kingdom Pseudomonadati; phylum Pseudomonadota; class Gammaproteobacteria; order Enterobacterales; family Erwiniaceae; genus Pantoea; species Pantoea vagans. The sequence continues at coordinate 582,149 of NZ_CP011427.1, read as the reverse complement.
TGATTAAGGTGAAGTTTAACCACGCTTGGCGCAGTTAAATTGACTTGGCTGCCATTGACGACTGTGTCAACCGTCCCACCTTTAGGAGTGATAGAGATATTATTCATTTTATCGAAATCCCGCACAGTTATTAAATTCCATAAAAACGCCCGGTATCCGTAGATACCGGCTTCAATAGTGAATAACCCATGCGTTTATTCACTTTTTCTCTTGGTCGACCTCATACAAACTGATGATGAAGTCACGCTGAGCCTTGTTAAGCCTCCATCCTGAAAAGGGATCGGGTTTATTTCTCAACAGCACGACGGGAGTAATGTCTTTATTTTCGATTGGGCGAGCACAAATCAGATGGAATGCGACATACCCTTTTTTAGACATTTTTGCTTCCCCGACGGAGTAGATTCAACCAGAGCCACTTCAGGATTTTTCAAGCAAATCAGACAAATAGAAACCACTCCAGTGATACCCCTGCATGCCGTAAATCTTCTTGTGTGCCAGCAGGTCAATGTGCGACTGGTTTTCAACTCCCTCGACGATAACGCCATCGCATAACTCGTTTAGGTGGTTGAGCAGCGTGTCAAAGATGTGACCGTCGCCAAATTGCCAAAAAAATTCTTTGTCAATCTTGACGATTTCAAATATTCCGCTATCAAGCATGGTCAGGTTGGAATAACCCGGACCAAAGTCATCAAGCCATAAAGGGGCAGGTGTCACTTTCGCGACACCTTTTAATATCAGGAGATCGGCGCTGTTAAATCGCGCGGTGAAAAATGCGGATATCTCTAAACGCATCAGCGTAAGTTGAGCCAGTTTTTCTTGTATTTCAGTATCTTTGAAAATACTGGCTACGATATCTCTATCCACATTGACACTAATGATCTGCTGAAATCCTTTCTGGTATAGCTGAATAAGTTTTCCGATCTGGTGGAGGAATAACTGCCATTTTTCGTCAGCAGGAAGCTGACTGAAGAACCCTGCATCCCTGTTTGGGTTACGTTTATTATTAATATCTGCATCATCTGCAAAACGTGTTAACAACTCCCACGCAATTAGCTCGCCGGATATACTGTGAACGGGTTCCAGCAAGAAAATGTATTGTGGTTGAGCGCTCATTTCACCTCCCCCTCCGCAACTGGCTGATACGCCTGAAATGTCAGGTTTTCTCATGTAAGAAGTAAGGGAAACATCGATAAAACTTAACACGTTAACTGAAGCCTAACGTACAACTTACACTTTGAAAAATAGATTTCAGTTAACCAAAGATGAAACTTCAATCGATTAAAACTATCAATAACTCATGTAAATTTCTTTTAGTTTCACAAAACGATCAGATAATTCCTAGAAAAATTTAAGTTAAGGCCTTCCTTGACATATCAAAAAATAACGAATTCATTGATTTTAAACAATTTATAATAAGTCAACGAAGTAGTTTTTTTATTTTTATCCTGAAGTGCACTTTATTTCATTCAGAATGCATGATTCCAATAAGCGCCAGAAAATATAGTTTCAATTAGAGATTATTAAAATCTTAATGTTTAAATTTTGATTATACATATCAAAGAAAACATAACAGTTTGACAGGCTAATTCTTCAGAAATCAGTAGTTAAAGCAGGGTTATTGCGCGCCAAAGCGCAGCGGCATTTTTGCTTTATTAAAAAAATGAAGGAGATAGATAAACGCATTTTAAAAGCGTGTTTAATCGGGCAGGTTAAGATTTATTGAGGGTGACGCTCATCACATTTTAAATAAAAGATCAGGGTGATAAGAAAATTAAATGGGGGAAAATAAAACGGGCCCTAAAAAGGGCCCGTTTCGAGGGGGTTAAACCTTACTCATCTTCGAGGTAAGTGTAGCCATATAACCCACTTTCGAACTCTTCAAGGAACTGCGCACGCAGACCTTCGTCGATGTCCTTTTGCTGCGTCACCTGATCGCGGAACAGGGTCATCAGATCGTTCGGGTTCAACTGCACATACTGCAGCATATCGGCCACCGTATCGCCCTCATCCGACAGCTGCACTTCTACGCTGCCGTCTGGGAAGGCAAACACATCGACCGCTTCGGTATCACCGAACAGGTTGTGCATGTTACCGAGGATTTCCTGATACGCCCCGACCATAAAGAAGCCGAGCATCGGCGGATTGTCGATATCGTACTCAGGCATCGGCATGGTGGTGGCAATACCGTCGCCATCCACGTAGTGATCGATGGTGCCATCCGAGTCACAGGTAATATCGAGCAATACGGCACGACGCTGAGGAATCTTATTCAGCCCCTCCAGTGGCAGTACCGGGAACAGCTGATCAATGCCCCATGCATCCGGCATCGACTGGAACAGCGAGAAGTTGACGTAAATCTTATCCGCCATACGCTCCTGCAGCTCGTCGATGATCGGACGGTGGGCACGGTTGCTGGGATCAAGATGCTGCTGGATATAGTGGCAGATGCTGAGATAAAGCTGCTCTGCCCAGGCACGCTGGCCCAGATCGTAAGTACCGGAAGAGTAACCGGTATGAATATCAAACAAGTCCATCTGGCTGTCGTGCAGCCATTCACGCAGCGAGCGACGCACGTTTGGCTCATGCATCTCCTGCCAGGTATCCCACAGGCTTTGGATCGGACGCGGCGAATCCACATCCGGCGCCACAGGCGTGCTGAATTCGTTGCGCTCTACACCAATGATGTTGGAAACCAGTACGGTGTGGTGCGCGGTAACCGCACGGCCCGATTCAGTGATCACCGTTGGATGCTCAAGACCATGCTCTTCACAGGCATCGCCAATTGCCCAAATGACGTTATTGGCGTATTCGTTCAGGCCATAGTTGACCGAGCAATCAGACTGCGAGCGTGTGCCTTCGTAATCGACACCTAAACCGCCGCCGACATCGAAACACTTGATGTTGACACCCAGCTTGGCCAACTCGACATAAAAGCGTGCCGACTCACGTACGCCGGTGGCGATATCGCGAATGTTCGACATTTGCGAACCAAGATGGAAATGCAGCAGTTGCAGGCTGTCGAGGCGGCCCGCTTTGCGCATGATGTCCACCAGCTGCAATACCTGTGAGGCGGCCAGACCGAATTTGGACTTTTCGCCACCGCTTGACTGCCATTTGCCTGAACCCTGCGAAGCCAGACGGGCACGGATACCGAGGCGAGGGATTACGTTGAGGCGCTCGGCTTCTTCCAGCACCAGACGCACTTCAGTCATTTTCTCGATCACCAGATAAACCTTGTGACCAAGCTTTTCACCAATCAGCGCCAGACGAATGTATTCACGGTCTTTGTAGCCGTTACAGACGATCACCGAACGGGTTTTACCGGCGTGCGCCAGCACGGCCATCAGCTCGGCTTTAGAACCGGCTTCCAGACCCAGCGGCTCACCCGAGTTGACCAGGGATTCGATAACACGTTTATGCTGGTTCACCTTAATCGGGTAAACCAGGAAGTAGTCACCTTTATAGCCGTAAGATTCACGTGCGCGTTTAAAAGCGGCGTTAATCGAACGCAGGCGGTGTTGCAAAATCTGCGGGAAGCAGAACAACGCAGGCAAACGCTGGCCATCGGCTTCGCGCTCTTTTACCAGCTTAGCCAAGTCAACGCGCACTTCCGGTTGGTCCGGATCGGGGCACACGCTGATGTGCCCCAGCTCGTTGACGTCATAATAGTTATTACCCCACCAGGCAATATTGTAGGTACGCAGCATTCTGCTCGCTTCCTGATCGTTCATCGCCACCTCCTGCATTGAGCGGAGTACACCCTGTTCGCCAGCTGACGAACCCTTGATATTCTTCATGTCGTCAGACATCACGAACCTCAATTTTCCGTTGAAAAATGAAACAGTTGCCGGGTTTTGCTGTGGTCATTCCGGGTAAACATTTCCCCATCCTACTGAACTCCGGGTATCGGGTAACCCAGTACGTTGCTGACTCTAAGTGTAAAACACTGCGCCGACGTCAGTAAAAAACCGGCCGTAAAGCCAGGAATTTTCAAGACGCATGTCGAGTGAAACACAGCAACGGGAATGTGGGAATAGCTTAGCCGGCGCTCGTGTCGGGATAATGACCACAACACACAAAACATCGACGAGAGAAAAGAACAGAACTGGATTGGGGAAGCAGCCGCGTTTTATACAGCCTGACAGGTAAAAATGCAAAATCTTTGTCTGGAATCTGTGGAAGGTGTCAGGAATTTATTCCACTGAGTCGCTTGCGTAAACGTGCGGTATCTGAAAAAGCACTGGAAAAGTGCTCACTGAGTAACCTAGAATAGCCGTCCAGATGGTTTTCCATCTAAACTGGTTAACATCCAGGCGGTGTCGATGACATATATCAACACTCCCTACTGCTCGCGGCTTTGCCTGAAGGGGCGTCGAGTCGGCCTGGTCCACTTACGCTATGCAGTCGAATTCAAACCATTTGTAAGGTAAAGAACAGAATGGCTAAACACCTATTTACATCTGAGTCCGTATCAGAAGGACATCCTGATAAAATTGCAGACCAAATTTCCGATGCAGTGCTCGATGCGATCCTCGAACAGGATCCGAAAGCACGCGTGGCCTGCGAAACTTACGTGAAGACCGGTATGGTGCTGGTTGGCGGTGAAATCACCACCAGCGCATGGGTTGATATCGAAGAGATCACCCGTAATACCGTACGTGAAATCGGTTATGTCCATTCCGATATGGGCTTTGATGCGAACTCTTGCGCCGTACTGAGTGCAATTGGTAAGCAGTCTCCTGACATCAACCAGGGTGTTGACCGTAGCGATCCGCTGGAGCAGGGCGCAGGAGACCAGGGCCTGATGTTTGGTTATGCGACCAACGAAACCGACGTGCTGATGCCAGCACCAGTAACCTACGCACACCGTCTGGTGCAGCGCCAGGCTGAAGTGCGTAAAAATGGCTCACTGCCATGGTTGCGCCCGGATGCGAAAAGCCAGATCACCTTCCAGTACGATGGCGGCAAAATTGTCGGTATTGATGCCGTGGTGCTGTCAACTCAGCACGCTGAAGAGGTGACCACCGCCGATCTGCGTGAAGCGGTAATGGAAGAGATCATCAAGCCGGTTCTGCCTGCTGAGTGGGTCAATGCCAGCACCAAGTACCACATCAACCCAACTGGCCGTTTCGTTATCGGTGGCCCAATGGGTGACTGCGGTCTGACTGGTCGTAAAATCATTGTTGATACCTACGGCGGTATGGCACGTCACGGTGGCGGTGCTTTCTCAGGTAAAGATCCATCGAAAGTTGACCGTTCAGCCGCTTACGCTGCGCGTTATGTCGCGAAAAATATCGTGGCTGCAGGTCTGGCCGATCGTTGCGAAATTCAGGTGTCTTACGCCATTGGCGTTGCTGAGCCGACCTCCATCATGGTGGAAACCTTCGGTACTGAGAAAGTCTCTACCGAACAGCTGACCCTGCTGGTGCGCGAGTTCTTCGACCTGCGTCCATACGGTCTGATTCAGATGATGGATCTGCTGAAGCCAATCTACAAAGAGACTGCCGCTTACGGTCACTTTGGTCGTGAACACTTCCCATGGGAGCAGACTGATAAAGCTGCTCAACTGCGCGAAGCGGCTGGCCTGTAATCAGCACATTCCCTCTCCCACCGGAGAGGTTGAAGAGATGCCCGCACATTGTGCGGGCTTTTTTTTGCGCGCGTTCACAACATCATGTTAACGATTACATTTTGAAATTCTTTTATTTTCGGTTATTTAGAGAATTTTCAGCGTAGTTATTCCTATTAAAATGCGTTATTTTCAGCGTCGTCTGATAGCCGATATTTAGAGTGATGTCAGAAACTTAAAGGGTGCAATACCTTACTGGTTACGTAACTATTTCAGGCGGAAAATGCTGGATTGCAGGGTTTCAGCGTGTGTAACCGATTACACTGATGTGATCGCTCTCACTTTTTTCCGTCGGCAGGTTTCATAACATTGATAAAAACAATGATAGATAAACTTCGGAGGCATTATGCCTGGTAATACTCATAAGAGCAGAACATCGAACAAGATGATGACCTTGTTTGTCTGCTTCTTAGCGGCTCTGGCCGGCCTGCTGTTTGGCCTGGATATCGGCGTTATCGCTGGTGCCCTGCCCTTCATCGCAAAAGATTTCAACGTCACCGCGCACCAGCAAGAGTGGATTGTAAGTTCCATGATGTTTGGTGCCGCCGTGGGTGCTGTGGGTAGCGGGTGGATGTCATCTCATCTGGGTCGTAAAAAGAGCCTGATGGCGGGTGCCATCCTGTTCGTCATCGGTTCGCTGTGGTCAGCCATGGCAACGAATCCTGAGATGCTGATTGCAGCACGTGTGGTTCTCGGCCTGGCCGTGGGCGTCGCGTCTTACACCGCACCGCTGTACTTGTCTGAAATCGCGCCAGAAAAAATTCGTGGCAGCATGATTTCGCTGTACCAGTTGATGATCACCATCGGTATTCTGGCGGCCTATCTGTCTGATACCGCCTTCAGCGATGCAGGCGCATGGCGCTGGATGCTGGGCGTGATCACCATCCCGGCGATTCTGCTGCTGGTCGGTGTGTTCTTCCTGCCCAACAGCCCACGCTGGCTGGCAGCGAAAGGCGATTTCCGCAGCGCAGAACGCGTGTTAGCGCGTTTGCGTGACACCAGCGAGCAGGCCAAACGTGAGCTGGATGAAATTCGTGAAAGCCTGAAGATCAAACAGTCTGGCTGGCAGCTGTTCCAGAGCAACGGCAACTTCCGCCGTGCGGTGTTCCTCGGCGTATTGCTGCAGGTGATGCAGCAGTTCACCGGTATGAACGTCATCATGTACTACGCGCCAAAAATCTTTGAGATTGCTGGCTTCGCCAACACCACGCAGCAAATGTGGGGCACGGTGATTGTGGGTCTGGTGAACGTGTTAGCCACCTTTATCGCCATCGGTCTGGTGGATCGCTGGGGTCGTAAACCAACGCTGGTGCTGGGCTTTATCGTGATGGCTGCGGGTATGGGCATCCTCGGGACCATGTTGCACATCGGCATCAACTCGGCTGCTGCACAGTACTTCGCGGTTGCGATGCTGCTGATGTTCATCGTTGGTTTTGCGATGTCTGCTGGCCCGCTGATCTGGGTACTGTGTTCTGAAATTCAGCCGCTGAAAGGCCGCGATTTTGGTATCACCGTCTCTACCGCGACTAACTGGATCGCGAACATGATTGTCGGTGCCACCTTCCTGACCATGCTGAACACCCTGGGCAATGCACCGACCTTCTGGGTGTATGCAGGCCTGAACGTGTTCTTTATCCTGCTGACCGTGGCGCTGATTCCAGAAACCAAAGGTGTGTCGCTGGAGCACATTGAGCGTAACCTGATGTCAGGTAAAAAACTGCGTGATATCGGCCAGAAATAAGGCTGATTGAGCTGAGAAAGGGCTGCCGGATGGCGGCCCTTTTTTTTGTGCCATAAATCGCGCTCAGTTGATTCGGCGATAACAACCCCTTATCCTCCCCAACATGAAAACTCCTCGTCTCCCCATCGCGCTCCAGCAAGCCGTAATGCGCTCACTGCGCCACTTTTTGCAGCTCGCCAATGAAAAGCTGGAACGTCACTTTGACGAGCCAAAGCTGGTTTATCAGCAGCGCGGAACCGCGGCGGGCACCGCCTGGCTGGAGAAATGGGAAATCCGCCTCAACCCGATTTTATTGCTGGAAAACCAGCAGCCCTTTATCGATGAAGTGGTGCCACACGAACTGGCGCACCTGCTGGTATGGAAAACCTTTGGTCGCGTGCCGCCGCATGGCAAAGAGTGGAAATGGATGATGGAAAGCGTGCTCGGTGTGCCGGCGCGCCGCACGCACAAATTTGAAATCGCCTCAGTGCGCAGTGACACCTTCCCCTATCGCTGTGGCTGCCAGCAACATCAGCTCACGGTACGTCGTCATAACCGCGTGCTGCGTGGTGAGAGCGAATATCGTTGCGTGCAGTGCGGTACACTGCTGCAACCCGGTGGATTTACAGCACGTTAGTCCGCAAATCTGATATCCCCTCCCCTGCCATTCTGTTACCCTGCCGCCTTTTTCTGCACCAGGTTAATTTTTGGAATATGTCTCGCAAAACGCTGTTGTTACTTTCTTTATTAGTCGCGCCCATCAGTGCATTCAGCCTGAGTTTCTCCAACTACCATCAGAACAACTTCCAGCAGGCCAAAGTCGTCGCCGCGCAGATCAATGCGGATGCCCCAGCGGATTTTTACTGCGGCTGTAAAATCAACTGGCATGGCAAGAAAGGCGTGCCCGATCTCAGCAGCTGCGGCTACAACGTGCGCAAAAATGCCAACCGCGCCGATCGCATTGAGTGGGAACATGTGATGCCGGCGTGGGAGTTCGGCCATCAGCGCCAGTGCTGGCAAAACGGCGGGCGCAAAAATTGCAGTAAAGATGCCGATTACCGCCGTATCGAAAGCGATTTGCATAACCTGCAACCGGCGATTGGCGAAGTGAATGGCGATCGCAATAACTTCCAGTACAGCCAGTGGAACGGCGGCGACCCGCAATATGGTCAGTGCTCAATGAAGATCGATTTTAAACAGAAGCTGGCGCAGCCGCCGGAGCGCGCACGCGGCGCCATCGCCCGAACCTACTTCTATATGCGTGACCAGTATCAGCTGCGTTTATCACGCCAGCAAACGCAGCTGTTCACCGCCTGGAACAAGCAGTACCCAGTGACAAAGTGGGAGTGCGAACGTGATAACCGCATTGCGCAGGTACAGGGAAATCACAACCCCTATGTACAACAGGCTTGCCAGCGCTAAAAGCGCTACCCTACACTAGCTTTTTTTTCCGATTGCGCCGTGTCCAATGACACGGCATAACGCTGGCAGGAACCGCATGCGTATACCTCGCATTTATCATCCCGAATCTCTTGAAGTTAACAGCGAAGTCTTCCTTGATGAAGACGCCGCCAACCACGTCGGGCGCGTGCTGCGCATGACCGCCGGTCAACAAATTGAGCTGTTTGATGGCAGTAATCTGACTTTTCGCGCTGAAATCACCCAAGCGGATAAAAAGCGTGTAAAAGTAAACATCCTTGCCAGTCAGCCTGATGACCGTGAATCTCCACTACATTTACACCTCGGACAGGTGATGTCGCGCGGTGAGAAAATGGAATTCACCATCCAGAAATCGATCGAACTCGGTGTGAACGTGATTACACCCTTGTTTTCTGAGCGCTGCGGCGTAAAGCTGGATGCCGAACGGCTGGCGAAAAAGATTCAGCAATGGCAGAAAATCGCGATTGCCGCCTGTGAGCAGTGCGGTCGTAATCGTGTGCCAGAAATCCGCGAAGCGATGACATTAGAGGCGTGGTGCGCCGAGGAAGACAGCGGTCTGAAGCTGAATCTGCATCCGCGAGCCAGCCACAGCATTAACACGCTGCCGCAACCTGTGGAGCGTGTTCGTCTGCTGATTGGGCCAGAAGGCGGCTTGTCCGCTGATGAAATTGCTATGACCGCACAGCAGGGTTTCACCGATATCCTGCTCGGTCCGCGCGTGCTGCGCACCGAAACCACGGCTCTCACCGCGATTACGGCACTTCAGGTGAGGTTTGGCGACCTTGGTTAAGCGATAATTTAATTTACTTGGCTGCCCTTAATAATCCATGTTGCGGGAAGGCGGCAAACGAGAGAGTCCTGAATCGCTGACTGAGTCAGTGATTCGGGTGAATGAGAGCAGCCAACTCACCTGCGGCTTGAAGTATGACGGGTATGACGGGCAGTCCCCCCTTTTAGGAGAGAATAATGATTAAGCTTGGCATCGTTATGGACCCAATTTCGTCCATCAACATTAAAAAAGACACCAGCTTCGCCATGTTGCTGGAAGCACAGCGCCGTGGTTACGAAATTCATTACATGGAGATGGGCGATCTCTCCCTGCGTGGCGGTGTGACCTATGCCCGCACGCGTCTGCTGAGCGTCGAGCAGAACTATGACAAATGGTACGAGTTTGGCAGCGAGCAGGTGATCCCGCTTGCTGACCTGAACGTGGTACTGATGCGTAAAGATCCGCCGTTCGACACCGAATTCATCTATGCAACCTACTTACTGGAACGTGCGGAAGAGCAAGGTACGCTGATCGTCAACACACCGCAGAGCCTGCGTGACTGTAACGAGAAGCTCTATACCGCCTGGTTTGCCGATCTGACACCTGATACGCTGGTGACGCGCAATAAAGAGCAGCTGCGCGCTTTCTGGCAGGAGCACGGTGATGTGATCCTCAAGCCATTAGATGGCATGGGCGGCGCATCAATCTTCCGCGTGAAGCAGGACGATCCTAACTTTGGTGTGATTACCGAAACCCTGACCAACCACGGGCAGAACTTCTGCATGGCGCAGAACTATCTGCCTGCCATTAAAGACGGCGATAAGCGTGTGTTGGTGGTGGATGGCGAACCGGTGCCATATTGCCTGGCGCGTATTCCACAGGGCGGTGAAACCCGTGGTAACCTTGCCGCGGGTGGTCGTGGTGAAGCGCGCCCATTAAGTGACAGCGACTGGGAAATTGCCCGTCGTGTCGGCCCCACCCTGAAAGCCAAAGGGCTGATTTTTGTCGGACTGGACATCATTGGTGATAAACTCACCGAAGTTAACGTTACCAGCCCAACCTGCGTGCGTGAAATCGAAGCGGCTTTCCCCATTTCGATCACGGGCATGCTGATGGATGCCATCGAGAAACGTTTGGGCTGATGTCAACGGCGTGTAAGCGCCGTGAGAACCCAAAACCGACGTGGCTGCGGCTACGCCGGTTATTTTTGGTATACGAGTGATAATGAATTTACAGCACCATTTTTTGATTGCGATGCCGTCGCTGCAGGATCCGCTCTTCAAACGCTCGGTGGTGTATATCTGCGAGCACAATGAGGACGGTGCCATGGGCTTGATCGTGAATAAGCCGATGGAAAATCTGACTGTCGAAGGCATCCTGAAGAAGCTCAAAATCAGCGCGAACGATCGCGATCCTGCCATCAAACTGGACAAGCCGGTATTTTCCGGTGGGCCGCTGGCGGAAGATCGTGGCTTTATCCTGCACTCTGCCCAGAAAGTTTACTCCTCCAGCATCCGTATTTCCGATAACACCGTGATCACCACGTCACGTGATGTGCTGGAAGCCATAGGGACGTCATCGCAGCCAGACAACGTGCTGGTGGCGTTGGGATACTGTGCCTGGGAGAAGGATCAACTGGAAAACGAGCTGTTGGAAAATGCCTGGCTGACCACGCCTGCTAACAGCAACATTCTGTTCCAGACGCCGATTGCCGAACGCTGGCGTGAAGCCGCGCGCAGCATGGGTGTGGATATCCACAATATGACCAGCGATGCAGGACACGCCTGATGGCCAGTGAAACTCTGCTGGGATTTGATTTTGGCACCAAAAGCATCGGCGTTGCCGTGGGCCAGCAGCTGACCGGCACCGCACGCGCGTTGACGGCGCTGAAAGCGCAAGACGGCACACCAGACTGGAATCAGATTGAGAAACTGCTGAAAGAGTGGCAGCCAGATTATGTGGTGGTGGGTTTACCGCTGAATATGGATGGCACCGAACAGCCTCTGACGGTGCGTGCGCGCAAGTTCGCGAACCGTTTGCATGGCCGCTTCGGTGTGCGCGTTGAACTGCAGGACGAGCGACTGAGCACCATAGAAGCCCGCGCCGACCTGTTTGAACGTGGCGGTTTTCGTGCCCTGCAAAAAGGTCAGGTTGATTCACAATCAGCAGTGATTATTCTGGAAGATTGGTTCGATACGCACTGAGCCTCATCCATTGGAATGCCGGGTAATTTTTCATTTCACGTCACCGTAGCGGCGCGATTTATCGCGCAATATGGCGTTGGGCACGTTGCCACATCTGGTAAAAACGCGCGATAAATCGCGCCGCTACAGATCAAATCATCCCCGACTGTCGCCGTGCCTGTTCGCTCTGCGCAAAGGTCTGCATACCCGATTGCGCGCCGGTTTGCAGCACGCCGGGTAGCTGATGCATCTTCCCTTCACGAATCAAATTCACTACCGCAGGCGTCGCCACCAGCACCTCAAACAGCCCTATTCGCCCGCCCTCGATGGCTGGCACCAGTCGCTGCGCCAGCACCGCTTTCAGGCTCCCCGCCAGTTGGGTACGCACCAGATTCTTCTCTTCTGCAGGAAACACATCAACAAGACGATCCACCGCCTGTGTCGCTCCGCGCGTATGCAAGGTTGCCAACACCAGATGCCCGGTCTCAGCAGCGGTCAGCGCCAGACGAATCGTTTCACTGTCGCGCAACTCCCCTAACAGAATCACATCAGGGTCTTCACGCAGCGCCGCTTTCAACGCCTGTTGAAACGAGGCGGTGTGCGTGCCGACTTCCCGTTGCTGAATCAGTGAGCGTTGGCTGTGATGCACAAACTCAATCGGATCTTCCAGCGTAATGATATGGCGCGCTTGTTCGCGGTTAAGGGCATCCACCATCGCCGCAAGCGTGGTGGATTTGCCACTCCCGGTGGCACCGGTAATTAAAATCAGCCCTTCTTCCAACTGCAGCAATTGCTGCACCACGTCAGGAAGCTGCAGGCTGTGTAGATTGGGCGCACGGCTGGCAATCAATCGCAGAGCCAGCGATAAGCCCTGTCGCTGCATAAAGATATTGGCGCGCAGTCGCACGCCGCTATGTAGAGTGATGGCGAAATCGACGTGTCCGTTCTCTTCCAACTCTTCTTGTTGCACACCACTCATCCACTTCTCGATAAACGCGTCCAGCCAGTCAGCAGCCAGTTCGCCCTGCTGGGGAATCGGCTCCAGTGCGCCTTGTCGTCGCCAGTGAGGCAAATGTCCGCTGCAAAGGTGCAGATCGGCGGCGTTATGCTTTACACTAAGGGCCACTACTTCATCCAAATCCATTTAACTTCTCCTGACTATGACTTCCATTGAACACAACTTACAGCAAGTGCGTGAGCGCATCGCCGCCGCTGCCGCACGTTGCGGTCGCGCGCCAGAAGAAATTACCCTGCTTGCAGTGAGTAAAACTAAACCTGCGAGCGCCGTCGCAGATGCTATCGCTGCCGGGCAGCTCGCCTTCGGTGAAAATTACGTGCAGGAGGGGGTTGAAAAAGTGGCTGAGCTGGCCGCACATCCTGATCTGCAATGGCACTTTATCGGGCCGCTACAATCCAATAAGAGTCGCCTGGTGGCGGAAAACTTTGCCTGGTGCCACACCGTTGACCGCCTGCGTATTGCACAGCGTCTTAACGACCAGCGTCCGGCAGCACTGCCACCGCTTAACGTGTTAATTCAGGTAAATATCAGTGACGAGAACAGCAAATCTGGCATCATGCTGGAGGCCGTTTCAGAGCTGGCTCAGCAGATCGCGGCACTGCCGCATTTGCGCTTGCGGGGATTGATGGCAATTCCGGCACCAGAATCAGACTATGATCGTCAGTTGGCCGTCTGCCAGCAGATGGCGAGCGCGTTTCACGCCCTCAAACAGGATTACCCTGACGTCGATACGCTTTCTCTGGGAATGAGCGACGACATGGATGCGGCAATCGCCGCTGGCAGCACCATGGTGCGCATTGGCACCGCCGTTTTTGGCGCGCGGGATTATGCGCGACCTTCACAACAATAATTGAGGAACCTCATGTTAACAATGACGTTTTTAGTCAAAACGCTGATCGACCTGTACGTGATGGTACTGCTGCTGCGTATCTGGATGCAGTGGTCACGCTGTGACTTCTATAACCCGCTGTCACAGTTTGTGGTGAAGATTACTCAGCCAATCATTAAGCCACTGCGCCGCGTGTTACCGGCGCTGGGCCCGATTGATACCGCCTCACTGGTGTTGGCGTTTGTCCTGACTACGCTTAAATATCCGGTGCTGCTGCTGATTCAGGTCGGGGTGTTCTCCGTTGACCCGACCAACCTGCTGGTGGGCTTGTTGTCATTAGTAAAATCTGCCGGTTATCTGGTGTTCTGGGTCATCATCATCCGTTCACTGATGAGCTGGATCAGCCAGGGTCGCGGCCCGATTGATTACGTGTTGATTCAGTTGACTGAGCCGCTGATGGCACCGATTCGCCGCATTCTGCCTGCCATGGGCGGCATCGATTTCTCTGCCATGATTGTGATTCTGGTGCTCTACGCGCTGAATTTCCTCGGCATGGACCTGTTCCCAGGTCTCTGGTACCTGCTGTAATTCGTTAATCTGGAACTGTTATGCAAAAAGTTGTACTCGCCACCGGTAATCCGGGCAAAGTTCGTGAACTGGCCGATTTGTTAGCGGCTTTTGGCCTGGATATCGTGGCGCAAACCGAGTTGGGCGTGGAGTCAGCGGAAGAAACCGGCCTGACCTTCATTGAAAATGCCATCCTCAAAGCACGCCATGCGGCTCAGATTACTGGCCTGCCTGCGATTGCCGATGACTCCGGTCTGGCGGTGGATGCACTCGGCGGTGCGCCGGGCATCTACTCTGCACGCTACGCCGGCCTCGAGGCCAGCGATCAGCAAAACCTGGAAAAGCTGCTGGTCGCGCTGGAAAATGTGCCAGATGGCCAACGTCAGGCGCAGTTTCATTGCGTGCTGGTATATGTGCGCCACGCGGCGGATCCGACGCCGCTGGTGTTTCACGGTAGCTGGGCGGGCGAGATTACTCGTGCGGCGGCCGGTGAAGGCGGCTTCGGCTATGACCCGATTTTCTACGTGCCGGAACTGGGCAAAACCGCCGGTGAGCTGACGAAAGATGAGAAGCGTGCCGTTTCTCATCGTGGCAAAGCATTGACGCTGTTGTTGGAAGCGATGCGCAATGCCTGAGTTACCTCCGTTAAGCCTCTACATCCACATTCCGTGGTGTGTGCAGAAGTGTCCCTACTGTGATTTCAACTCTCACGCGTTAAAAGGCGAGGTGCCGCACATCGAGTATGTGCAGCACCTGCTCAGCGATCTCGAACAGGATTTGCCGCTCACCGCCGGACGTGAAGTGCGCACCATCTTTATTGGTGGCGGTACACCGAGCCTGCTGAGCAGCAATGCGATGCAGATGCTAATGGATGGCGTGCGTGCGCGCCTGCCGTTAGCAGCCGATGCAGAAATCACCATGGAAGCCAATCCGGGCACCGTTGAAGCGGACCGTTTCAGCGGCTACCAGAAAGCCGGCATCAACCGTATTTCGATTGGCGTGCAAAGTTTTAGCCCACAGAAGCTGGAGCGTCTGGGTCGTATTCACGGACCAGAGGAAGCGGTCCGCGCGGCGCATTTGGCGGCCGGGCTGGGCCTGCGCAGTTTCAACCTCGACCTGATGCACGGCTTGCCGGATCAGTCTCTGGAAGAGGCGCTGGACGATTTGCGCCAGGCAATTGCGCTCAATCCGCCACATCTGTCGTGGTATCAGTTGACCATTGAGCCCAACACGCTGTTTGGCTCGCGTCCGCCGAAACTGCCCGATGACGATGCGCTGTGGGACATCTTTGAGCAAGGTCATCAGTTGCTGAGCGCCGCGGGCTATCAGCAGTATGAAACCTCGGCTTACGCCAAACCGGGCTATCGCTGCGAGCACAATCTCAACTATTGGCGCTTCGGTGACTACCTCGGCATTGGCTGTGGCGCTCATGGCAAACTCACCCAGCCGGATGGCCGGATTGTGCGCACGGTGAAAACCCGCCATCCACGCGGATTTATGAAGGGTAGCTACCTGGATAAGCAGCACGACGTCGAGAACGAAGATAAAGCGTTTGAATTCTTCATGAACCGATTCCGCTTGCTGGAAGCGGCACCGCGCGCCGATTTCCGCCGCTACACCGGGCTGGATGAGCAGGAGATTCGTCCACAGATAGACCAGGCGATTGCCGCCGGTTACGTGGATGAAACTGCTGAACACTGGCAAATCACGGAGAAAGGGAAACTGTTCCTGAACTCTCTGTTAGAGCTGTTCCTGCCTGAAGAGAAGTAATGATATGCGGATGACCCAGTGAATACTGGGTTATCCGTTATGGCCTTTCGGTATTTTGTCTGAGCTGCAGCAACTGCGTATTAATAATGGCGATGTTCACCTCACAAGGTGCGCCATCATCAAGATAGACCGTTTCGTAGATCTCTAACGCCGCACCATTCTGATTGAAATTCAGCAACCGAATCTGCTCTTCATCCGTCACATTGATGGCATTTAAATGCTGTTCCCTGCGCTGCACCTTCTTACCGGTGATCTGCTCAATGTAGGAGTATTTGGATATTTCCAGCTTGCTGAATTCCATGCTGCTAAACATGCTGACCGGAAAGTGGTTATATTCCAGCGCGACCGGAATGTCGTCGAAGCTCATCAGACGCACCACTTTATAAATTTGATCGTTCGGCTTGATGCGCAACGCCTGAGCCATGTCAGCGGTAGGGACTTGCATGATGCTGACGGTGATAACTTTTCGAACCCCTTTGTACCCTTTCTTTTGCGCCTGAAAATCAAAGGGGGACAATGCGTGGAATCGGCCAACGTGATCGCTTTTTCCGGTCGAGCCGACAAACAGCCCCGAGCCCTTCACCCGATAAATGCGCTGCTGCTCAATGAGAATGCGCGTGGCTTCGCGCACCGTTGCCCGCGTGATACCGATGTTTTTGGCAATAGCAATTTCGGTGTCCAGTTTGTCACCCGGCAGCAGCCCATCATCTTTGATTTTTTGCAGGAGGTAATCGACCACCTCTTTTTGCTTCTCGGTAATGCCATCGGCCATCAACATGCTTCCCAATAAGTGTGCGAGTGCAAAGTTGCGCTCGGTGACTCAACACGTATGCCTGAATTTATTTTCATTGCGCCACCTCCACCGCTTATGGATGTGATCCAGTTAACGCTTTTGCATTCAATAGCAACCTGTCCAGCCAGATTTCAATATTACATATTGTATCTGTACAGGTCGAGGAGCATTATCAAGATGACTATACATCTTTAACTAATGAGTTTTTTACTCGCTTAACTAATAACGATAATTATTAGTAAGTTAAGGAAAAAAAGCTTCTCATCAGCACAGAGAAGCCAAGACTGACGATTAAAAACACCACCAATACCAGGGAATTTCATTCAAACATGACTGTACATCTCATCATGGAAATGATGACAACTTCAGTCACATTGACTTCAGGAGATCATCATGGCGCATCTCGCTAAATGGCTGAATGAAGAAAAAATTCAGTACCTCGATAACGTTGCAAACTGGCAACAGGCGATTGAGGTGGCAGGACGTCCTTTGCTGCAGGAAGGGGCGATTACGCAGGATTACATTGACACCATCATCCAGCAGAAGCTGGAAATTGGTCCCTATTTTGTGATTGCGCCGCGCATCGCCATGCCGCATGCCCGACCCGAGCAAGGGGCTAAAAAGCTGGCCTTATCAGTACTGAAACTGGCGCAGGGTGTCTCTTTTGATGCGGATGAAAACGACCCGGTGGATATCCTTTTTATGTTCTCCGCGCCGGACAGCAACAGCCATATCGAAATGATTTCTCAGCTGGCTGAAGTCCTTTCCGATGAGGAAAAAATGGCACAGATCTTCAGCAGCACCAATCAAGCTGAACTCAGCACCCATTTGTTATCAGACAATTAATCATTCCGTTTAAAAATCAATGAGGTCAACGATGAAAATAATGGCAGTTTGTGGCTCCGGCCTGGGAAGCAGCTTCATGATGGAAATGAACATCAAGAAAGTGCTGAAAATGATTGATGTCACCGCCGACGTCGAACATTCCGATTTGGGTTCTGTGACGCCTGATGTAGCAGACGTGTTTGTGATGGCAAAAGACATTGCCTATAGCGCCAATCTTCCAGAAGACAAAGTGATCATCATTAACAACATCATTGATCTGAAAGAGATTGAGCAAAAAGTTCGTAGTTACTTCAATAAATAACACTCTCAACCTACTGAAAATATACCCTTCATACTTCAAGTTTCAGGTGTGTTGGCTACGTGCACTCACCTCAGTCACTTACTTGAGTAAGCTCCTGAGGATTCATGCACTTGCCGCCTTCCTGAAACCCGAATCATTTTGGGTATAGAACATTTACCGCTGAGGTTATTATGTTTATACAAAACCTTTTACTGGTAGTTGTCGACGTGCTGAAAGTCCCCTCCATTCTGGTTGGTTTGGTGGCGATGTTTGGACTGATTGCACAAAGAAAACCGTTCCCGGACATCATCAAGGGCACGGTAAAAACTATCCTGGGTTTTCTGGTGTTGGCAGGTGGCGCAACGGTGTTGGTGGGTTCGTTAACCCCACTCGGCGATATCTTCAAACACGCTTTTGATGTGCAGGGAATCATTCCAAATAATGAAGCGATGGTTTCCATTGCTTTAGAGAAGTACGGCGCACCCACTACGCTGATTATGGCGTTTGGTATGGTGGCCAATATCATTGTGGCGCGCTTCACCCGCCTGAAATACATCTATCTTTCAGGTCACGTGACGTTCTATATGGCCTGTATGATTGCCATTATTTTGTCGGTGGCGGGTTTCGAAGGTGTGCAGCTGATTTATACCGGCTCGCTCACACTCGGCATGCTGATGGCGATCTTCCCGGCCATCGCGCAACCTCATATGCGTAAAATCATCGGCCACGACCAGGTTGCGTTAGCGCATACCGGTACCGTGGGCTACGTGCTGTCAGGATGGATTGGCTCATTAGTGGGTAAGGGTTCGAAATCCACTGAAGAGATGAACATGCCAAAAAACCTCAGTTTTTTGCGTGACAGCACTATCTCCATCTCACTGACGATGATGATTATTTACTTTATTCTGTCGGTGTCTGCAGGCCGCGAATATGTAGAGAGTCAGTTCAGCCATGGTCAGAACTATCTGGTGTACTCGTTCGTGCAGGCGATTACCTTTGCAGCGGGTGTGTTTATTATCCTGCAGGGTGTGCGCTTAATTCTGGCGGAAATCGTCCCGGCCTTCACCGGCTTCTCGGAAAAACTGGTGCCGAATGCACGCCCGGCTCTGGACTGCCCTATCGTCTTCCCGTATGCACCTAATGCGGTACTGGTGGGCTTTATCTCCAGCTTCGTTGGTGGCTTGGTCGGGCTGTTCTTCCTCGGACAACTGCACTGGGTGCTAATTTTGCCAGGTGTAGTGCCGCACTTCTTCTGTGGTGCGACGGCGGGGGTGTTTGGTAATGCGACCGGCGGGAAACGCGGTGCGATGCTGGGTGCTTTTGCGCACGGTATCCTCATCACCTTCCTGCCAGTGGCACTGTTACCCGTGCTGGGTGCGATTGGGCTGACCAATACCACCTTCTCCGACACCGATTTTGGCGTCACCGGCATCATCCTCGGCAATATGGCACGCTACCTGGATAAAGGGATGATCATGATGATCATCACCGGCTGCTTCGCCTTGTTGGTTATTTATAACTATGTCGCCAGCAACAAAGCGACATCAGAAGAAGCCAAAAGCGAGTAATGATTGAGACGTAGCGGCGCGCTTTATCGTGCTGACCTGAAGCAGCTAAGCTGCTGACTGATGCGCAATAAATTGCGCCGCTACGTTTTCTTAACCTTTAAGGCTCTGCGTCAGTGCTTTACGCTGGCCTTCCAGATCCGTCACCCGGTTACACACCTCGTGCCCGAAGTTCTGGAAATCTTGTTCCTGATTCTTCCACTCCGCCTGAACCGCCTGCTGTAAGCCACCCAAATTGCCCATAATCGCCTGCAATGGATTGCTACCGCTCGCCGCCTGGCTGCTGCCCATCTCGTTCAGGCTATCCTGCATAATGCCGCCGAGCGTGCTCTGCACCAGCTTTTCACCGTCCGCACGCACTTGATCAATCGCCTGATGGTGGAAGGTCAATCCATCGGGACGATGCTCGATAATACGGTTCATCTGCTGTTTCAGCTGACCATCCAGAGTGGTGAGGCGATTACGCACGTTGCTGTTCGCCCCGAGCTTTTCCACAATCACTTTATCCAGTGCAATACGGCTGCGCTCCAGACGGGTAGAGGCACCGTTATCAACCCAAGGTAAATCACGGCGCAATGCGTTCTGGTAATCAATGGCTTTCTGGCGTGTCGCATTATCGACATTGGCTTTCTGACCGTTAAAGGTCACATCACCCTGCGGAGAGATTTCGAGGTTACCGTTGGTGCCCACCACCTGTACGCTCTGCGGTTTGATAATCACATCATCCTGAGGATTAACGCTGCACTGATAATCAGCCTGCGCCTGCGTCGCTGCGGCCAGCAGCAGTGCGGTAAGAAGAGCCTTACGAACCATGAAATCTTCCTTAAATAAAAGCCGCCCACGCCTTTGCTGTGAAAGCAGGTCAGGCGTAGGCGGCGCAGCGAATTGGGTGACGGCCAGCGCACAGTAACCGGAGCGTACATGAGTACGTGAGGATTACGAGCACTGCCCGGTGCCCAATGCGCAAGTGAGCTAGCCTGAAGCGAGATCTCAGACTAATAAATAACTTAGTCCCACCAAACGTCAAAGAGTTCAGTCACCTGAACGTCTGTCAGGTTGCGGGCTTCCAGCCACTTACGCACTAACTCGCGGTGCTCATCGGTGCATTTGCCGGTTTCCTGCAGGCAAACCAGACCTTCCCACACCAGATAACCGCTGCCATCATAAGCCAGGCCATTAGGATCAATCACTTCAGTGATGAACTGATCCAGAGTGGCATCAATCTGCTCTTCAGTGGTGCCTTCGGCAAAACGCCAGGCAACCGAGAAGCCTAACTCCTGAAACTCATCAATATGCAATTTTTTACGTAAACGACGGCTACGCTGTACGGCCATTATTTCACCCTCTCAAACATCAGATCCCATACGCCGTGGCCCAATCGCTGCCCGCGCTGCTCAAATTTGGTTAACGGACGCGTTTCAGGACGCGGCACGTAATCGTGACTTTCTGACAGGTTTTTATACCCGTCCACGCTGCTCATGATTTCCAGCATGTGCGTCGCATAATCTTCCCAGTCCGTTGCCATGTGGAAGACGCCGCCCAGCTTTAGCTTGCGCATCACCAGCTCGGCAAAAGGTACCTGGACAATGCGACGTTTGTTGTGGCGCGCTTTATGCCACGGGTCCGGGAAGAACAGTTGCACCATACGCAGCGAGTTATCCGGGATCATCTGCTGCAGCACTTCGACAGCGTCGTGGCACATCACACGCAGATTCTCCACGCCCGCCTCTTTAGCCGAGGCCAGACACGCACCGACACCCGGCGCATGCACTTCAAGGCCGAGGAAGTTCTGATGGGGATTGTTCTGCGCCATGGTCACCAGCGAGGCGCCCATACCAAAACCAATCTCCAGCACGACTGGGGCTTCACGGCCAAACAGCGCCACCATATCCAGCGGCTCCTGCTGAAACTCGACGCCCATCTCCGGCCAGTAATTATCGAGTGCCAGTTGCTGTCCTTTGGTTAAGCGCCCCTGGCGACGCACAAAACTGCGGATACGGCGTAATGGCCGCCCGTTCTCATCAAATTCTGGGGTGATGACGTCATTTATCATGTTGAAGCCTGCTGGTTAGCCTATTCTGGGAAACGGGCATTATGCAAAGTTAGATAGCAGAAGCAAGCCTTTGCAATCTTCCGGTTTACACCCTGATGTCTCTGTGCTGGAATTCCTGCCTGATTGTAGAGTAAACACGGAAAATTTCCTTCTAATGATGCAAGCGCCGCAGTTCGCGCAACAGGTGCTGGAGTGGTATCACCGCTTTGGCCGTAAAACTCTGCCGTGGCAGCAAGAGAAGACACCTTATAAGGTGTGGCTCTCTGAAGTGATGCTGCAGCAGACGCAAGTTGCCACCGTTATCCCATACTTTGAACGCTTTATGGCGCGCTTTCCGACGATCGCCGATCTGGCTGCGGCACCGCTGGATGAAGTGCTGCACCTGTGGACCGGTCTCGGCTACTACGCCCGTGCGCGCAATTTGCATAAAGCGGCGAAACAGGTGGTCGATAAGCACGGTGGCGAATTTCCGCGCAATTTTGATGATGTCGCCGCACTGCCTGGCGTGGGGCGCTCCACTGCGGGAGCCGTGCTGTCACTGTCGCTCGGCCTGCATTTCCCGATTCTGGATGGCAACGTTAAACGCGTGCTGGCTCGTTGCTATGCCGTGGGCGGTTGGCCGGGGAAAAAAGACGTTGAGAAACGTTTGTGGCAGATCAGTGAAGAGGTTACGCCCGCTGAAGGGGTCAGTCAGTTCAACCAGGCGATGATGGATCTTGGCGCGTTAGTGTGCACTCGCTCACGCCCTAAGTGTGAGATTTGCCCATTGAGCAATGGCTGTGTGGCTTACGCCAACAGCAGCTGGACTGAATATCCGGGCAAGAAACCCAAAGTGACCATTCCAGAACGCAGTGGCTGGTTCCTGATGATTCAGCATGGTGATGAGGTGTTCCTCGAACAGCGCCCGCCTGTGGGCCTGTGGGGCGGCTTGTTCTGCTTCCCGCAGTTCACCAGTGAGCAAGCGCTAACTGACTGGCTCGCCGAGCGCGGTATTCATGCCAAACCCCAGCAATTAACGGCATTTCGTCACACCTTTAGCCATTTCCACTTAGATATTGTGCCTATGTGGCTGGCGTGGCCTTCTGCCGGGTCGCTGATGGATGAAGTGAGCGGTCTCTGGTATAACTTAGCGCAACCACCGTCAGTGGGGTTGGCTGCGCCGGTTGAGCGCTTACTGCACGAACTGCGCCATCCCCAGCAGCTAAAACTGCGTTCAAGCATGATCGAAGAGGAAGAGTAATGAGCCGCACCATTTTTTGTACGTTTCTGCAACGCGACGCTGAAGGTCAGGACTTTCAGCTCTACCCTGGCGAGATTGGCAAGCGCATCTATAACGAGATTTCTAAAGAAGCCTGGCAGCAGTGGATGTCCAAGCAGACCATGTTGATTAACGAGAAGAAGCTCAACATGATGAACCCGGAAGATCGCAAAGTGCTGGAGAAGGAGATGATTAATTTCCTGTTCGAAGGCAAAGATGTGCACATCGAAGGTTTCACCCCGCCGGAAAAATAACCGTTCAGGGCCTCCCTTTGAGGCCCTCTTTTTCGAATCAGGCACGCATTTACAATGAATAAAAAACTGATAGCCCTGCTGGTGATTGCACCACTTTTGGTTTCCTGCTCCGGACAAAAACAATCGCAGTATCATGAAGAGTGGGTTAAGGACACCAACGGTTTCGATATTCTGATGGGGCAGTTTGCCGCCAACATTGAAAATATTTGGGGAATCAATGAGGTTCTGATCGCCGGACCAAAGGATTACGTCAAATACAGCGACAGCTATTACACCCGCAGTCACATCAACTTCGACAGCGGTAGCATCACCATTGAGACCATCGCCGGTACCGATCCAATGGCCAGCTTGCGCCAGGCGATCATCACCACGCTATTAATCGGTGACGATCCGGGTAATGTTGATCTCTACTCCGATGCCAACGATATCCAGATCAGTAAAGAGCCGCTGCTTTACGGCCAGGTGCTGGATAACACCGGTCAACCGATTCGCTGGCAGGGCCGCGCCGCCAGCTTTGCGGATTACCTGATTCAGAACAAGCTGCAAAAACGCACCTCTGGCTTGCATGTGATCTGGTCTGTCACCATTCCAATGGTGCCGAACCACCTCGATAAACGTGCGCACAAATACCTGCCGCTGGTACGTAAAGCGGCTGAAGAGTATGGCGTTGATGCATCCTTGATTCTGGCGATTATGCAGACCGAATCGAGTTTCAACCCCTATGCGGTGAGCAACTCTGACGCACTGGGCTTAATGCAGGTGGTTCAGCATACGGCCGGGGTGGATGTGTTCCGTATGAAAGGGAAATGGGGTAAACCGAGCCGCAGCTATCTGCTGGATCCAGCCAATAACATTGATGCCGGTACCGCGTATCTGTCGCTGCTGCAGAAGAGTTATTTAGGTGGGATTCAGGATCCGCTGTCACGTCGTTATGCGGTGATTACCGCTTACAACGGCGGTGCGGGAAGCGTACTGCGCGTCTTCTCCAGCGATAAGGATCGTGCCTTCTCAACCATCAACGGCATGTCGCCGAGCCAGGTTTATCAGACGCTGACCACCAACCATCCGTCAGCCGAATCTCGCCGTTATCTGTATAAAGTGAGCCAGGCGCAGCGCAGTTATCATCGGTATTGATCTACAGGGTGCGCCCTTAAAACCTGTGCGGTCGCCATTCATGGCGACCGCTCTGTTTATTACACCATCATATTCGCCACCAGATGCTTACGACCGCTCTCATCTTCCTCGGTGTAAACCCCCTGCAGCTCCGGTGAGAAGCCAGGCAACAGATTGATCCCCTCTTCCAGCGCGAGGAAGTAACGCTGCACCGCCCCGCCCCACACTTCACCCGGTACCACACAGAGCACGCCCGGTGGATACGGCAAGGCACCTTCGGCTGCAATGCGGCCTTCTGCTTTGGCAATCGGCACCAGCTCAACTTCGCCACGAATATAAGCCTGATGCGCATCCTGCGGGTTCACTTCCACTTTCGGGAAGCATGCCTCACGGAACATCGCCTTCTGCAGATCTTTCACATCGTAGCTAACATAAAGATCGTGCATTTCCTGGCACAGGCGGCGCAGCGTGTAGCCTTTGTAGCGCTCAATATTCTTGCGATAAACACTCGGCAGCACTTCCGCCAGCAGCGCATCCTCTTTCACGTGGTTTTCAAACTGCTCCAGCATCGCCACCAGGTGTGCCATCTTCTCGGTGTTCTCCGCTGGGGTCAGCAGGAACAGGATGGAGTTGAGGTCGCACTTCTCTGGCACAATGCCGTTTTCGCGCAGATAGTTCGCCAGGATGGTCGCCGGAATACCAAAGCTGGTGTACTCACCGCTGGCGGCATCAATGCCTGGCGTGGTCAGCAGCAGCTTGCAGGGATCGACTAAATATTGCCCCTCATCGTAACCCGCGAATCCGTGCCATTTCGCGCCCGGCTCAAAGCTGAAGTAGGCAGGATCGGCAGCAATTGCGTCGGTTTCGGCGGATTGCCACAGCTTGCCGTGCACTTTCTCTGGCAGGAACGGTTGGATCATCTCGCAGCGTTCCAGAATCGCTTTGCGCGCATCAATGCCATGGGTGACGCAGTCATGCCACATGCTGCGCCCCGCATCACCCTGGTGCATTTTGGCGTTGATATCCAGAGCAGCAAACAGCGGATAGAACGGGCTGGTTGAGGCGTGCAGCATAAAGGCATTGTTTAAACGCTTATGCGGACAGAAGCGTTTCTGCCCGCGGATGTGGTTGTCTTTTTTGTGGATTTGCGAAGTCTGGGAGAAACCCGCCAGCTGCTTATGCACCGACTGTGTAACAAAAATGCCGGGATCGTTTTCGTTGAGTTCCAGCGTCAGCGGCGAGCAGCCTGCCATCAACGGAATGAACTGCTCGTAGCCCAGCCACGCGGAGTCAAACAGGATGTAATCACACAGATGGCCGATGCGGTCTACCACCTGACGCGCGTTATACACGGTGCCGTCATAGGTGCCGAGTTGGATGATTGCCAGACGGAACGGACGCTGCTCTTTGGCACGATGCGGCGCCACTTTTTGTACCTGCTCACGCAGATAAGCCTCATCGAAACAGTGCGCATCAATGCCACCAATAAAACCAAATGGATTACGGGCCGCTTCCAGATACACTGGCGTGGCTCCCGCCTGAATCAGCGCGCCGTGGTGGTTGGATTTGTGGTTGTTACGGTCGAACAACACCAGGTCGCCACGGGTCAGCATGGCGTTGGTCACCACTTTGTTGGCGCTGGAGGTGCCATTCAGCACGAAGTAGGTTTTGTCGGCGTTAAAGACTTTGGCGGCAAACTTCTGCGCATCTTTGGCCGATCCTTCATGGATCAGCAAATCACCTAATTTGACGTCGGCGTTGCACATATCGGAACGGAAGACGTTCTCGCCATAGAATTCATAGAACTGACGGCCCGCCGGATGTTTGCGGAAAAACGCACCGCCCTGGTGACCTGGGCACGCAAAGGTGCTGTTCTGCATATCGACATAGCGGGTGAGCGTATCGAAGAATGGCGGCAGCAGGTCAGATTCATAGGCTTGCGCGGCGTCTTCCAGCGCCTCCCACTCTTCCTCAGCGCCATTGATTTCGCCGGTCACGCCCGGCAGCTTTAGCACTTCTTCATCGAACGCGTTAGCCACAAACACCGGCAAATTAAAGCCGGTCTGGCGCAACAGCGTTAACACGCCGCTGCGCGTATCCGCCAGTGAGACGACAACCGCCGCCACATCCGTAAAATCAGTATTGTCCAGCGTCACCACATCACGTGCGGTGTTCAGGCTGAGGCTTGGTGCTACCGCTACGCTGGCAGCGATTTTCAATGGATTCATAACACAAATCCCCGTAATGAAGGATGAGTGGGTGCCAGTGGCACAGCAATGAGGAAATTTCCCCGGCGAATAACGTCACTTCGGGCGGTTCAACCACCACAACCGATAGACATCAGTAAAGTCAGATCGCGTCTGTCTTTAGTCATGTCCAAAAGCATAGCGCGTTAAGCTGGCCTCACCGCATGGTGAGCGAGAAATGCGAACAACAGATGACGGAGAAACGCGGATGGCGAATGCGCAGTGTTACGAGCATGGCGGCGTCCTCAGGGGTCAGGCAGAAGGTGATTAACTGGGGCGCAATGATGGCATCTTTTTTTTACTGGAACAACCCGTGCAAAGAGATTTATACGCATAATCAACAATTTATAACCAATTGATTAATAATGTATTATTAGATTAAACAATGATAAAAACGCTTAAATATCTTTGTGTTATGAAAATTTATGCAAGGTATTACCAGAAGCCAGTTGTTCCCATGTTTCAGAGGCGTAAGATGCCAGTAACTTTCCTCAACCAGCCGGAGGCTGCATGTTCAAGGCATTGGTCATTGAAAATGATGAACAGGGATACCGCACATCCCTGCAGGATCTCTCAGAAAAGCAGTTGCCCGATCAGGATGTCACCCTCGAAGTCAGCTACTCCACGCTCAACTACAAAGACGCACTCGCCATCTGCAATAAAGGGCCGATTGTGCGCCAGTTTCCTATGGTGCCCGGTATCGATTTTGTGGGGCGCGTGATCAACAGCCGCCACCCAGAGTGGCAGCAGGATGATGTCGCTCTGCTCACTGGCTGGGGCGTAGGTGAGAAGCACTGGGGCGGTCTGGCGCAGAAGGCCAGCGTTTCCGGGGACTGGCTGGTAAAAGTCCCGGCGGCACTGAGCCCGCTGCAAACCATGGCGATTGGCACCGCCGGTTTCACCGCCATGCTGTGTGTGCTGGCACTGGAAAAACAGGGCATCACGCCGCAGCACGGTCCTGTTTTGGTGACGGGTGCCAGCGGTGGCGTGGGCAGTTTTAGCGTCAGCCTGCTGTCGCGCTTAGGCTATGAGGTCGTCGCCTCCAGCGGCCGCGCCAGCGACAGTGACTACCTGATCAATACCCTGGGAGCGACTTCGATTATCGATCGTGCCGAACTGAGCGCGCCGGGTAAACCGCTGGCGAAAGAGCGCTGGGCCGCGGCGATTGATAGCGTTGGCAGCCATACGCTGGCCAATGTGCTGGCAGGCATCAGACGCGATGGCGTGGTCGCTGCCTGCGGCATGGCGCAAGGTCTGGATCTGCCTACCAGCGTGGCTCCGTTCATTCTGCGCGGTGTGGTGCTGGCCGGTGTCGATAGCGTGATGTGTGCCAAACCGTTGCGCCAGCAAGCGTGGCAGCGACTGGCAGAGCTGGTGGATGGCGCACTGCTGGAGCAGTTAACCAAAGTGATCCCGTTGAGTGAAGCGCGTGAAGGTGCCGAAGCGCTGCTGGCAGGTGAAGTACGCGGCCGATTGATTGTGGATTGTCGCTAACGATTTGGTCGCCATAAATGGCGTAATGCTTGTCATTTAAGGACTCAGGCTGCTTATTGATAAGTGGCCTGACTGTTCAGTGCGGGCTCTGCCGCCACTACTGCCCCCTCAGGGCCGTCCTCGCGCCGCTAAAGCGGTGCCTTCGACTTCCACGTCGTGCCGGACGAACCGTTCGCGGATGACCATCCATGGTCGGCCGCGAACTGCCCCACGCCTCCCCGCGTGGGGCTCCTGGCCCAACGTAAAAGTCTCAGCGCTGCGGATAGCCCCGGTACGGCTCCAGACGGCGTTACTGTCAGTCGCTTAACTGACAAGCATTACGCCCGCAGCTGAATCTGCGGCCTTCCCTGCTCTTGTGGCATCACCACGTGCAGGTCCGCCTGATACCAGCGCGTCAGCGTGCTTTCTGTCATCACCTCTTGCGGCGCGCCCTGCGCCACCAGCTTGCCCTGATGCAGCAACAAAATACGATCGGACCACAGCGAAGCCAGATTGAGATCGTGCAGCACGGTACAGACGCTGAAGCGCCCGTTGCGCGTCAATTTATGCAGCAGACGCAAACTGTACTGCTGCCAAAACAGATCCAGTGCCGAGGTCGGCTCATCCAGAAACAGCCAGCCGCGCGGGCCATCATCGTGCCACAACTGCGCCAGTACCCGCGCCAGCTGCACCCGCTGCTGCTCGCCACCCGAGAGCGAGCGATAATCACGCTTTGCCAGCTCAAGGCTGCCGGTAATCTGCATCACTTCCTCAATCACCGCTTTGGATTTGCTGGCTGGCCAGGGCGCACGCCCCATCGCCACCACCTCTTCGGCAGGCAGCGGGAAAGTGACGCTGTTTTGCTGACGCATTACCGCGCGACGTTGCGCCAGTGGCTCACGCGGCCACTCACTCAACGGACGATCGCCCAGCCAACATTCACCCGTATCAGGCGTCAGAAACCCGGTCAGCAGACGCAGTAAGGTGGATTTTCCCGCGCCGTTAGGGCCAATCAAGGCGATCATCTCGCCTGGCGCGAAGGTGACAGAGACATCATCAATCAGTGCTCGCGCACCATGGCTAAAACGCAGGCCGCGAGCCTGCATTGAATCACTCATTCATCCCCCTTTGCTGGCGCAGAATCAGCCAGAGAAACCACGGCCCCCCCAGTAAACTGGTGAGTAAACCCACCGGCATCTCTGCGGGGATCACCACTGTGCGTGCCAGCGTATCCGCCAGTAACAGCAAAATCGCACCCGCTAACGCGGAGCCCGGCAACATCCAGCGATGATCGCTACCGACGCAGAAACGCATCACGTGCGGCACCACTAACCCGACAAAGCCGATAATTCCGCTTACAGATACCGCCGTGCCCACCAGCAGTGCGCTCAGCACCAGCAATTCACGCTGGGTGCGCTTCACATCAATCCCCATGTAGTGCGCATCTTCCTCGCCCAGTTGCAGCAGGTTAAGACGGCGCGCACGGGTCTGAATGGCAACCAGCCCAGGAAGGATCAGTACCGCACACACCGCCAGACTCGGCCATTGCGCGGCGCTCAAACTGCCCATGCCCCACAGCGCCAGCTGGCGCAGCTGTTGATCATTACTGAGCCAGGAAAGCACCCCAACTGCCGCACCGCACAGGGCATTAATCGCGATACCAATCAGCAGTAAACGTGACAGATTTCCCAGCGCCAGTCGGCTAAAACTGAAGATCAGCAGCGTGACGATCAGGCTGCCAATAAATGCCGCAATCGAGGGTAACCACAGCGCCAGCAGCGGCGGCAAGCTCAGCGGCACCACAATCGACACCGCCACCGCCAGCCCCGCTCCACTGCTGATACCCAGTAAACCAGGATCGGCCAGCGGGTTGCGGAACAAACCCTGCATTACCGCACCGGATACCGCCAACGCCATACCGAGCAGCACCGCCAGCAGCACGCGCGGCAGACGAATATTGAGCCAGATCTGCCACGCCATATCGCTGAGCGGTGCATGAAACAAGGTGCGCATAGAGAGCGGCATCGCGCCGAAATTGGCGGCCATCAGCATGCAAACCACCATGCTGATGCCCATCAATAGCAGCCAGCGCATCACGGCGGCATTAGTCATGCTTTACCGCTTCGGCGGCTTTGCGCAGCTTAACGATAGTCTCTGGCGTGTCGAGGCCAAAGCTCAGCAGTGCCATCTCGTCCACCACCAGCAGCGCATGATGCTGACCCGCAGGCGTCAACGCCAGGCCCGGCAGCGACCAGATTTTATCCTCGCCACCCAGCGTGCGCAGGCCATCTTCACCGACCACCACCAGATCGGGTGCCGCTGCCACTACCCCTTCCTGCGACAGTTGCTGATAATGCGGGATAGCGGCCATGGCGTTGACCAGACCGGCACTGCGAATGGCGGCATCTGCGCCGGTTTGATTTCCTGCCGCCTGGGTACGCATGCCGCCATGCGCCATCACAAACAGCACTTTCACCGGCAACGGCTGCTGTGGAATCTGCGCACGCTGCTTATTCACTTTTTCAATCAGCGCTTTAGCTTCATCTTCACGATGCAACGCTTTGCCGATGGTGGCGATTTTTTCCGGGATCGCATCAAGGCTGGTTTTGCCGGTGACATCCACCACTTTCACGCCCGCGCTCTCAACCTGCTGCAATACCAGCGACGGTTTCGCCAGCTCACTGGTCAGCACCAGCGTGGGTTTCAGCGCCAGAATGCCTTCGGCGTTGAGTTGACGCATATAGCCAATATCCGGCAGCTTATTGGCCTGCGCCGGATGCTGGCTGGTGCTGTCGCGTGCCACCAGATCAGCCTGCCCATCGAGCGCATAAATGATTTGCGTGACGTCCCCGCCAATCGAAATCACCCGCTCGGCGGCCCATGTCGGCAGTGCCAGCGCGCCCAGCAGTAACAGCGTCAAACGTTTCATGCCGTTGCTCCTAATGCGGTGACCTGCTCACGCCAGCGCGCCTGCTCAGGTGTGCCTTCGCTGCGTTGACCATAAAGCTGCGCGATCTGCGTACCGTCAGCAGCGAAGAGTTCGAGACTGGTAACGAAGCCATCACCGCTCGGTTTGCGCGTGACCCAGCTTTCGGCGATGTGATCCGCCATCAGATGCAGGGTGAAAGTTGGGTTGAAAATGTTGACCCAGTTGTCCATCGGCATCAGCTTCTCCACCGCACCGGTGAAGATCTGCGTGCAACCGCGATTGCCGATAAAGATCATGATTTCGTTACCATCCTGCTGCGCCTGATCCAGCAACTGGGCCAGTGAATCATTACTCACCTGGCGCGCCAAGTCGTCAGGCACCGCGCGGAACGCCTGCTGGCGCGAAATATTGTGACGCTTCAGTAAGCCAAAGAACTGATGCACATCGGTAATGGCGCGCCATTCAGCTTCCACTTTTCCGGCATCAATAGCGTGGCTATATTCCGGCGCAGCCGCAGGTTGCGGATCAAGTGGCGCAGCCGCTTCGATGCTGAATTCGGCGATCAACGCATCCCATGCCGCCATGTTGGTGTTATCCGTGGTGTAGATTTTCAGCACCGCATCGGCGTGGCGGTCAAAGATCTGAATGCTTTGACGCTCACCGCGCGCGGTCTGCTCACGCAGGAAGAAAGCGCTGTGCCATTGTGCCGGGAACAGACGTTGATCCAGCGCGCGCGGGTTAAGAATCAGCCCGGCATGTTCGCCGAGATGCAGGTTTTCATATTTCCCTACCTGCTCATGCACCGCATATTCGTTGCGGGTGATGCTTTTGGTTTCGCCAACAGCTTCCAGCGCTTTCAGCAACGCCGGGAAATCCGCTTTTAACGCTTGTGCATCCTGGCCGACGCGCGCTTCACACAGCTGCGCTTCGCCAATGCCCATTAATGCCGCCAGATCGCGGGCATACTTTTTCGGATGTTCGCCTTTCAGTGCGAGGTAGTGATCGTAACGTGGGTTCATTGCTCTTGCTCCATGAAAAGGCCCTGCGCGAACGCAGGGCGAAAAAGTGATTAGAAGTCGACGTTCACACCGAGCTGGAAGGTGCGGCCTGGCTGAGTTGCCAGCGCGATATCATTACGATCTTGCGCAGTATCGCTGGTCATTTCGCGGCTGCTCAGGTAATCCCAATATTTGCGATCTGTCAGGTTGTACACGCCACCGCTCAGCTTGACGTTCTTCATCACCTGCCAGTACGCCGTCAGATCAACCATGCCGTAGCCTGGCACACGTTCGTAATCGGTGGTGGAATCCGTCAGTGCAGTTCCGGTGTTGGTATAGCTCTGGCGATTGGTCGCGGTGGCTTTTTTACCTTTCACGAAGGTCGCGGTAACTGCTGCACCGTATTCATTCTGTGGTGCATCCCAACCCAGACCCAGTACCGCTTTCATTGGTGGTACGCTTTCCAGATCGACATAGCGGTCGCCGAGGTAGCTGGACTTCGATTTACCTTCGTTATAGCTAAAGGCGAAGCGCGCGCTCAGGCCCTGCACTTCCTCGAACCAGGTACCGAAGTTCACTTTTCCACTCAGCTCTGCACCATAGATATAGGCTTTATCGCGGTTCTCTGCCTGATAAGTGGTGTAGATGTTGCTCGGAACGTTGGTGAATTTCTCCGGGTTGCTCGAACGCATGTAACGGTTGTATGCAATGAAGTTTTTATAGGCGTTATAGTAAACCGCCGTGTTCATTACCACGCCTTCAGTCGGCTGCCCTTTCAGGCCCCATTCGAAGTTGTTACTGGTTTCAGTTTTCAGATCCGGATTACCGATCAGCGCGTACTGCTGGCTGCCCGCGTAGCTGGAACCAAGGTTCCATGAACCATACAGCTGGCTGGCGTTCGGGAACTGCGCGCCACGCTTGTATTGCAGGTAGGTCATCAGGTTTGGCGTCAGCTCGTACTGGAATGCCAGTGACGGCAATACCTGAGTATCACTGTTGCCCGAGCCGTACAGCGTTTCCACTTCTGATTCGGTCAGTACGGTACTGCCGGTGGTCAGGCTGCTGAGGTTCTGCGGTTTGGTATTCTGGTACGCAACGCGCACGCCAGGGATCACCGACAGATTGTGGCTATCCAGATCAAAGTTGATCTTATCCTGCACGAAACCGCCCAGCGTGTAGCTGCGGCTGTCCGCTTCTGGCTGCATGATCACACTGAAAGTACTTGGCGTTGGCGATTGACGGAATGGACGTTCGGTATCTTCCAAACGACCATTCAGGCCCGCACTGATTTCATGGCGGCCCAGGGTTTTCGCCAGACGCGTTTCGAAGCCATAGCTGTCGGTATTGTAGTCCGAATAAACCGTTTCATAGGCTGACGCGCTGGAAGGCATGTAGGTGTTGTCATGCGCTTCGGTGTGCTGCCAATAGATACGCGTATTCAGGCTGTCGATGAAATCGTTATACGGCGTGTATTCGTCCGCCAGGCTCAAGCCAAAGCGACGGGTATCGCTCTGCTGCTGCGCGGTGCCATAAACGGTATTGCCGGAGGTATCCCAGCTGTCGTAATGGGTATGATTGGTTTTGTGGTAGAAGTCTGCGGTACCGGTGATTTTGTGCGCGTCATTTGGCTCCCACACCACGCTGCCCAGCAGTGCGTCAGAGTGCCAATTGGCGGGATAAGCGCCACGGCTGGCATCGTTATTCTGCGTTTCCTGACCATCGCGGCGGCTGTAAACAAAGATGCCGCGCAGCTCCTGATCGCCCGCTGCAGCGGTGATGCCGTTATGCCAGCTACGGTTGGAAGAGTCGAAATCACTCTGATAACCAAAGTAGGTTTCTTTGCCTGGGCGCAGGTGGTCATCTGGTGTCTTGTTACGGAATGACACTGCGCCGCCGATAGCGGTATTCGCTTGATCAACGGAGGTGGCGCCTTTATCGATATCCACGCGACCAAACATGTAAGGATCGATGTAGTCACGGCCAATGCCAAAGGTATCTAAACCGGCGCGGCTGACATAGCTACGTCCTGTGGCATCCGGCAGCGAAACCCCATCGACGTTGATATCGACACGGTTGCTCTCCAGACCACGGATGTTATAGCCGGTGTAACCTGCGCGGTCGAAGCCGCTTTTACCCGCTGAAGATCCACCGCTCGCACCAGTCGCGGTGACGCCCGGTTCGTAACGCATGATGGTACCGAAATCGTTGCCACCATCGCGCTGCATATCAGCGGCGGTAATGGTGCTTTTGCTTCCGGCCTGTTTTTCCAGTTTCGGCGCTGTTACCGTCATAACGGGTTCAGCAGCCGTGGTTTTATCAGAAGATAGGGCAAGTGTCGTGTTGTCGCTGGCGGCATAGCTGCAAACGGCGTGTATAGCGGAAGACAAAATGGCAACTTTAAACAGACGTTGCTGGGTCATTCCCTGAAAGAGTGAAGACATGCGCGAAATACCTGGTTAATTGTTAGTATTCGCTCACTGGATTGCCGCCAAAAAAACGCGATATGCGTTAAAAAACCGTAAAATGTGTGGACTTATTTTATGTAATAAATAATTTCGTCAGGAATGTAATGCAATTGGTAATCATTATCAATAAACTTTACACTAAGATGTATCTTAGACCGCACAATTTGTTAACTTGTTTATAATCAATAATTAAGAAGAGGCATGTTATGTCGCAAAAACCGGCTGTGACCATTTACTACTGCACTCAGTGCAACTGGCTGCTGCGATCGGCGTGGATGGCGCAGGAGTTGTTACATACTTTTGCTGAAGACTTAAGCGCAGTGACGTTAAAACCGGGTACTGGTGGTGTGTCTGAAATCAGTATCGATGGTCAGGTGATTTGGGAGCGTAAGCAGGAAGGCGGATTCCCGGATGCGGCGGCGCTGAAGCAGCGCGTGCGCGATTTCTGCTGGCCCGACCGCGAGCTGGGACATGTGGATAAGAAGAAGCCTGGCTAATCGAGGTGCGCATAAATGCGCACACTACATTCCGCAGCACACATTTGTAGGTGTCGCCATTAATGGCGACCGCAGCTAATTAACCCTCGGCCTCATGTTTCTGCGGCCATAACAGACGATCCTGCGCAGTACTCAGCGTCACAATCGCAGGATGATAGATAGCGAATGATTCCGCCAGCGGGCATACCATGTATTTACCTTGCTGGCTGGGCACAAACTCTGAGCGTGGCATAAACGCCGCTCCTTCAAAACCCTGCTCCATCATCTCCAGCACCAGCCGAGGTTCCGACACCTTGATGCTGATATTGACCTGACTGAGGCTGCTGAACAGCTTATTACGCAGCATCTCATAAGTGCCTTCACCGCCAATGCGGTGCAAGAGAATCAGTGGGATACCGCTGAGATCGGCGAAATTGAGGGTTTTTCCCGCCAGCATGGCGCTGTAATGTGCTGAAACCACGGTAATGGTATCGATGGGTTGCAACTCGCGTACAAACCAGGGGTGACGGTCTTGAGGTATCTGCATCAGAGCGATATCCACACTGTGATCGATCAGCATTGCTTCCAGATGACTGGAATCAGACACCACGACGTTGATGTCCCAGTCGGGGCGGTTTTGGTAATAATCCATCAGGATCGGCGTGAAGTAGCGCAGATAAAGGTAGGAGATACCGATGGTAACGCGGCGCTGTTTACGTGTGGCGATGGTCACTGTCTGTCGCTGCAAACTGTTGACCTGGCTGAGAATATCGCAGGCACGACGATAGAGAAAACTGCCCGCCTCAGTCAGCACCATGGCGCGCGATGTGCGGGTGAATAAGGGAGAACCGATCTCCTCTTCCAGCTCCTGCAAACGTTTTCCCAACGGCGGTTGTGCGATGTTCAATAGCTTCGCGGCTTTACTGATCGAGCCCTGTTCCGCTATCGTGCAAAAATAGTGCAATCGTTTCAGATCCATGGTGCCTCCACGCCTTATTCGCGCTTATTTTAACATGGCCAAAATCGATCCAACCGCGCTGAACGCAAGCTTAGTGGATATAGCTGCTCCACAAATGACTCACCGGCATCACCAGCACCAACGCCGGTAACATGTTGGCCACCGGGAAGGATTTAATCCCCGCGATACGAAAACCCGCTGCCAGCATCACAAACCCGCCAGCCGCCGTGAAGTCGCTCATCATCGGTGCCGTGGTGTGTGGCAAAATCAGCACCGCGGCGGAAGCCAGCACCAGTTGTACCAGCAACTGTGGCACAGCAATAACCGCCACCGCATACCCCAGCAGCGTGGCAAAAATCGCCGCCGTGAAGATATCCATGATCGATTTCACCAGCAGGATGTTGGCATCGTGCGTCATGCCTTCGGTCATGGCACCAATAATGCCGGTACCACTGGCACAGAACAGCACCATGATCGCCACATACTTCTCGGTGAACGCTTCACCGCTCAGGCCGCCTTCGGCAGGCTGGCTTTGAAAGCGACTCACCAGCCCTTTCGCCAGATTTCCCAAACGGCCAATCTTCTCCTCCAGATAAACCAGTTCACCGATGGCGGCTCCGAGGATCAGCGCCAGGATCACCGCAGGCATACTGTGGATCTTACCGATCAGCACAATTCCGAGGCCCATCGACGACAGGCCGAAGGTCATTGGCAACGCGACGCGCAGCCTTTCAGGCACTTTGGTGCCGAGAAAAGCGCCCACCAGCCCGCCAATCAGCACGGCACTGCCGTTGACAAAGGGTCCCACTACCATAATTTTCTCCTTACTTATCGTTGTTATTTTCACCCCAGCGTTTGAGATTGCCCACGTCGAGATCGAACAGATCAAGGGCGCGCGCCACACTGTGATGCACCATCTCATCCACCGACTGCGGCTGCTGATAGAAGGCGGGAACCGGAGGGTAGATAATGCCGCCCATCTCGGTCACCGCTTGCATATTGCGGATGTGTGCCAGATTGAGCGGCGTTTCACGCACCATCAGTACCAACCGACGCCGTTCTTTGAGAATCACATCAGCTGAACGCGTCAGTAGATTACTGGTCAGCCCATGAGCAATCGAGGCCAACGAGTTCATTGAGCAGGGCGCAATCAACATGCCGAGCGTTTTAAAAGATCCGCTGGAGATAGAAGCCCCCAGGTTGCTGATGCTGTGAACCTCATCGGCTAAATCCACCACATCCTGCCGTTGCCAGTGGGTTTCCATTGAGCGTGTCACTTCTGCCCCCTTGGTCACCACCAGATGCACCTCGACATCTTGGTCGCGCAGCAGATGCAACGCCTTCATGCCGTACTGAAACCCTGACGCGCCGCTGATGCCGACGATAATCCGCCTTCTGCTCACTGCCACCTCACTTACTCAAAATCGGATAGAAAACGTTTCACATCGACTTCTTTGAACTTCGAACGTTCGAAATGCGCTTTCATATGCCACGGCACGGTGCAGTCAAAGATGGTTTTGCAGGTCACGCCCTGCTGGCTGATGCTGGCACTGTATTCCGGCACCTGGGAAGGATCGAGCGGATGGCAGCGCACACCGGGAATGGTGAGGGTATCGACATCGCCTTGATAGCGAGTTTGCATTGCCCACAGAATGTCGTCGGTGTCGAACACATCCACATCGTCATCCACCAGGATCACATGCTTGAGTTCAGAGAAAGCGGCAAAAGCGATCAGGGCTGCCTGACGCTGACGCCCTTCATCCACCGCCGATGACTTTTTGAACTGGATCACCGCCAACAGCTTGCCACCGCCGGAAGTGTGCGCATTGACGTTCAACACCCTGCCAGGCATTGCACGATCCAGCATATCGAGAATGCTGGCTTCAGTTGGAATGCCCGCCATGCTGACGTGTTCACCACTGGGGCCCAGCGTGGTTTGCAGGATCGGGTGTTTACGGTGGGTCACGGCTTTCACTTTGATCACTGGTAACTCGGCTTTGGCTTCGCCGGTATAGCCCGGAAATTCCGGCATCGCTTTGCCGGTATTGGTGTTCTGATCCTCCCGTACACGCACGTTTGGCAGCAGTTCACCTTCAATCACGATCTCCGCATGAGCAATGGCTTTTTCGTTGATGCTAACGCAAGGGGCCAGTTGAACCGGATAACCGCGCAGCGCACCGGCAATACTGAGTTCGTTGAAGCCAAGAGGCGTGGTGGGCGGTTCAAAGCAGGCGGCGATCTCAATTGCGGGATCGACACCGATACTGATGGAGATTGGCAATGGCTTACCGGCCTGCTCGGCTTTTTCACGGAAAGCATCAATGTGGCGGCCAGGCGTTAACCACATTGAGAGTTCGTCACGGCTTTGAATGCACAGGCGATGAATGGTGATATCGGATTCATGGGTGTCAGGATCGGAGGCGTAGCACATGCCCATGGTGAAATACGGACCAGCATCCTCTTCGGTGTTGGTCGGTGCAGGTAACAAAGTACGCAGATCAAAGCCAGGATCTTCGGCGTAGTGCACCACTTCCTGACAAGCCGGTTTGGTGCTGGTCACCACTGGCGCGATGGCATGATGAACCGAATCTTTCAGCAGGAAGCCGAGTTTTTCTGGCGGGCAGTTAAGCAGATGGCCGACACGCTCACGCGTTGACATCAATCCGGTTACCACCCGCACATCCGGGAAGCCTTTCACCTTATTGAACATCATCGCCGGGCCTTTGCGCGTAGGACGTTCGCAAGTGCCACCCGCCCCGACATAGCGATAAACGCCCGAAAGCTCAGCGTGGGGATCGACTTCAGTATCAGTGCTGACAAACTCACCTTTGATGCCGGTCAATAAGGCAATCGCCGAGCGCAGATCGTGTACGGCTGGGGTTTTGGTTTCAGACATATTTCTCTCCATAAACGCGTTAACTGCAATGGAGAAAAAGTAGCGCTAAATAAAAATGGGGGGAACTACCGTTTATATTTATCAGCTAAACCTTTTTGGTATGGCTGTAATAATTCATGTTGAGTTGTTTTATTTTTATTAATTTAAAACAGAAAAATTAACATAAGAGAGAATAAAAAAAGCGCGATAAATCGCGCTGTTATGCTGTTAACTATTGGCGATTTTTTCGGTGGCTTCGTTCAACGCATTAATCACCACCTCAAGCGCTTCAGGCGAAATATCTTCCTGCGCCAGACGATGATTCAAGGTATGTCGAATATTATGGATGGCCTGTTCCATTTCCGGAATACTGCGATTATTCACCAGAATGGCTAACGAAGTCAGGCGCTCAATAATAGTCGCAACATTGTCGCCATTCTCGGCTAATAATGCCCGACCACCGTTGTTAAGCGCATAGGCTTTACGAGACGCATGGGCATCCACGACGCGGATCGCATCCATCTCTTCCAGAAGCGTTAAGTTGGGATAGATAATGCCTGGGCTTGGCGAGTACTCCCCTTTCGACAGCTCTTCAACCGACTTGATCAGCTCATAGCCATGTGCCGATCCGTTCGCCAGGAAGTGCAACATCAATAAACGGATATCACTGGCGTCCAGCATCCTTTCTCGTCGCTTTTTACGCGCACCTGCACAGATTGCACGCTGTGCATTTTCGGACTGCCATGGAAAATCCCGCTGATGTTTCATTGCCTTCCCTGAGGTCAATTAAGGGAGGTTGATAGTAGTCTGCCGCCTGGCAAAATTCAACACAGGCGGCAGCAGGCGCGGTGAAGTCAGTTATTTCTGATGCCAGTAAGCCACTGCACGTACGAAGTCGGTATGAGCACCACGACGCTGCGTGAAGTAATCGCTAAGCAGCTTCACCGCCTCGCCTTCACCGGTCAGCCAGATAAAATACTCTTCTGCTGGCAGCGAGATCTTATCCAGTTGCGCAATCAACGGGCCCAAATTATCCACCTGCATCGTACCGCTGCCTAACCAGGTCACCTGCACGTTTGGCAAGTCGCCCAGGTAATCACGTCCGGTGTTTTCATCGGCAAACGCCAGCAGATGAATCTGCTGCGCCTGCATTTCAGCATAACGGCGCTTGAACGCGGGCAGACCGGTTTCATCGCAGACATAAATCTGGCAGGCGTAATCGACCGGTACCACGCAGGAACCCCGAGGACCGCCCATGGCGATTTGGTCACCCGGTTTAGCATCATTGGCCCAACTGCTGGCCACGCCGCCATCATGGATGTAGAAGTCGAGCGTCAGCGTATCAACGCCGTTAAAGGTCAGCGGGGTGTAATCACGCGCGGCAGGACGCACCCCGCCCGGCCAGACAATGCCTTCCTCGGTCATCTGCGGCAGAGCCAGCGCACTGCCCGCGTTTTCCGGGAAAAACACCTTGATGTGATCGTCATACGATGGCGAGTTAAAGCCCGCCAGATCGCTGCCGGTAAATTCGATACGCCAGAAAACGCCGGCGATTAAGGTTTTACTCGCCACGGTGATATGACGAAAACGCAATTCATTGCGTACGCGCTGCGGCGCACGATCGTTAGTGGTGTTTCGCAAGTGTCATCTCCTGTGGATCAGCTCAGCATAATGCCGCCGTCCACCGCAATTTGTTGTCCA
The DNA here is from genome assembly GCF_001506165.1 of Pantoea vagans. Taxonomy (NCBI): domain Bacteria; kingdom Pseudomonadati; phylum Pseudomonadota; class Gammaproteobacteria; order Enterobacterales; family Erwiniaceae; genus Pantoea; species Pantoea vagans. Next base: position 541,941 of record NZ_CP011427.1, on the reverse strand, counting down.
GTGATAAAGTCGTTTTGGATGAGAAAGAGGTATGCGCTGGCGAGTTCATCAATTTCTGCCGTGCGCTTCAGCGGGATAATCTCAGCAAAGTGCTGACGCGTTTGCTCAACCTGCTCTTCATCCTGATGTCGCCAGAATGGCGTGACTGTCCAGGTCGGTGCAACACAGTTTACACGCGCTTTCGGTGCCAGTTCCGCTGCCAAACCTTGTGCCAGCGAGACGATGCCCTGATTGCCAACATAGCTGGCACAGGCATTCTGCGCCCGACCACCCGTGCCCGCCGTAAAGGTTATCGATCCCCCCTCGCGGATCTTCTCGGCCGCCAGTTTGCCAATCAATACATTCGTCAGAAATTTGGAGTGAATGACTTTCTCAATCAGCGACATGTCAGCATTGAGAAAACCGCCCCCCATCGCATCACCCACCATTGAAACCAGGTGGTCGAAGGGCTTGATCTGCCCAAAGGCCTCACGCAACGCCGCGTGGTCATGCGCATCCACTGCCAGGATCGACACGTTCTCGCCCTGTTCAAGCAACAGCGACTGCGCCTGTTGCAAACGTTCTTCATTCCGACCAACCAGCGTAAGTTCGGCGCCAAGTGCTGCTGCTTGCTGCGCCACCTTTAACCCAATGCCAGAGCTGCCGCCAAATACCACCAGATGCTTATTCTGCAAACTTGCCATTGTTGTGTCCTTACACTACCGCCAGCGCTTCGGCAGCCATTTCCGCAACCTGTGAGTCATTGGCACCATGCGCCCCACTCACGCCTACTGCACCCACGACTTCGCCGTTCAGCCAGAGTGGAATGCCGCCTTCCAGCGGTGTCACACCGGGCGTGGCCAGAAAACTGGGGCTGCCTGCATTAATAAACGTCTCAAACTCCTTCGATGGCGCGCGCAGTAGTGCTGCTGTACGCGCCTTACCCAGTGCAACGGTGGGACTGATGCCTATAGCCTTGTCGCTGCGATCCAGACTCACGATTTCGCCCGCACGATCCACCACTGCCACACTGATATGCCAGCCATACTCCGCGGCAGCCTCAAAGGCGGCATTAATCACCACTCGCGCCGCTGCCAATGAAATTGAGTGGTATGAGTTTGCCAGCGCGCTGCTGGCTGATGCTGATTGTTTATCCATAATTTTGCCCCGTACCGGACGTCAGAAGTCCGCGCATGAATCAAATGTTATCGAAAATCATTCTCATCTGACAGGCGTTAGAATAGTTATGATATATCTTCAGCGCAATGCCGAAAAATGCTATTGAGGTTTAGGCGTGAGAAATCGCGCCGCGACGTGAACGTGCGGCGTGGGATCGAAGTGGAGAGCTTAAATCGGGCAGAAATCAGGCTTGATGGTTGGTGCAGTTAACGAAACTGTTATCTTCCTGAGTGTGCTGCGGCAGTGGGTTATCGCCCACAATTTCGTGCTGCTGGCAGTGTGATTGATGCGGATGCAGCCCGCCTGGCGGTGAGAATGGCTCAGCCATCTGTACACTTGCCAGCGAGGAAAACGCCACAAGCGCTGTCATGAGAAACAACGGTAGAAGTCGCATAATTTTTTCTTTTTCACTTTGAGGTTCGGAGCGAACCGGGAATGCAGGTGATTATCCAGCCTGATGTGAGGCGGCTGGAGTTTTACGCGGCCAATCAGGTTTCAATGGAGGATTTTACGCCAGTTACGGCAATGATTTTATAAAATCGTGCGGTTAATCACAGTAAACCGCACGATTTATGCATTAACAGATCGAGACTGGAATGTAGAACGTGCCTTGCAGCAGATCGGGCGTACTGTATTTCAGATCCAGCTTGAGTAGATCTTTGCCTGCACGACGGGCCACACCCAATGCAGGCAGATGGTTGTAGTAAATCTCTGCCGTAAAGGCGTTGATCTCTTCCGGCGTACCGTGCCAGTCAATCTCCGCATACAACCCGCTTTCCCCGGTCCAGTTCTGCACGTTGCGCGGCAGTACATCGGCATACTGACTTTCCAGCGCCTGGAACAGACTGATGTGCTGCTGATCGGCAGAATTGACGCCTGGGCTGAACTGGAAGCCTAACCAACCCCGGCTGACGTGCTTACCGGCAAAGGAGACAAAATCGCGCGTATGTTGCGCCACCACTTGGTTGTGATGGTCGATGTATTCGCCAAAGCGGCACTCCCATTCAATCACTTCGCCACACAGCTGCAGCTCAGGCTTCTCGGCCAGACGTGCATTGACCCATGAACGCTGGGTGGAGATGCGGCTGTGGAAATCCTTCATCAGCATTTCTGGAATGCGACGATAGGCGCCAGGCGTCATGGAGAAGTGGCTTTTGAACACCCGGGTGAAATTTTGTTGGTTATCAAAGCCAAAGCGCACGGCAATATCAATGAGCGGCATACTGGTCAATTTCAGCGCCATCGCTGACATGGTCAGGCGACGTTTACGCGTATAGGACGCCAGTGTCTGGCCGGTCATCTCTTTGAACATGCGCTGCATGTGCCATTTGGAGTAACCAGATTTCAGGGTAATCAGATCGATATTAAGCTCATCGGTCAGATTTGCCTCTATCCAGTCCACCAGATCGTTGATGTACTGTTTTTTTAGATTCAGGCTGAGCATGATTTTTTTGATCGAGTGATAAAGGTGAAGGATTTGCGCGATTCGTCACATAAATATAACAAAAACGTATTACTAACGTAAGGAAGAGTAAAGGTAACGCAGCGGGAAAAGCATTAATTGCTTAGGTGACTAATGTTTAATGGTCAAATTGGGCGCGTTTAAAATGTGAAATGCCTGTCAAAAATTAGGGTTTTGCCTGAGATCGCCGCGTAGCGTACGCATTATTGTGCACCAGGAAACCATGATCTACGCATCTGCAGTACGCTCGCCACCATACGAAACGGTAATACCTTCACGTTATGCCTTAACCCTTTGCGGCAAGCTATTTGCAAGTGTTAACCCGCTGTGCTTTTTTAAAGCAGCAAAGCAAACGGTTAATCAGCGAAGGAGAGGTTATGACCCGTCTTACCGCACAGGATTTTCCCCAGGAACTGCTTGAGTTGTACGACTACTACGCGCACGGCAAGATCAGCAAACGCGAGTTCGTCACGCTTGCCGCCAAATTCACCATTGCCGGTATGACCGGTGCCACGTTACTCAGCGCCATGAGCCCCAACTATGCGCTGGCGCAGCAGGTGGAGTTCACCGATCCCACTATCAAACCCGAATACATTCACTACCCCTCGCCGCAGGGGCACGGTGAAGTGCGTGGCTATCTGGTGCGCCCCGCCAACGCCACCGGCAAAGTGGGTGCCGTGGTGGTGGTGCACGAAAATCGCGGGTTGAACCCTTATATTGAGGATGTCGCACGCCGCGTGGCAAAAGCCGGTTATATCGCGCTGGCACCGGATGGCCTGAGTTCAGTGGGCGGCTACCCCGGCAATGACGAAGAAGGCCGCGCCCTGCAGGCGAAAGTCGATCCCACTAAGCTGATGAATGATTTTTTTGCCGCTGTCGATTTTCTGATGCATCACGAAGAAGGCACCGGCAAAGTCGGCATCACCGGGTTCTGTTACGGTGGCGGTGTCGCCAACGCGGCGGCCGTAGCATTCCCCGAACTGGCCTGTGCCGTGCCCTTTTATGGCCGCCAGCCCAAAGCCGAGGATGTGCCGCGCATTAATGCCCCGCTGCTTTTGCACTACGCGGCTTTAGATAAGGGCATCAATGAGGGTTGGCCAGCGTACGAAGCGGCGCTAAAGGCTAACCATAAAACTTATGAAGCCTATGTTTATCCGGGTGTGAATCACGGCTTTCATAATGACTCGACCCCGCGCTATGACAAAGCCGCAGCCGAGCTGGCGTGGAGCCGGACGTTGGGTTGGTTTGAGAAGTATTTGCACGGGTGACGTATGTGTAGCGGCTTGGTTTATCAAGCATTACGGAAGCGACGAGATCGCTGACCTAAACGCGATAAATCGCGCCGCTACTCCGCGTTTTCTTTCACAATGCGATGTACATTGCTCTCCAGCCAGTCGGCAAGGCCAATCACATGGCCCTCGACCTCATGACCCAGCGGCGTCAGACGATATTCCACGTGTGGGGGCACCACCTCATAAGCCATGCGCTCAATAAATCCGTCCTCTTCCATATAACGCAGCGTTTGCGCCAGCATGCGTTCACTCACGCCACCAATCTTGCGGCGCAACTCACTAAAACGCAGCGTTTCTTCGCGCAGCGCTAATAATACCAATACGCTCCAACGGCTGGTAATGCGCTTAAGTACATCACGCGATGGGCAGTTGACGTTCAGTAACTCACCGCGAATAAATTTTTTACTCAGCTTTTCAGACATTTAATCAGCCTTCTTCAAACTAACAAATCTGTAAGTACTTACTAAAAGTTAGTTTATCCCCTACGCTGTTTTCATACCAGCTCAAACTGAAGGAGAACATCATGATTGCGATTACCGGTGCCACTGGCCAGCTTGGCCGTTTAGTGATTAACGAGTTACTGAAAAAAGTCCCTGCCAGCGAAGTGATTGCGGCGGTGCGTTCCCCTGAGAAAGCCGCAGACCTGAAGGCATTAGGCGTGACACTGCGTACCGCGGATTACAGCAAGCCAGAAACCTTGCTGAGTGCTTTTAGCGGCGTGGATAAAGTGCTGCTGATCTCCTCTAGCGAAATCGGTCAGCGTGAAGCGCAACACAAAGCCGTGATTGATGCAGCGAAAGCAGCGGGCGTAAAGTTCATCGCTTACACCAGCCTGCTGCATGCCGATACATCACCTCTTGGCTTAGGTGTAGAGCATCGCGCGACCGAAGCCCTGCTGAAAGCATCCGGTGTGCCGTTCGCCCTGCTGCGTAACGGCTGGTACACCGAAAACTACGCCGCCAGCATTGCGCCTGCTTTGGCCCATCACGCCTTTATTGGGTCTGTGGGCGAAGGTCGTATCGCTTCTGCATCACGCGAAGATTACGCTGCTGCGGCAGCAGAGGTGATCAGCCGTGACGATCAGGCAGGCAAAGTTTACGAACTGGCTGGCGACAACAGCTACACACTGGCTGAATTCAGCGCTGAGATTGCCAAACAGTCTGGTGAGCAAGTGGATTACATCAACCTGCCGCCTGCTGAGTTTGAAGCAGCGCTGAAAGGGGCAGGCTTGCCAGAGGGTTTGGCCGAACTACTGGCGGATTCCGATGCAGGTGCCGCCAAAGGTGGATTGTTTGACGACAGCGGTGCGCTGAGCAAGCTGATCGGCCGCCCGACCACGCCCTTTGCGGATGTGATTAAGGCAACGTTGGCGAAGTGAGGTGCGGGTTTGATGCCCTCACCCTGACCCTCTCCCACAGGGAGAGGGGATTGATCGAGAGAGTTATCAGGCCGGCATTCTACTTAAACATCGCAACTAACTGTCCCCTCTCCCGCTTGTGGGAGAGGGCTAGGGTGAGGGCATCAGACAGCCCACCTTCCCCGCCTCGTTTGCCATCAATTGATCAATCAAAATGGCGATTTTAAACCCTGTGATGGCGATTTTCTTATTTACAGATAATTCTGCACGCTAATTTAAACCTTCATTTAAAACACCGCTTTCATTTCCTGAAATATAGTCCGTTGTAATCCCTGAAAATTCACCGAAAAACCCGATCCATCGACAAGATTTATTACGTTCATAGATATTTTGCATTGTTGTCACGCCTTGTCAGCAAGATATAATTTGGTCTTTACGCAACCGGGACTTTATCAGGAGGCCGCTATTAATACATTCAACCAGCAACGCAACGCTTTCGAGGATCGACGCGATGATGCTGAACTGGAGTATCAATACGATCCCCACGAGTTTACCCGCGAAGGAATGCAGGATTCAGAACCGGAGCCGGAGCTGATTGAAGGTCTGCCCGCGCCGGATGCGCTGACGCCTGCCGATCGCTATATGGAGTTGTTCGAGCATGTACAAATGTCGCGTATATTTCCGGATGGAAAAACCTTCCCCGACTGCGCGCCAAAATTCGATCCGCTGGATATATTAATCCGCTATCGCCGCCGTAAACGCACGGCAGAATTTGATCTCGAAAAATTTGTGCATGACCATTTTTATTTACCGCAGGTGAATGAGAGTTTCTATGTTTCGAATCCGGACAAAACGCTGACGGAACATATCGATGAACTCTGGCCGGTGTTAACCAAAATGCCGCAGCAGCATTTACCGCACTCTTCATTACTGCCTCTGCCTAAGCCTTACGTGGTGCCAGGCGGACGCTTTGGTGAGACCTATTATTGGGACTCCTATTTCAGCATGCTCGGCCTCGCTGATGCCGGGCGTGACGATCTGCTGCGCGACATGGCCGATAACTTCGCGTGGCTGATTGATAACTACGGCCATGTGCCAAACGGTAACCGTACCTATTACCTCAGCCGCTCACAGCCGCCGGTGTTTGCTCTGATGGTTGAGCTGTTCGAGGAAGACGGGATTCGTGGGGCAAAACGCTATCTCGACCAGTTGATGAAGGAGTATCAATTCTGGATGGATGGCGCAGGTGAGCTGATGCCGCACCAGGCTTATCGCCATGTGGTGCGCATGCCCGACGGTTCGCTGCTGAATCGCTACTGGGATGACCGCGACACGCCACGTGATGAGTCGTGGATGGAGGATGTGGAAACCGCCAGCAAATCCAGCCGTCCGGCTAATGAGGTGTACCGCGATTTGCGAGCGGGAGCCGCCTCGGGCTGGGATTATTCGTCTCGCTGGCTGCGCGATCCGCATCGTCTGGCGAGCATTCGCACCACGCAGTTTATTCCGGTCGATCTCAATGCGTTCCTGTATAAGCTGGAGTTGATGATCTCCACGCTGTCGCATGCCAAAGGCGAAGAGTTAACCGCGCTGGCGTGGCAGAAGAAAGCCGATACGCGCAAACAAGCTATCCATCGTTATCTGTGGGACGGCACGGCAGGTGTATACCGTGATTACAACTGGCGCGATGAACGCTTTGGTGCCTTTACGGCTGCTGCGGTTGTTCCGTTGTTTCTTGGGCTGGCAACGCCGGAGCAGGCGCATCTGCAAGCCGTGGCGTTACGCCAGTTGCTGTTGACCCAGGGTGGCCTGGTGACGTCGATGGTAGAAAGCGGTGAACAGTGGGATAAACCCAACGGCTGGGCGCCGTTACAGTGGATGGCAGTTGTCGGATTGAACCATTACGGTGAAGAGACGCTGGCGACAGAGATTGCCGTTAACTGGCTCACCACGGTGAAAAATTTCTATTCACTGCATCATAAGCTGGTGGAGAAATACGACATCAGCGGCGATCGTGCCCGTCCGGGTGGCGGCGGTGAATATCCGCTGCAGGATGGGTTCGGCTGGACCAACGGCGTGACGCGTCGGTTGATGTCGATGTATGGGCATTTGCTGGCGGATTAAAAAAAGTGCGCATAAATGCGCACCTTACGTATCCGTTCTGTAAGGTCGCCATTGATGGCGACCTTTTTCATGCACGCTGCAAAAACGCCAGCAAATCGTCGTTCAGCTGATCCTGATGCGTCACCGCAAAACCGTGCGGGCCATTCTCGTAAACCTTCAACTCTGAACCCTTAATCATCTCATGCACCAGCTTCCCGGTGGCTTCAAACGGCACGATCTGGTCGTTACTGCCGTGGATCACCAGGGTAGGCACATCCACTTTGGCGATATCTGCACGGAAATCAGTCTCAGAGAAGGCGGTGACACAATCCAGAGTGCCTTTCAGTGAAGCCAACAACGCAATATTCAGCGTCTGCGTCATGACGCCATCCGAGATAGTTTGACCGGCATTGGCACCGTAGAACGGAGTGGCAAAGTCTTTGATAAACTGCGCACGGTCTTTCAACAAGCCAGCTTTAATGCCGTCAAAGACCGCTTTTTCCACCCCTTCAGGATGATCATCTGTCTTACCAAAGATCGGTGTCACCGCACCAAGCAGCACCAGCCCTTTCACTTTTGCCGTGCCGTAACGCCCGATATAGCGTGAAACATCCCCGCCGCCCATTGAAAAGCCCACCAGCGTGACGTCGTCTAACTGCAGATGTTCGATCAGTGCATGGATGTCATCAGCGAAAGTATCGTAATCGTAACCTTCCCAAGGCTGCTCTGAGCGACCAAAGCCGCGACGGTCAAAGGCAATGGCACGATAGCCACGTTCAGCCAGGAAATTCAGCTGGCTGTCCCACATATCGGCATCCAGCGGCCAACCGTGGCTGAACAATACGGGCTGACCTTTGCCCCAGTCTTTGTAGTAGAGGTTAACGCCGTCTTTTGCTTTGAATGTGCTCATGTTTTTGCTCCGTTAAGTGAGTGATGTTGTGTCTGCCAATCAAGCTACATCGAACTATCGGGAAAACCTAAAGCAGAGATTTTGACAACTTGTTCAAAGATTTTTGCCCTGCCCAGCTGTTAAAAAAGCCTGGACAAGTTGGCCGATTTTTTCCGCTATCAAGCAAGTCTCGGGCTTCGTAAGGTGCAGCTATCGCACACTGACAGGAACATGATGATGAGCCAGCAACCTTCTACAGCATCGCGCGGCGGTGCCTTCTCTCCCTTCGGATACGGGCTATTCGCCCTGATCTGGACCGCCTCGGTACTGGGTAACACCGGCAGCTTTATTCGCGACGTCGCCAGCGCCTGGCTGGTGACCGGATTATCCGATAACCCCACCGCCGTGGCGTTGATGCAAACGGCGGCCACCCTACCGGTATTTTTACTGGCGCTGCCTGCGGGCGTGCTGTCCGATATTGTTGACCGCCGCCGCCTGCTGATTGTGGTGCAGCTGCTGATGGCCAGCGTCAGCGGGACCTTGCTGCTGCTCTCCCACAACAACTGGCTCACCGTCGAATGGCTGATCGGCCTGACCTTCGTTGGCGGCATCGGCGCGGCGCTGTTTGGCCCTGCATGGCAGGCGATTGTGCCGGAACTGGTACCACGCCATGAGCTGAAAAACGCTGTGGCGCTTAACTCGTTGGGCATCAATATTGCCCGCGCGATCGGCCCCGCGACCGGCGGTTTACTGCTGGCAAGTTTAGGCGCTATGGCGGCCTACGGCGCCGACGTGGCGAGTTATTTTTTCGTTATTGCCGCCCTGCTGTACTGGAAACGTCCGGCGAAAGCAAAAACCGAACTGAATGAGCATTTCTTTGGTGCCTTCCGCGCTGGCCTGCGCTATGTGAAAGCCAGCCGTGAGCTGCACCGCGTTCTGCTACGCGCAGCACTGTACTTCGCCTTTGCCAGTGCTATCTGGGCGCTGCTGCCGTTGGTGGCGCGCACCATGCTGCACGGCACCGCCGGATTTTATGGATTGCTGTTGGGTGCGGTCGGTGGCGGTGCGATTGCTGGTGCGCTGTTGCTGCCACGTTTGCGTAGCACGCTGAGCAACGATGGCCTAATGCTGCTCTCTGCGGTGTTGAGTGCGCTGGTGATGCTGGCGCTGGCCATGAGCCCGCCGCAGTGGCTGGCACTGCTGTTGATGCTGGTGTTGGGCGTGGGCTGGATTATCGCGCTCACCACCCTGAACGGTGTGGCACAGGCGGTATTGCCCGACTGGGTGCGCGGCCGTGGCTTGGCAGTCTATCTGATGGTGTTCAACGGCACGCTGGCGGGCGGGAGTCTGGCCTGGGGCCTGATTGCTCAGCAGCTGGGTCTCGCAACGACCTTGCTGATTGCCGGTGCAGGTCTGGTGATCAGTGGCCTGTTGCTTAAACGTCTGGCACTGCCCGCTGGAGAAGCAGATCTGCAACCGGCACAGCACTGGGCCGATCCGGTGGTGCATGAAGAGGTGGATGTGCGTCATGGTCCCGTATTGATCCAGATTCGCTACCGCGTACCACAGGAAGACCGCTCAGCGTTCAAACGCGCTATCCACAAGCTGGCGCAGTCTCGTCGTCGCGATGGTGCCTATTCGTGGGGATTGATGGAGCAAACCGATGACCCGACAGCCTTGTTAGAGTGGTTTATGGTCGAGTCATGGCAGGAGCATATGCGTCAGCACCAGCGTGTGTCTCACGCCGATGCCGAGCTACAGCAAGCGGTACTGCAATTCCATCAGGGTGATGATGCCCCGCAGGTCAGCCATCATATTGCGATTTAACGTTGCGATCGCGCGGCGATAACGTCACGGTCGCCATAAATGGCGCCCCTACATCGTAGGGTGCGCATTTATGCGCATCAAGAAACGCCATCACGCCGGAGAATAGATCTCCTGCAGGCCCGGCAGCGCGAGTAAATGCTCGCGCCACCAAATAGCCGCATTACCCGAAGCGCTCTCATTCCACGCCAGATACGCCATATCACGACGGCACTCGCTATCCAGCTGACGCGCCACTAGCGCTCCACTCTCCAGATGCGGTTTTGCCAAATACAGTGGCAAATAGCCGCAGCCTAAACCATCCAGCTGCGCCTGCAATTTCGCGGGGAAGTCATGCACGCTCAAGGTTTTCTGCTCATCCAGCACGCGCAAATCAATCCCTGCACCGTGACGTGAGGAGTCATGAACGGTAACCGCTCGATACTGGCGGATTTGCTCACGCAGCAGCGGTTCCGGCGCGGAGGCGAGTGGATGTTCCGGTGCCACGGCGAAAACATACTCCAGCCAGCCCAACGGTTGGCAGACAATCTCTTTGCGCGTGGCGGGCTCTTGCACCGCGCCAAAGACAATGTCCGCATCGCCGTAGTTGAGCGCTTCCCAGCAGCCGGAAAGCACATCCTGACGGAACTGCAGTTGGGTATGCGGATGCTCCTGATAGAACTGATCGATCAGCGGCGTGAGAATACGAAAAGGCAGTGAAGCATCGACGCTGATCACCAACTGACTTTCCCAGCCACTTTCTACATAACGCGCCTGCTGTTCTAACTCATTCACCGCACGCAGCAGAGTGCGGCCCTTTTCCAGCATCAGCCGCCCCGTCGGGGTAAATGTGGCACGATGGCCAGAGCGATCGAGCAGCGTGATTTTGAGATCGCTCTCCATCTTCTGCACGGTATAGCTCAACGCAGACGCGGTTTTAAACAGACGTGCAGCTGCCGCAGCAAAGGTGCCATGGCGATCCAGCGCATCCAAAATCAGCAATGCCTCAAGATTTAAACGCATTCCCTACCCTCCCCAAAAATTGTTGAACAACAACCCAAAATCTATCCGTTATCAATAAACGCTCTCATTTCGTATTTTTTTACTCAACGACGCAAGCACTTTCACCAGCAGTAACTTAAGGAACAACCTATGAATTATTCACAGCAGGCCAACCATGTGACGCTGGTGATTACCCACAGCATCCTGCCTGAAAAGCAGGCCAGCTATGAGCAGTGGCTCGACACCATCATGCCGCAGGCCGCGAGCTTTCAGGGGCACCTGGGTGTGAATGTGCTGCGTCCGGTACACGGCGATAACGCCTACACCGTGCTGATTCGTTTTACCGGGCTGGATGAGCTGTACGCCTGGCTGAAATCAGACCAGCGCAAAAGCCTGATCAAAGATCTGCCAACTATGCTGGCGCAGCCGGAACATATTGAGGTACGTCCCGGCGCAGCGTTCTGGTTTACCCCGACGCAAAAAGGCCAGGTCAAACCCGCGAAATGGAAACAATACTTACTGACGCTGGGGGTGATTTTTCCGTCTACCAATCTGGTGCCGTGGTTCTGGAACCAGGTTTTGCCTGCCGCCCACGGCACGCTGTGGGGCCACTTGCTGAATGATGCCAGCGTGGTGGCACTGGTGGTGTTCTTATGGATGCCTGTCGTAACACGAGTTTTAAAACAGTGGCTAATTGGCCGCAACGCGTAATCTAACTGGAGAAGAGATGATGACAACGGCCTCACTGATTTTTACCAACGGCAAATTCCACACCGTGGATCGTGCTAACCCGTTTGCCAGCGCAGTGGCGATCAAAGACGGCAAGTTCCTGGCCGTGGGCAGCGAAGCGGAAGTGATGCGCTTTGCAGGCAGCGATACCCAGATTATTGATGCCAAAGGCAGTACCGGCATTCCGGGCCTCAACGATTCACACCTGCACCTGATTCGTGGCGGCCTGAACTACAACCTTGAGTTGCGCTGGGAAGGTGTTCCTTCGTTAGCGGATGCATTACGCATGTTGCGTGAACAGGCACTGCGTACCCCTTCACCACAATGGGTGCGCGTAGTCGGCGGTTGGAGCGAGTTCCAGTTTGCTGAACGCCGTATGCCGACGCTGGATGAGATCAACGCCGCAGCGCCAGATACGCCAGTCTTCATCCTGCACCTGTATGACCGTGCCTTACTTAACCGCGCCGCACTGCGCGTGGTGGGTTACACCAAAGACACACCTAACCCTCCGGGCGGTGAGATCCAGCGCGACAGCAATGGCAATCCGACCGGGATGCTGATTGCGCGCCCCAACGCCATGCTGCTGTATGCGACGCTGGCGAAAGGCCCGAAACTACCGCTGGAACAGCAGGTCAACTCCACGCGCCAGTTTATGCGTGAGCTGAACCGCCTCGGCCTGACCAGTGCCATCGATGCGGGCGGCGGCTTCCAGAACTATCCCGATGATTACGATGTGATTTCAGAGCTGCATGCCAAAAAGCAGCTGACGGTGCGTATCGCCTATAACCTTTTCACGCAGAACCCCGGCCACGAGCTGGAAGATTTTGAGAAGTGGACCGATATGCTGAAACCGGGCCAGGGCACCGACTTCCTGCGCCACAACGGCGCGGGCGAAATGCTGGTGTTCTCGGCGGCCGATTTCGAAGACTTCCTTGAACCGCGCCCTGATTTGGCACCAGGCATGGAAGATGAGCTGGAGCGCGTGGTGCGCCATCTGGTCGAGCATCGCTGGCCGTTCCGCCTGCATGCCACCTATAACGAATCGATCAGTCGTATGTTGGATGTGTTCGAGAAAGTAAACCGCGACATTCCGTTTAACGGCCTGCACTGGTTCTTTGACCATGCCGAAACCATTACCGAAGCCAACATCGAACGCGTTAAGGCGCTGGGCGGCGGCCTGGCGGTACAGCATCGCATGGCGTTCCAGGGTGAATACTTTGTTGATCGCTATGGCAAAGAGGCGGCTAAACAGACTCCACCGGTGGCACGTATGCTGGATGCCGATGTCCCGGTCGGTTTAGGGACCGATGCCACACGCGTGGCCAGTTATAACCCGTGGACCGCGCTGTACTGGCTGGTTTCTGGGCGCACCGTGGGCGGGATGCAGTTGTATGATGACAATGCCCGTATTGACCGCGAAACCGCGCTGATGCTGTGGACCAAAGGTAGCGCCTGGTTCTCCAGCGAGCAGAATGCCAAAGGCGAGATTAAAGTCGGACAGTTAGCGGATTTGGTGCTGCTGTCGAAAGATTTCTTCAGCGTGCCGGAAGAGGAGATTAAAGGTATCGAGTCGGTGTTGACGCTGGTCGATGGCGAAATCGTATATGCCGCAGGCGGCTTCTCTCCGCTGTCACCCCCGCCGGTACCGGTATTGCCTGAGTGGTCACCGGTCGTCACCGTGCCGGGCCACTACCGCAGCGCCCCACCGCAAGCTAATGGCCGCGCCGCGATGATGCCTAAAGTACACCAGTGCAGCGGCCCCTGTGGCGTGCACAGCCACTCACACGATGTGGCGCGTCAGTCTTCAGTGCCGGTGTCGGATAACAACGCGTTCTGGGGTGCGCTGGGCTGTTCTTGCTTTGCGTTTTGAGTGAGACGCGGGGTGATGCCGTCACCCCGCCAACCCAAACCCCTGTTTGCCATTCTTCTTAATCTGGTACATCGCTTCATCGGCGCGTGTCAGCGCCTCATCAAAACTATAATGTGGCTGCACCGCCGCCACGCCAATTGACGCGCCAATCTGCGCATGACCGTTATCCACATCAAACGGCGTCAGCGCCGCATCCAGCACCGCCTGCATCATGATGCGTACTTTCGGGAAGTCGATCAGGAACGGCATCAACAGCACAAACTCATCACCGCCCAATCGCCCCACCACCACATTTGGCGGTACCTGCTCGCTGATGCGCTGGCTGAGCTGAATCAATACCTCATCGCCACTGCGATGGCCCAGCGTGTCATTAACGTGCTTGAAGTTATCGAGATCGATAAAGGCCACACACAGCGGCCCCTGCGCTTTCATTTTGCTGAAATGCGTGTGCAAGGCATGGCGGTTGGTCAGGCCCGTCAGCGGATCGTGGTTAGCCAAAGAAGAGAGCTGTGCTTCGTAGTTCTTCTCTTTGGTCATATCGATGTGCGTACCGGTGACTTTAAGTGGATTGCCCTCTTCGTCCCATTCACTGACGCGCCCGCGATCCAGCACCCAGGTAATTTTGTCATTCTTACCCAGCATGCGATGCAGCGCTTCATAGTAAGGTGCGCGCCCTTCTATATGATCGTAAAAGGCTTTCAACACCTCATCCGCATCGTCGGGGTGCAGGCGTTCACGCCAGACCTCAAATTGCGCTTTGGTCTCTTTGGGTTGGAAGCCCAGCATGGAGCCCCAGCGACGATTAAAAATCACCAGCTTGCCGCTGGGAATATCCAGCTGCCACAAACATAAACCGGTTCCATCCAGCGCCGCACTCAGCTTATTACGCGCGTCATGCGCTATGCGCTTTAAGCGCGCATTATGCTTTTTCAGGTTCTGAATCTGCTGACGCAGCGCTTCTTCGGACATGATGGATGACGGAGAGGAAATAAAAGCTATTTTGCCTGCCAGGAAGTTTCTGTAAATAAAACAAATGAAAAGCCGATTAGCAGCGGCAAATTGCGCCGACCTCAGAGGTTACGGCGAAATAATCCCTATAAATCAGTGAACAAAACTTTCTTTATGGTGAGATGGCAGTCGAACTGCACATCATCCAAGGAAAAACGGCTTATTGAGGGAGAAATGATGATCTGTGACGCGGATCAAGCGATATTCGGTGCACGGTGCTGTCATCATGTTTACTAGAATGGTAGTTTAACAGTTATCGCAGCAACACGATAACGGTGGATGAGATTATGCAACTGACAATGCGTTGGTTTGGTCCGAAAGAAGACAAAGTTTCGCTGGAATATATTCGCCAGGTGCCGGGCGTACGCGGCGTGGTGGGCGCACTCTATGATGTGCCCGTCGGGGAAACCTGGCCGAAGGACAAGATTAAAGCGCTGGTTGATCAGGTGCATGGTGCAGGTCTGACCGTCGAAGTGATCGAAAGCGTTAACATTCACGATGACATCAAGATCGGCCTGCCAAGCCGCGATCAGTACATCGAGAACTATAAGCAGAGCATCCGTAACCTCGCTGAAGTGGGCGTGAAAGTCATCTGCTACAACTTCATGCCGGTGTTTGACTGGATGAAGACCGACATGAACTATGTGTTGCCGGATGGCTCACTCACCATGGCGTTCGAGAAGAAAGGCATCGATAAAAGCCTCGACGAAGTGGTGCAAGAAGTGTTGGGCAACTCCAACGGTTTCGCCCTGCCAGGCTGGGAGCCTGAGCGTCTGGCGAAAGTGCAGGATCTGTTTGCGCAATATAAAGATGTTGATGACGCGAAGCTGCGTGAAAACCTGGCTTACTTCCTCAAAGCAGTTATACCGGTGTGTGAGGAAGTGGGCGTGAAGATGGCGATCCATCCTGACGATCCACCGTATTCGATCTTCGGTCTGCCGCGCATTGTGAAAAACCGCGAAGATCTGGATTGGATCTGTAACGTGGTGGATTCCGAGGCCAACGGTATTACGCTGTGTACCGGTTCGATTGCGGAAGATCCGCAGAACGATGTGTATGGCATCCTGGCGGAGTTCTCCCGCCGCAAACGCATTCCGTTTGCCCATGTGCGTAACATCAAGATTATTCAGGATAAAGATTTCTACGAGTGCGCGCATCCAACTGAATACGGCTCGCTGGATATGTATAAAGTGCTGCAGTCGATGTATGACAATGGCTTTGATGGCTACATCCGTTCAGATCACGGCCGCTTTATCTGGGGCGAGACGGGCCGTCCGGGTTATGGCCTGTATGACCGTGCGCTGGGTACCACCTATCTGATGGGATTGTGGGAAGCGTTGGGTAAGCGCTGATAGCAGCCAGGTGCGCATAAATGCGCCATTGGGTACTGTGCGGTTATTGGCCTAGAGCGCATAAATGCGCACCCTACTGTGTTTGTAGGGTCGTCATTTATGGCGACCTGCCCGATGACCGCACAATATTGTTAGCCAACCTATCCGCTACCCCCAGCCTTTAAACAGCAAACTGGCATTCACGCCGCCAAAACCGAAACCGTTCGACAGCACATGTTGCATCGTCATCGGCTGCGGTTTTAACGCCACCAGATTCAGCCCGGCGGCGGCTTCATCGGGATGCAACAGATTGAGGGTCGGTGGCGCAATCTGATCCCGCAATGCCAGGATCGAGAAGATCGCTTCGACTCCACCGGCCGCACCCAGCAGATGCCCAGTGGCCGATTTGGTCGAGGTGATCGCCACATCACTACCGGCAAACAACGTGCGGATCGCCGTCAGCTCGCCTTTGTCACCTACTGGCGTGGAGGTGGCGTGCGCATTGATATGCTGCACATCTGCAGGCGTAATCCCCGCCTGCGCCAGCGCGGCTTCCATGGCACGGCGAGCGCCCTCACCGCTTTCCGGCCCGGCGGTGAGGTGGTAAGCATCAGCGCTGGTGCCGTAACCGACAAGCTCTGCCAGTGGTGTCGCACCGCGCGCCTGCGCATGCTCAAGTGATTCAATCACCAGCAAGCCAGCGCCTTCCCCCATCACGAAACCGTCACGATCGCGGTCAAAAGGTCGTGATGCTTGTTCAGGACGATCGTTAAAACCACCTGACATCGCTTTCGCGGCGGCAAAACCGGCCAGGCTGACGCGATGGATTGCAGCTTCCGTGCCGCCGCACAGCGCAATATCCGCCTCTCCGCTGCGGATCAGTCGTGCAGCATCACCAATCGCCTGAGCGCCCGCGGCACAGGCCGTGACCGGCGCCCCAATTGGGCCACGGAAACCATGCGCAATCGACACATGTCCCGCCGCCAGATTGGCGAGGAATGACGGAATGGTGAAGGGCGACAGCCGACGTGGACCGCGATTGGCGGTGGTTTCCACCGCATTGGCGATTTCGTTGAAGCCGCCGATTCCGGTGGCGATCACCGTGGCGGTACGCTGGCGCAGCGCCTCATCCTGCGGGAACCAGTTGACTTGCGTCAGCGCCTCGTGCGCCGCGACTAAAGCAAACTCAATAAAACGATCCATTTTCTTGCGATCTTTCGGCGCGATCACGCGTTCGGGATCGAAACCATGCTGTGGATCTTGCTCCAGCGTTGGCACCTGCCCGGCAATTTTGCAGCTGATATCCTGCACCATCTCTTCCGGCAAAGCGCTGATACCGGATTTCCCGGCCAGCAGTGACTGCCATACGGCTTCGGTCCCGCAGCCAAGCGGCGAAACCAGCCCCATACCTGTAATCACAATACGTTTCATTGATAACTCCTTAAGCCGCGGGCTTTTTCATAAAGGGAACCAGCAGCGCGGCGATACAGAATCCGACCATAATTAGCCAGAATGCGTCCGAGAAAGCCTGCGTCCGCGCTTCGCGCAGGGTGAGTGAAGCCAGTGATTGCAGCGCCGCCGTGTGCGCGGCATCCGGGCTTAATCCGTTGAGAATCAGGGCTGCGGTACGCGACTGCAGATAGTCACCGAGTGACAGGCTGGCGCTGTTGAGATGGTCAGCGAGGCGGCTGTAATGCAGATTGGTACGGTCGTTCAGCACGGTGCCGCACAGTGCGATACCGATGGCACCGCCGAGGTTGCGCATCAGATTAAACAGTCCTGAGGCTAATTTTAGTCTTGCTGGCGGCAAGCTGCCGAGTGTCAGTGTGACCGTGGGCGCTACGGCAAACTGCTGTGCCATGCCGCGAAAGGCTTGCGGAAACAGCAGCTCTTTTGCGCCCCAGTCATGGGTGATGGGCACAAAGAAAAACATCGACAAGCCAAAACTCATCAGCCCAAAGGCCAGCAAAATGCGCAAATCGACGCGATTCGCCAGCCACGCATAGAAGGGGATCGATAAGATCTGAAAGATGCCGGTAGAGAAGATCGCCAGCCCGATCTCCAGTGCGCTAAAGCCACGTACCTGGCCGAGAAACAGCGGCGTGAGGTAAATGGTGGCGAAGATCCCGACCCCCGCCATAAACGAGAAATAGCAACCAAGGGTAAAGCCCGGATCTTTCAGCGCCCGCAGATCCATGATCGGCTTCGCATGATTAAGCGTGCGGATCACAAAGAATACGCCGCACACCAAGGCGATCCAAGCGGTGGTGGTAATGGTGCTGTCGTCAAACCAGCCCCAGCGCGGGCCCTCTTCTAACGTATATTCCAGACACCCCAGCGACAGTGCCAACAACAAAATGCTGAAGTAATCCGCGCCGCGCAGCAGTTCGCGATTAGGCGTGTCGATCCTGACCAACAGCGGCACGGCAATAGTGATGTAAATGCCGGGAATAATGTTGATATAAAACAGCCAGTGCCAGCTTAAGTTATCGGTAATCCATCCGCCGACCGTTGGCCCCAGCGTTGGCGCTAACGAGGCCAGTGCACCCACGGTGGCGGCAGCAATCACGCGTTGCTTACCGTGAAAAAATGCAAAGGCGGTGGTGAAGACCAGCGGGATCATCGATCCGCCCGCCAGCCCCTGTAAGGCACGGAAGGCGATCATGCTCTGGATGTTCCACGCCCAGGCGCACAGCAGGCTCATCAGCGTAAAGCCACAGGCCGAGGCAGCAAACAACCAGCGCGTTGACATCACGCTCGCCAGCCAACCGGAGAGCGGAATAATGATGATCTCCGCGATCAGATAGCTAGTTTGCACCCACACGGTTTCATCATCGCCGGCTGATAATCCGCCGCCAATATCCCGCAGCGATGCCGAAACAATCTGGATATCCAGCAGGGCAATAAACATACCGATGCACATGGTAGCGAAGGCGAACACCTTCTTGCTTACCGGCATCTCTGCCGGAGCCATCAGCGGCGCGGCCACGCTGCTCATCGCATGTTTCTCTCATCAACCGTCACCGTGACGGATAAACCCGGACGCAGCAGGCCGAGCAGAGCCGCATCGCCATCCAATACAATACGCACCGGCACGCGCTGGACGATCTTAGTGAAATTGCCCGTGGCGTTTTCCGCCGGAAGAATGCTAAAGCGCGAGCCGGTGGCCGGTGACAAACTGCCGACATGGCCGTTGAACGTGCGGCCGGGTAAGACATCCGCCACAATGCGGGCCGCCTGTCCGGGGCGCATATCCGCCAGCTGGCTCTCTTTGAAATTGGCATCGACCCACAATCCCTGTGCCGGCACCAGCGACAGCAGTTGCGTACCGCTGCTGACATAGGAGCCTGACCACGCGCGACGATTGCCGACCACGCCATCAAACGGGGCGCGGATTTCCGTGTACTCAAGATTGAGCTTCGCCATCGCCAGTCCCGCCTGGGCTTGCACTAACGCCGCCTTCGCCTGCTGCTCGCGTGCGTCTAATACCTGCAACTGGCGCTCGGCAACGCGGGTATCGGCGCGGCTTTTGCTCTCTTCGGCTATGGCCTGATGGTAATCCGCTTGCGCATGGTCGCGAATCTGTTGCGACACCGCGGAACTGCTTGCCAGCGCACTGTAACGACGTTGATCCGAGGTGGTTTTCTGCGTCACCGCCTGTGCCGCCAACAATGAAGCGTGCGTACCGGCAATGGTGGCGAGCTGTAACTGGCGCGTCGCCGCGATATCACTTAACGCGGCTTGCTGTGCGGCGACTTCACCCGCCGCCTGATCCAGCGCCGCCAGATAATCCCGGTTATCCAGTTGTACCAGCAGATCGCCCTTTTTCACCCTGGCGTTGTCTTGCACCGCCAGGGTGTGAATATAACCTGGGACTTTCGCCGAGATCGCGCTGATATCTGCCCCAACGTAGGCATCGTCAGTCGAAGGCATAAAGCGCGCCGTATGCCACCAGTAATAGCCATAGCCTGCCAGTGCCATACCACCCAGCGTCAGCGCTAACAGCAGCGCCGATTTTTTGCGCGTGAGTGTCATGATTGCTTCTCTGCCAGCGCAGGCGGTGTGAATTTCTGCGTGGTATCACCAGCGCGTTTTTTCTGCAGATAGTCATGGCGATAGTGCATCATTGGCACCGCTGCCGGGCCCGGCACCATTTGGTATTTATCCAGCGTCAGCGGCTGGCCATTCTCGCTATCGACCAGTTGCAGTTTCACCGGGCGCTGGGTGGCGGTTTCCACCAGCTGCATCTGACGCCCTTCCGGCGAAAAGTGCGTGCTGCCCCACTCGGCCAGCGCCAGAATCACGCCGCGCAAATCACGTCCGGCGTGAGTCAGATGATATTCGTAACGCGCTGGCGTGGTGCTATAGCACACCTTCTGCAGCAAACCATCTTCCACCAGTTCTTTCAGGCGACGCGACAGGATGTTAGGCGCAACGCCGCTGCTTTTCTGGAACTCGTCAAAGCGGGTAAAGCCAGCCAGCGCGTCGCGCATGATCAGCATGCTCCAGCCATCTCCGACGCGACCCAAGCTGCGGGCAATAGGGCAAGGCATATGGTAAAGCGGTTCGTTTTTCATGAGAGGTATTCTGCAGGAGATTGGATGCGGAATACTGTCGCAAAGTCACTTTCATTTTGCAAGTAACTTGCAAAATGAAAGCAAGGAGTGTTCATTATCCAAAAAAAACGGCAGCCACATTGGGCTGCCGTTTTCGCATCAATATCATGAACCTCAGGTGCGCACGCGCAGTGCTGCCTCGATCTTATCGGCGATCTTGGTGACCACATAGGCAATCACCATGTAGAACACCACCGCGATCAGGAAGGCTTCAAGGTAGTAGAAGTTCAGTGCCGCAGTGAGCTGCGCCTGAGCAAAGATATCCACCACTTCGATGGCAAACGCCAGCGACAGTGCCTTCATGATCACCATAAAAGCATTCGCCAAATCAGGGATCGCCGCCACGATAATCTGTGGGAACATCACCCTGCGGAACAGCTGACCCCCGCTGTAACCCAGCGATAAGGCCGCATCGGATTGCCCACTGTCGAACGAGTTCAGCGCACCTTTCCATACTTCAGCCTGGAATGCCGCTACGCAGGCACTCAGCGCCACAATGATGATCACCCAGTTCGGCAGCGAATGGGCATTGACCTCAACACCAAACAGCGTGGCAACAAAGTGCAGTGCCGGTGGCAAGCCGTAATAGGCGAGGAAAATCACCACCACCATCGGTACGCCTTTGAAGGCGATTTTGTAGGTGATGACTAACTGACGCAGCACCGGAATACGGCGATGTTCAATAAACGCGAACAAACCACCGAGCAGCGTCGAACAGATAAAGACCGTCACCGCCATCAGCAGCGTCACCGGCACAGCATCGAGAATGCTCCAGAAGTCCGGCAGCAAAACCTCAGCATCAAACATGGTTTTTCTCCCCTACTCAGACGCTGGTGGTGAACTTCACGCGCGCCGCAGACTTCGAGCTGTACTTCGCATGACGTTGTTCGAAGAAACGAATGATCAACCAGGCCACACCGCACAGCAGTGAATAGAGCACCGCCAACACCAGATAGGTGCCGAACTGATACTGGTTGTAATCGCGTTCCATAATTAAGTGCGCGGTCGCCATCACATCCGCCGCCCCGATGTACATCACCAGCGCCACGTTATGAATCAGATAGATAATCGCATTGCCGTAACCAGGCAGTGCGAAGTGCACCGCTTGTGGCCCAATCACACGCAGCATTTTCTGGCGGAAGCTGTAACCGAGGCTGTCGGTGGCATCGTGCTGACCCCGTTCCACGGCGAGGTACGCCGGGCGCATCACTTCCGACAGATAGCCGCCGTGATACAGGCTCAGGCCGATCATCGCCGCCACGTTGGCGGTAAAGAAGTCACCAAAACCAAAGTTATCGGTGATCAGCGGCATGCCGTAAAAGGCGACAAACAGCTGTAATACCACCGGTACGCTGCGCGCGTAGGAAACATAGAGATCGGCCAGTTGGCTGATCACCGGGATGCGGCGCACGCGAAAAACCGTGGCGATCAGCGCCAGAAAGAACCCGGCAATCATCGCGACAAACATGATGCCGAGCGTCAAAGGCAGCGCCGACAGCAGTTCAGGAATCATGGAGGATAGATTCACGGTGAAACACTCCTGCTAAAAAGGACAGCATGCGCCCGGATTAAGACCGGGCGCAGTGAATCTGTTACTTCATGTACTTCGTCACTTCTTCGCCGAACCACTTCTGCGCCAGCTTATCCAGCGTGCCGTCATCTTTCAGTTCTTTCAGCGCTTTGTTCACATCATCGTTCAGCGCCTGGTTTTCAGCAGAACGGTGGATCAGCACATAAGTGTTGTTGATCACCACTGGCTCACTGGCTTTGATCGCCAGCTTCTGGTTGTCGATCACCGTCTGTTCACCGAGGTTTGAAGGCAAGATCAGCGCATCGTATTTACCGTTCTGTACTTCTTTCAGACGATCCGGGTAAGGCACGCCAGCACTGGAAGCTTTGATGGTGATTTTGTCATTCGGGTTATCCTGCTGCCACTGGGTGACGAACTTATACACGCCACCGCCTGCGGTCACTGGCACGATATTCTTGCCGACCAGATCTTTCATACCGTTGATATTGCTATCGCTGCGGCTGTAGATCTTCATCAGGCTGGCACCGATCGGTGCATCGGGGATCAGGAACTGTTTGCTGCGTGCAGGCGCCTTGTAGTAACCGCCGGTCGCCATGTCGTACTTGCCGGTCACGAGGCCGGTTTCCTGCGCGATGTCTGCCGCGCCTTCCATGACAAATTTGTACTGCGGCAGTTTAGCGTTGATAGCTTTCAGCACGTCCGGCTCATAGCCTTGCGGCTCGTGACCAATCGCGCCCCATGACAGCGGTTTGGATTCGGCTGCGGTAGCAATTTTAATGGTACGGACCGCGTCAGCGAAGCTGTTACCGCTGATCAGGGCTAACGCGATGATGCCAGGCGCGGCCAGGCGACGTAATGTGGTTTTGATTGCAGGCATGTCTTTGATTCCTTTAATTATTAGAATGCTCGTTCACTACTGAGGAACTGTGCAAGGCGCGGCAGGGTTGGGTTATCAAACATCTCTGCCGGACTGCCCTGCGCGGCCACCACACCTTGATCCATAAACACAATGCGATTCGAGATGCTTTTTGCGAACTGCATCTCGTGCGTTACCAGCAGCGAGGTAATGCCAGAAGACGCCACATCTTTAATCACTTTCAGCACTTCCCCCACCAGCTCAGGATCGAGCGATGAGGTCGGTTCATCAAACAGCATCACATCTGGACGTACCGCCAGGGCACGCGCGATACCGGTACGCTGTAACTGGCCGCCAGACAGCTGCGACGGATAGTGATCGAGCTTGGCACCCAAGCCCACACGCTCCAGCTCCTGCACGGCAATATCGCGCGCTTGCTGTTTGGTTTTACGCTGGATCACGATCAGTGGATCCATCACGTTTTCCAGCACCGTCATGTTTTTGAACACGTTGAATTGCTGAAACACCATGGCGGTGCGCAAACGGATCGCCTGGATCGCCGCTTTATCTGGCGACTGGTAATCCATACGGATCTGATCCAGTTGGATAGTGCCCGCAGAGGGCTTGGCCAAGTAGTTAATGCAGCGCAGCAACGTGGTTTTGCCGGTGCCACTTGGCCCGATGATCGACACTACATCGCCGCGTTTAACCGACAGATCGACACCTTTCAGGATCGGGTTGCTGCCATAAGAGAGCGTAATATTGTTGAGTTCTAACATCTGGTGCAGCCCTTATTTGTTCAGGTCAGCATGGCCGAGCACATGCATCAGACGGTTGGCCCAGCCGAAAATGGCAATGGCGTGGATCAGATCGATAATCTCCTGATCGTTCATACCGACCGCGCGCAGTGCCGCTACATCTTCCGGCGTGGCTTCTGATGGCGTGACCGATAAACGACGAGCAAAGTGGTAGATCGCCGCATCACGTTCACCTAACACATCCGCTCTATCAAAATAGATGGCACTGACCACCGCGTCACTGTCGGCCAGCTGCGCATGGCGGCGCGCATGTACCACGGCGCAGTAGCGGCAGCCGTTCACGATCGATGCCCCCAACGCGCCCAGTTCACGATCGGCACGATCGAGACCGCCTTCGACATACATAATCGCGTTGAACAACCCGGTACGTGCGGTGTAGCTCTCCGGATCGTGCACCAGCGTGCGCACGTACTCGGAGATCTTCTTGTTGGATGGCGTCACCTTCATCGCATCCAGCTGGGCCGGCGTCGCTTGTTCGACGTCCACGGGCTGAATGTAAGGATGCCAGTGCAAAGGCTTGAGATTAACCGACGGAATCATGCAGACCTCAGCAGACGTAAGCCAGCCGCAACGCGCGTCTGGAAGTTAACAAAGGCAATCAGTTCAGAGAGCGCGACGATTTGCGGATTGCTCAAACCGGCCTGTTCCAGCAGGCGGATATGCTGCTCGGTGGCCTGAATTGGCTGCTGCGTCACCATGTCGGCATGACGTGCAATGGTCGCCAGCGGCTCTTCCGCTACGGCGCAACCCGAGGCCAGCGCCAGCAGAGCTTCAGACGGGTTTAACGCCGCCAGCTGTGCCTGATAATCGCGTTGCAGCGGCGCATCGTAATTCAGCACCGCCATACGCTGCGCCAGCGCCAGACGCAGATCCGCAGGCAGACCCTGATCGTCTTCCGGCGTAAGTACTGATACACGGCACGCTTCCGCACCCACAACAAATTCGGGGCGCAGGCGGCGCGTTTGATACAACGCATCTTCTGGTGTTAATCCGGCTGCTTGATCAATAGCGTCGCTCACAACGCGTTCTCCTGTTTGAGTAAGGGGGTTGAGTCCACCCATTCATCGCCCTGCAGTTCAGGGGTGTCAAAAGCTTGTAAGTTGGCGTAGTGCTGCTCCACGTCTTCGGCAAACAGTGAGGCAGTAATCCCGCGCACCAGACGATCGGCACCGGCGCTCACCGCCGGAATATCGCCGGAGACTTTGCCGTGCGTCAGCATCGCGGCATCGTTAAAGCAGTGGATGTGTGCCAGCATCGGGCAGGTGCCTGGCGACAGTTCACGAAATTCGAATGATGGGCCGAGGTCGGGCGCTTCCAGCATGCTGTGACGCGCGTTCCCCATTTCTGGCTGATAGCGACCATCAGACCAGCTGCGGATATGCGGTGCGATAGCCGCAAATTCCGGGCGACCGTGGAAATCGTTGGTGAAACCGGTGGCGGCAATCAGATAGTCGTAGTGCAGCGCACCTTGGGTAGTTTCGATGAGCAGGCCATTCTCTTCCTGTTTGACAGCATTGATGCCGCAATCGAGGAAGAAACGCGCATTTTCATGACGCGATACGCGCAAAGTTGAGGAACGTGGTGGCGGCGTTTGCGTGGCGGCGGTGTAATCGACAAACTTCCATTTCCACGCATCCGGCAGCTGGTGCATACCGTGCACCACGCCCTGGCTACCAATACCGGTCATCTTGTTGATGCGCGGCATCGCTTTGCGGCGAATCAGCAGATCCACCGCGCCTGCGCCTTGTTCCAGCGCCGTGGCGGCGTTGTCCATCGATGAAGCACCTGCGCCAATCACCGCAATACGTTTCCCCTGCAAGGCAGCAAAATCGATGTCATCCGCGGAGTGCGCCCAGAATTGACGATCGATGCCTTGCAGGAAATCCGGAACGGCAAAGCCGCCGAGACCAGAACGTCCCGTGGCCAGCACCAAACGACGCGTGTAAACCCGGCCGGTTTCGGCACCGTCCAGATCCAGCGCAATCAAATCCCCGTCCTGCGCGATATTGCTCACGCGCACGTTGTTATGCACCGGCAGATTCAGCACCTTGCGATACCAAATCAGGTAATCCATCCACTGTGCTTTAGGGATTTTGTCCAGCTCCTGCCATGCCTCTTTGCCCCACTGCGCGGTAAACCAGGCGCGGAAGGTCAGTTGAGCCAAGCCGAGTGCCGGACCGTGCAGGGTTTTCGGTGAGCGCAGGGTTTCCATACGCGCAAAGGTGATCCACGGACCTTCCAGTCCAGCGGGTGCGGCGTCATACGCCACCACATTACTGATGCCGGTGAATTGTAATTTGGCCAGTGCCGCCAGCCCGCACATGCCTGCGCCAATCACCACCACGTCGCGCACCGGTGCACTCAGATAGGTGCGTTCCGGTACCCAGGATTTGGCAGGCAGTTCCAGAAACTCCAGATCCTGTTGTAGCTGAGCTTCCAGCGCGGCAAGACCTTTAGCGGCATAAGTCATAGAGAGATTTCCCTGGTGTCAGCGATCGCCATGAGAGCGAGCGAAAACGGTTAAAATGCGTTGATGAAGCGACCCTTTTAATTATCTTTAAATCACATAATGGATAGCTAACAATCATCAATACGCATAATAAGAACTAAGTTTTCGCATAATCCTCTTGCCCTA
The DNA here is from genome assembly GCF_001506165.1 of Pantoea vagans. Lineage (NCBI taxonomy): Bacteria > Pseudomonadati > Pseudomonadota > Gammaproteobacteria > Enterobacterales > Erwiniaceae > Pantoea > Pantoea vagans. The sequence continues at coordinate 515,481 of NZ_CP011427.1, read as the reverse complement.
AATCGGAGTCAAGAAGTGCGCTCAGGATTTGACCAATGGATTTCTTATATCTTATGCCGGAAAAGTTATAAGCGTTGAAAATAAAGGGATTGTGCGAGACGGTGCGCATAAATGCGCACCCTACGAAGGACCGCGAAGGCTGTAGGGTCACCATTTATGGTGACCGCGGTTATCCGTTCTGGTTAATCACCCGCATAATGAGCGGATGTTCGCTGGCGGGCAGACGTTCAAAGCCCGGCAGAAGCTGGGTCGCAGCCTCTGCCAGCGCCTCCACCAGCGCCAGTGCGGCACTGGAAATCTGACGCCCCTGCGGCGTAATCACGCCAAAGAAGTAGGGAATGTCTTCCTCAATCGGACGGATCGCCACGCCTGACAGCGGCATGCCCCAACCCGTTACCGGTTCAAGGATCGCCACGCCCAATCCCGCGCGCACGCAGCCAAGAATATTCGCCGAAGAGTTGGTTTCGATGGTTTCCAACAGCGGTGCTTTCACCTTCTTCAGCGCTTTTTCATAGCGTCCACGCAGACGTTGCGGGCTCCAGGGGGCGATCAAACGGCGACCTGCCAGCTGGCTGAGGGATAACGTTGCCTGCGCCGCCAGTTCATCCTCTTCCGGTAGCGCAATCACGCACTGCGACTGCCCAATCCAGTGTAACTCTACCGCATGATGCTCCAGCGGTAAGCTGCACAGCCCAATATCGGCCTCTGCGGTGATTACCGCGTGGGCGGTTTTTTCTGCGGATTCACTGAGAATTTGTACTTTGTTCGGCAAATTCAGCGCCGCCAACGCCTGCGGCAGTAAACCGGCAGCCAATGCGGGTGTAGCAGCAATGCTGAGTGGACGATGCTGCTGATGCGCGATCTCCTGCGCGCGCAAGCGGATCTGCTGTAACGACAGCAAGGCTTTTTGCACATACTGATGCAGTTGCAGCGCCTCTTCGGATGGATGGATGCGTGGGCCGTTGCGGATAAACAGCGGATAACCCAGCGACTGCTCCAGTTCCTGGATCAAGCGGGAGACCGCAGGCTGCGAGCGGTTTAGCGCTTTGGCGGCTGCCGTAACACTACCCGCAGAGATCACCGCCGAGAAGGCTTCCAGCTGGCGCAAATCGAGGTCGTTTAACAGGGTCATCGCGTGGTTACTTCCCTAAGTCATTGATCGTTCCCGACAATCATGCGGGAAAAAATCCATCATAGAGAGAGTGATGAGAATTAGCCACTCTGGGCGGCGTAGAGCCGGTTTTCGCCAGGTGCGCATCAATGCGCACCCTACGGGAATGGGTAATACACAGGCATACCCTGCGCACACTGTAGGGTCGCCATTGATGGCGACCAGGTCAAATCACACGCAGCAGCTTTATCGCGTATTACTGTTGGCAAACTGGCTGACATTCTCTTTGGTAATAAGTTGATAAGGTATAAAGGTATCCTTTGCCACCTTCTCGCCTTTTACCAGACCGATCGCCGATTGCACTGCGCCATCGCCCTGACCTTTGGCATCCTGGAACACCGTCAGACGCATGTCGCCGCTTTTGATGAACTGTAACGCATCCGGCGTGCCATCAATGCCCGCCACCTGCACGTGCTTCGCGCCCGCCTGCTTCAACGCCAGAATGGCCCCAATCGCCATCTCATCGTTATTGGCAACGATGGCGTTGATGTCTTGTCCGGTGAGCAGCCAGTTGGTGGTGACATCATTCGCCTCTTTGCGGAAAAACAGGGCCGACTGCTTATCCAGCACTTTCATCCCCGGATGCTGTGCAATCACCTCTTCTACCCCTTTGGTGCGTTCACGGGTATCTTCGCCGGAGAGATTCCCCATCAGAATCATCACGTTGCCTTTGTCGCCCATCTGCTGCGCCAACGCTTCCATCTGCATTTTTCCTGCGAGGCGCGGATCGGAGCCGACATAAGCCATGCCATCACTCAACGGGGTTTCGGGTCGGCGGTTAACAAACACCAACGGCACTTTGGCTCTCTGAGCCAGGGCAATAATCGGCTTCATCGCTTGAGTGTCCGTGGGGGTGACGATAATGGCGTCCACACCTTGACCAATAAAGGATTCAACCTGCTGCAACTGCTGTGCGGAATCGCCTTTGGCATCCTCAAACTGCCCTTTCACATCACCGAGCTGCTTCATTTTGCTGGCCATGGCCTGACGCAGGATGGTCTGAAAATTATCGTCGAAATGATCCATGCTGACGCCGATGCTGAGATCTTTCGCCATCACGCTCACGGGTAACGCGCACAGCAGTGCCAGCGCGGTAAGGTGTTTTTTAAATTGCATAATCTGACCTTATTTTTATGGATAACCAGGGGACAGAATCAGTGCCCAGATTACTCTGGATAGGCACCGGCAACATTCTGGTCGTAATCGATCAAGGCACCGGTCATCACACCGGCTTCATGACTCAGCAGATAACTGGCAAGCCCCGCCAACTCCTGCGGTTTACATAGCTGCCCCATCGGCTGCGACGCTTCAGCACGCTCCAGCCAGCCATCGGTGGCAGCGTGGTACTTCCGTTGAGTGAGATCTTCGCCTGGGGTGTCCATCCAGCCTGGTAAAATGGCGTTACAACGAATACGGTTGCCGCGATAGGCATTGGCGACGTTTTTGGTCAAGGTTGCCAGCGCGCCTTTAGACGCCGAGTAAGGCGCCAGATAGGATTGCCCACAGTGTGCACACTGCGACAGGATATTGACGATCGCCCCGATACCTCCCTGCGCCAGCCGATGGCGCACAAAGCCCTGCATCAAAAAGAACGGCGCGCGCGCATTGGTATTAAACATTTGATCCCAGAGTGCGAGCGGCGTATCCACCAGCGTGCCTCGAGCGCCCAATGCAGCGGCGTTGACCAGCACATTCACATCACCAAAAGTGGTGACGGCTTTCTCCGTGAGTGCCAGACAGGCTTCGACATCCTGCAAATCCAGCGCCACAAACTGCGCCCTGGCACCTAACTCAGCCAGCTCAGCACTGGCTCGCGTGCCTTTTTCGGCATCGCGCCCGGCGAGCAACAGACGCGTGCACCCTTCCAGTACCAGTTGACGTGCGATGGCAAACCCCACGCCCTGGGCGCCACCGGTCACGATGGCAATGGTATTCGCATGACGGCCTGCGGTGTTATGCATGAGGGAACTCCTGATCTAATCCGGTGAGATGAAGTGTTTTGCCCAGTTTGAGTGATGCGGTGGCGGCTTCTGCCAACAGCGCGGCCTTCAGGCCATCCAGCGCATTGACCGGCATCGGTGTGCCACTGCGTGCGCATTCAAGGAATAAGCGCATCTCTTCGATGTAGCTCGGCCCGTAGCGCTCCATAAAGAACTCAAGGATCGGTGCGGCACAGCCGGGGGCTTCTGGCGTGTAGCGGGTGAAGCCTGACTGCCGTGGGTTATCGGACATCACCATACCCTGCGAGCCAAACGCCTCGATGCGCTGATCAAAGCCATAGCTGCAGCGGCGGGAGTTGAGGATAGTGACGAGGGTGCCATCCTCTGCCAGTAACGTGACGCTGGCGGTGTCCACATCCCCCAGTCGACCGATTTCAGGATCGATAATCGACGAACCGTGCGCAGTGATGCTGACAAACTCTTTGCCGACAATGCCGCGCGCCATGTCGAAATCGTGGATCATCATGTCGCGGAACAGGCCCCCTGAGCGGGGAATGTATTCCAGCGGCGGCGGAAACGGATCGCGGCTGGTGAGGGTGAGCTGCTCCAGACGACCAATCTCACCCGCCTGCACCGCCTGGCGCACCGAAGCATGGCCGCGATCGAAGCGGCGATTGAAGCCGAGGAATACCTGCTGTGCGGCCTCGCTGCCAATGATTTCAATGCAGCGCCGCGCCTCGGTTAAGCTGCTGGCAATGGGTTTTTCGCACAGCACCGGTTTCCCGGCATTGACCGCCGCGATGATCAGTTCCACGTGAGTGTCTGAAGAAGTGGCAATCACCACGGCAGTGACCTCCGGATGGCCGATCGCCGCCGCGGCACTGGATGCCACCGCCGCACCGGTTTCTGCTGCCATCGCATCAGCTGCCGCACTGACGGGATCGTACACCGTAACGATCTGCCCGCCGGCCTGGCGAATGGCAGCCGCATGCACTTTTGCCATGCGGCCCGCGCCGAGTAGCGCAATGCCGGTTAATTGCGTCATGTTTGACTCCTTAAATAAAAGGATTGATGGTTGCTTGGTTATTTACGTTATTTATATCGAATGAATTTAATTAAACAGGATGGTCTCAACGCCCTTTTATTTTAAAACCTCAGTTACACTCATTAATAAATCCCACTCACCTCACGAATTAAAAATTAAGTGATGCGGATATATTGATCAATCGCTGAATTGGCGGTAAACATTCATTCAATGAGGGCTTCCCTTCAAATCGGGGCTTTATTGTGACTGACATCAAAAAAACCACGTTAGATCAGATTGCTGCCGCTGCAGGCGTCAGTTTAAGTACCGTCGATCGGGTGATGAATCGACGCGGCGGTGTTTCTCCGGCCAGGGAAGCCAAAGTGCTGGAGTGGGCCAACAAGCTCAACGTGGATCGCGTGCTGTTTCGCGGCTATTTGCCGATGCTGCGCGTGGCGGTGCTGATGCAGTCGCCCAAGAATCCCTTTTATAGCGGTCTGCGTAATGCTTTCGCCGACATTGGCGCGACCCTGTCCGATATGCGCCTCAACTGCTTTATCCACTACCTCAATCTGACCAATCCGCAGGGCACCATTAAGCAGATCCACCAAATTGCGGCAGTCAACGACGCGATGATAGTGGTATGCCCCAACGATCCGGATGTCGCGGAAGCACTGCGCCAGATTTCAGGCAAAACGCCGGTGGTGACGCTGGTCACCGACATCCCCACCAGCGGGCGTATCGCCTATGTGGGGCCAGATAATCGTCAGATGGGACGTGCAGCCGGTGAACTTATTGGCCGTTTTTGCGGTAGCCAGGGCGGTGAGGTTTTAGTGGTGCTGGGTATGCAGCATATGATTGGTCATGAAGAGCGCGAGATGGGGTTCCGCTCGGTACTGCGTGAGCGTTTTCCACAGTATGCCATCAGCGAAACGCTGGAAAGCGGCGAGGATCAAACCCGTGCCGGTGAAGTGGTGCGACGGGCGTTGCAAAATAATCCGAATATCCGAGGTATCTATAACGTCTCTGCGGGCAATACCAATATTACTCAGGCAATAAAATCCCTCAAACTGGAACAGCAGGTGGTCTTAATTACCCATGAACTCACTACTGAGCGACGTCGAATGTTACGTGAGGGGGTTATTGATGTGATTATCGATCAAAATCCGCATGAAGAAGCGCGCCGCGCACTGGAGATTATTGCGGTGCATTTTAATCGCGTCGAAAATGATAAAAATACTGGCGGCTACACTCCGTTCAATATTTATATTCGCGAGAACTGCCCGCCGGAATCAGAATTCAGTTAATCGCTCATTACAGCTTTTCCGTGAGTTCGCGCTTGTTGTCATGCAACAGGCGCAGCATCTCCCGCAGATAATCATCTTCATTGCCCTTTTGCCAGGCAATGCTCAGTGGCAACCCTTTGATTTGCTCAGGTAACGTCAGCGCGATATAGCTGACGCTGTCACTGTTCATGGTGCGGTAAGATGCGGGCACCACCGCGAGGCCCAAGCCTGCGGACACCAGGCTCAAAATGGTCTGCTTTTCTTCAGCGAACTGGGCAATATGCGGCGTTAATCCGGCCTGTTTAAACAAACTCATGGTGAGATCGTGACTGTGCGGGCGCGTGCGTCGGTCAGGAATGATCATCGCCTCATGTTGGAAATCCTCAACGCTGACCTGTGACCGTCCCGCCAGCGGATGCTGCAACGGCACGGCCAGTACGCAGCTTTCTCGGGTGATAAAGCGCATCGCTAGCGAGGCATCCATTACTTGCGGAGCACGAATAATAATCATATCCAGCCAGCCAGATTTTAATTTCGGGATCAGGTTGATGGTTTTATCTTCAATAATATGAATATCACTGGTGGGATGTAACGGCAGAAATAAATTCAATAATGCTGGCACTATTCCACGTGCGGCGCTATCAATGGCACCAATACGCAATGTGCGGCGCTCATCTTTTAATCCCACTTTAAAACGCAATGCCAGCGCATCAAACTGATCGATAAGTTTGCTGGCTTCGTCAAAAAAGATCGCACCTTCCGCCGTGAGTGAAACATTGCGCGTCGAACGGTTCAATAACCGTACGCCGAGGTCCTCTTCCAGTAATCGAATGAAGCGAGAAAGTGACGCAGGCATCATTTCCATTCTTTGGGCTGCGCGCCCAAAATGGAGTTCTTTACCCACCGCAACAAAACAACGCAGTTGATTTATATCCACATTTCCCTCGCCATTCGATTATTCAAATACTTTATATAATCCACACTTAATGATCCGCCAAGGCAAAACTGCATACTGAACTCGATGACAAAAAAATAACACCACCCTACACAATCTGGAGCACTTTAATATGAACTCTCACCTCGAAAAAAGGGTGATGCGTAAAGTGACGTTGCGCATTGTGCCCTTCATCATGCTGCTCTACTTCATCGCCTTTCTCGACCGCGTCAATATCGGTTTTGCTGCGTTAACCATGAATCAGGATTTAGGTTTCTCACCCACAGTATTTGGTTTGGGTGCGGGCATCTTTTTCCTCGGTTATTTCCTGTTCGAAGTCCCCTCTAATTTAATTCTGCATAAAGTCGGCGCGCGCATCTGGATCGCCCGCGTGATGATCACCTGGGGCTTAGTCTCTGGCTGCATGGCCTTTGTGCAGGGCACCACCAGTTTCTACACCCTGCGTTTTCTGCTCGGCGTAGCGGAAGCCGGTTTCTTCCCCGGCATCATCCTCTATCTCAGCTACTGGTTCCCGGCCGCCAGACGCGCGCAGGTGACTGCCATTTTTATGGCGGCTGCCCCGCTCTCCACCGCACTGGGATCGCCGATCTCAGCTGCCCTGCTGGAGATGCATGGCTTCCTGGGTTACGCGGGCTGGCAGTGGATGTTTGTGCTGGAGGCCATCCCCGCGCTGGTGCTGGGCGTCGTGGTGCTGTTCTTCCTCACTGACCGCCCGGCCAAAGCCAAATGGCTGACTGACGAAGAGCGCGAGTGGCTGCAAAACACCATGCAGGCGGAAGAGCGCACGCGTGCCGCAGCTCAGGGGCACAGCAGCGTCTGGCGCGGACTGGCGGATAAACGCGTGCTGGCCCTGGCGCTGGTTTACTTCGGCACCTCCGCCGGACTCTACACGCTCGGCATCTGGTCACCCCAGATCATCAAAAGCTTCGGTGCCTCCTCGCTGGAGATTGGTTTCCTGAACGCCTTCCCGGCGGTGATCGGGGTAATAGGCATGATCCTGTGGGCACGCCATTCCGACCGCACCAGGGAGCGCAGCTGGCATGTGATTGGTGCCTGTTTACTGGCGGCGGCGGGACTGATTTACGCCGGGAACGTCAGCACGCTGTTTGCGGTGATCGTTGCCCTGACGCTGGTGACGGTTGGTATCAGCGCATCAAAACCGCCGCTGTGGAGTATGCCGACGCTGTTCCTCAGCGGCCCGGCTGCGGCTGCGGGCATCGCTACCATCAACTCTATCGGCAACCTGGGCGGGTTTGTCGGCCCGATGATGATTGGCGTCATCCGCCAGCAAACCGGCAGCTACACCTGGGGGCTCTATTTTGTCGCTGGTTTGCTGGCGCTCTCTGCCCTCGTTGTCCTGATTCTTTCTGCCCGCTCGAATAAACCCGAGACGGCTGAGATCCCCCAAACACATTAAGCAACTGGAGAAACAACATGCGTAACTACAAAATTGCAGCCATCCCGGCAGACGGTATCGGCCCGGAAGTGATCTCCGCGGGTGTAGAGGTGTTACAGGCGCTGACCCGTCACGATGAGCAACTAAAATTTGATGTGCAGACCTTTGACTGGGGCTCGGACTACTACAAAAAACATGGCGTGATGATGCCGGAAGACGGTCTGAACACGCTGAAAAAATTCGACGCGATTTACTTCGGTGCCGTGGGTGCGCCGGATGTGCCGGATCACATCACGCTGTGGGGCCTGCGCCTGCCGATTTGCCAGGGCTTTGACCAGTACGCCAACGTGCGTCCGACCAAAATCCTGCCGGGCGTCACCTCGCCGCTGCGCAATCGCGGTCCGGGCGATCTGGACTGGGTCATCGTGCGTGAAAACTCTGAAGGGGAATACTCCGGTAACGGCGGCCGTGCGCACCGGGGTTTACCGGAAGAAGTCGGCACCGAAGTGGCGATTTTCACCCGTGTCGGCGTCACGCGTATCATGCGTTATGCCTTCAAACTGGCGCAGTCACGTCCACGCAAGTTGCTGACGGTGGTGACCAAATCCAACGCGCAGCGTCACGGCATGGTGATGTGGGATGAGATTGCCGCTGAAGTGGCGCTGGAATTCCCGGATGTGCAGTGGGACAAAATGCTGGTCGATGCCATGACGCACCGCATGACGCTGCATCCGCAGACGCTGGATACCATCGTCGCCACTAACCTGCACGCCGATATTCTTTCCGATCTGGCGGGCGCGCTGGCGGGCAGTCTGGGCGTGGCACCGACCGCCAATATCGATCCAGAGCGTCGTTTCCCTTCGATGTTTGAACCGATCCACGGCTCGGCGTTTGATATTACCGGCAAAGGCATCGCCAACCCGATTGCTACCTTCTGGACCGCAGTGCAGATGCTGGAGCATCTCGGTGAGCGCAACGCTGCCGCGTTGATTATGGAAGGGATCGAATATGTGTGTGCGAAAGGAATTCTGACACCGGATGTGGGGGGCAGCGCCAATACCGCCGAGGTGACACAGGCAGTTGTGCAGTATATTGAAGCGAAAACCCAAGTGGCTGCAACGGCATAATGACGCAAAAACAGGTTGCCGCTGGGTGACCTGTTTTATTCCCTTCCTTTACAGTATCGCAGTGTCTCCGTTTATTTTTGTCAGTGCTGCCTGACAATATAACCAGTATTAAATGACTCACATCGCAGCCAATATTTACATATTTAAGAAAACAGCCTCCGTACAATAAATCTCATTATCGAAATCCCAATATATTGGCTCGTCCAGCTGGAAGGTCATGTCACGATTCATTTTGAACGAGTCGAGCGCCTTTCTTCCCCATTTTATTCTGGAATAACATGAAAATAATCCCGCTATTATTGTTGTTCACTTTCGCTCTTATTACGCTTCCTGCTCAGGCGGTCATCATCATCACGCGCGCGGCCTTTCCTGCCTGGAATATGCCCATGGAAATCAGCTACATCATGTCGGGAGGAAACTCGAGCGCGTCGATAGGATGTGGGACACGATACTGCGATTTTGGCATTTGGGTGTTGCACGACAGTGGCACCTATCCCGATATCTATCCCTCACGTATTATTTTGGATAGTGGGTCGAATGGCGGGACAGATACCTGGGCCAATGCCAACAAAGCATTTTTGCATCGCTACCCTGCCAGCGCCACATTCACAACGGTTTTTTATCCGTCAAGAGGGCCTTTTACCGTCTGTGTGGGTGGGGCTCAAAATAATATGGGATACCTGTTTCGCACCCAGCCAGGCACATCCTGCGTCACAGTGCCCTTACCCCCTCAGCCGACCAGTTGTTCCTTTAGCGGATCGCCAATCATTGACCACGGCTCGCTGCAGCCTAATCAGGTCAATGGCAAACAGGATAGCGTCTCGATTAATGTAAACTGCAATCGTGCCACCTCAGCCACCCTGACGAGTCTGGGCGGCACCATTAACTTAGGGGGAGGTGTGACATCCACACTGACCTTTGATGGCCGCACCACAGGCTCCATTTATTTGCCCAACGGTAACTCATCCCATACCGTTGCCTCTACGCTCCGGGGGACCAATCCTACCCCCGGCGATAAAAGCGGTAGCGGCACCATTGTGATTACACTGCCGTAACTTTTCCCGGCAAAGATGCTCCTCTCCCTGCCTCTCTGATGACCCGGCACCTGCCGGGTTTTTCATTGGTGAGACTTGCATGAAACACCATTGCACATAAAACTGACCTTTCTTGATCATCACGAACCCAGAAAGAGAAAGGAATGTTGCTATGACGCAAACGGGGCTTAAGGCGAACCATCCCCTGTTACTGGCCTTGCTGGTGGCCATCACTTTCTTCATGGAAAACCTCGACGCCACGGTAATCACCACGGCCATTCCACAAATGGCACATGACTTCGCGGCAAGTCCGGTGGCATTGAATGTGGGTGTCAGTGCTTATCTGTTGGCGGTGGCTGTGGGCATCCCAATGAGCGGGTGGCTGGCCGAGCGCTTTGGGGCACGTACCGTGTTTGCCTGTGCCATTTTGATTTTTACCCTCGCCTCAGTCATGTGCGGCTTCAGCGACACCTTAGCGATGTTTACACTGAGCCGTATTTTACAAGGCATCGGAGGGGCAATGATGGTGCCAGTCGGCCGTATGGTAGTACTGCGCGTCACCGCAAAGAGAGAGATGGTGAAAACGATCGCTTTTATTACCTGGCCCGGGCTGATTGCCCCCGTGCTCGGCCCACCACTCGGCGGGTTGATTGTCACCTACGGACATTGGCCGTGGATTTTCTGGCTGAATATTCCACTCGGTCTGCTCGCCATTATCGCTACCGGCTATCTGGTACCACAGTTCAAAGCAGAACAGCCGCGCCCCTTTGATGTGCGTGGTTTTGTGCTGACGGCATCCGCCTGTACGGCGTTGATTATCGCACTGGAAGCGCTCGGACAGATGCATCTCAGCCTCGGCATCCCACTGCTGTTGGTCGGCATACTGAGCAGTATACTGGCTTATCGCCACAGCTTCCTTTATCCGCAACCGTTGCTGCCATTCAATGCGCTGACCATTAACACCTTCCGCAACTCAGTGATGGGTGGCTCGCTGTTTCGCGCTTCAATTAATGCCGTGCCCTTTCTGCTGCCCTTACTGTTCCAGTTGGGGTTTGGCTGGAGTGCCGCACAAGCCGGTGCCACGGTATTGTGGGTGTTCGCCGGAAATTTAGCCATGAAACCGGCCACCACATGGCTCATGAAGCGCTGGGGATTCCGTCAGGTATTGATGGTGAATGGCATCATCAGTTTGGTGGCGATGCTGGGGTGCCTGCTGCTTAGCCCTTCACTGGGTTATTTTGCGATTGCCGCGATTCTGTTTATTGGCGGGCTGTCGCGTTCACTGCAGTTTAGCTGCTACAACAGTCTGGGCTTTGCTGACGTGCCCCAAACAAAAATGAGTGATGCCTCCGTGGTGTTCAGTATCTTCTTCCAGTTCAGCATGAGCGCCGGAATTGCGCTGGCAGCCCTGTTCCTGCGCGGCTCAATGCTGTGGCATGGCCACACCACCATTGAGCAGAGTGATATTCACATCGCCTTTGCCGGCGTAGCTTTGTTGGTATTGATGTCACTGCTTGATGTTCGGCGGTTAGAAAAGAGTGCCGGCGCACAGGTGCTTAGCCGATAACAGGTCACGCCCGTGACGATACAGTGGCACGGGCTGATTCGCTTAATCTCATCTGTCACGAACGTCATCATTAGTAGATTGCGTTAATATTTGACCTAATAAATACAGCCTCGGTCACATTCACCTCATGACATTAATGATATAGTTTTCAGCAATTGAATTGATAGACGATTAAAATTAACACTCTCCCTCTCTTACTCACACACCCATCTTTTATCCTTGTAATATTCCCCTTACAAGCACCCCGTTCGCTTACTACATAAACGCCATAGAAATCTTATATTCTTAATTACTCACCTTGAACATAATAGCACTCACTTGAGCTGCCAATTAAAAATAAAAACAGCCACGTTAAATATATCATGCCCTACTCCAGTTGCATGATAACGGAGCACCTGCTAACAGCGTGCAAATGCTGGTACCTGACGATAAAAAACGGTGATCAACGTCTATACGTCTGATTAAAACCAGAGAACGCCATGTTTTAAAAAAACATGAAGAAAAAACTCAATGGAAGATATTAAATGAAAAAGAGTCTTATCGCCTTGTCTATGTTTAGCCTGTTTGCTGTTTCCTCTGTACACGCTGCGGGTGGAACCGGAAAAGTCACTTTTACCGGTTCCATTATTGATGCACCTTGCTCCATCGCTCCGGGTTCATTAGATCAAACCGTTCCGCTCGGCGCTATTTCCAATGTGGTGCTGGCTGCAAACGGTAATACCGGTTCTTCAAGTGCAAAGCCTTTCCATATTGAACTGGAAGATTGCGTTATTGCTACGCCGGGCACTAAAGATAAAGTCACAGTGACCTTCACTGGCACAGCTTCTCCTTATGATGCAGAAAGCCTGGCGCTGGTAGGGGGTGATGCCAGCGGTGCGTCTATTGTTCTGACCGCCGCTGACGGCTCCAAAGTGAAACTGAATACCGCGACAGTAGGCCAAACCGTTGTTGATGGCAAAAACACGCTGACCTTTGCTGCCAGCGTGAAGGGCGGCGGCGCAACCGCCACCATTGTACCTGGCACATTCCAGGTACCGACTAATTTCGTACTGAATTACATCTAACAATATGCGTGACTAATTGGCCTGCGGCGCCCCTGCCGCAGGTCTTTTTACCTGTACCGTATTCTGGAGCTTATTGATGTTTTGGAAGCCCTTATTTTTACGCTATGCGGCCCCATTCCTGGTATTGTGCAGCGCTTTAAGTATGACCAAAACCTTCGCAAACGCCGAAGGTTTTGGTCGTTTAAATATGACGGGATCAATTGTCGAAACGCCCTGTGCGATTGACGTCGGCGATCGCGATCAGACTTTATATATGGGTAATCATCCCATTAGCAAAATCATTAGAGAAGGCCAAGGGCCTAAAAAAGAGTTTTCCATTCGATTATATGGCTGCACATTGACAAGCCTGGATCCCAGCAAATCTGACTGGAAAAAATTTAAAGTGATGTTTGATGGTGAAAATGACAAAGGCCATTTTAAAACGTCCGGTACCGCCAGTGGTGTATCCGTCAGAATCAGCGATCTTATTGGCAATGTCGCAACGCCGGGGGTACATCTGCCTGAAGGTGATCTCATGGTCGAGAATATGCATCTTAAATACACGCTCAACTTAGTGGGTAACCAGGAAATATTGCAAGCTGGCGACCACCAATTAACGATTCGTTTTAGAATCGATTATAATTAACGAGGCACGCCATCATGCTGAAATGCCTTCCTCGCCATATAGGTTATCTCATTTTTGTCTTCGTAGTGGGGACAACATTATTCATCGGGAAATTATCTTCATCCCTTGCTGTCAGTGATGTGCAGTTCAACACAGATGTGCTTGATCTTAGTGATCGCAGCAATATCGATTTGAGCCAGTTTTCACGTAAAGGTTTTATTTTGCCGGGTACTTATACCCTGGGCATTAATCTTAATGCGAACACGCTGCCTGAACGCCAGGTTCACTTCTACCCAGCAGAAGATGACGCCAATCAAACTGTGGCCTGCATTACGCCAGAGATGGTGTCTCAGTTAGGCCTGAAGGAATCAGCCTTAACTGACCTCTCATGGTGGCATAACCAACAGTGCCTCAAACTGGAAAGCATTAAAGGCATGGAAGTACGCGGTGATTTAGGAAAATCAGCGCTGTTCATTAGTATCCCGCAAGCTTATTTAGAGTACAGCAGTCCCTATTGGGATCCACCTGCTCGTTGGGAAGAGGGCATCACAGGTGCACTCTTTGACTACAATCTCAACCTGCAAACCCTGCAGCAAAAGGGGGCGGGCGGCGGTAGCGCAACCAACTTATCCGGTAACGGTACCAGCGGCGCGAACTTTGATGCCTGGCGGGTACGTGCCGATTGGCAAACTCGTTACGATCTTCGCAACGGTAGCCATCACGAGGCGAATACCCGCTCCTGGGATTGGAGCAGGTTTTACGCTTATCGCGCGCTAAGTAAGATCGGCGCGAAATTCATTATGGGCGAGGATTACCTCAACTCGGCAATCTTCGACAGCTTCCGATTTACCGGACTCAGTCTGGTATCTGATGACAACATGTTGCCCCCTAATTTGCGCGGCTACGCACCGGAAGTCAGCGGTGTGGCGAACAGCAATGCCAAAATCATCATCAGCCAGCAAGGGCGTATCATCAAAGAGGTGCAGGTAGCTGCGGGTCCTTACCGTATTCAGGATCTCGATAGTGCGGTGTCTGGCAATCTTGATGTACGCATTGAAGAGCAGGACGGCAGTGTTAAGCAGTACCAAGTGAGCACCGCCACCATTCCGTATCTCACCCGGCCGGGACAAGTGCGTTTTAAAACCGCCGTGGGGAAACCATCGGACTGGAAGCATCGTGTTGATGGGCCGGTGTTCGCTGCCAGCGAGCTTTCATGGGGCATCAGCAATGGCTGGTCACTCTATGGTGGAGGCATGGGCGGGGAAGATTACAACGCTTTTTCCGTGGGGGTGGGTCGTGATCTATTGGCTTTTGGCGCTCTATCCTCAGATGTAACGATGTCGCAGGCTAAAATCCCGAGCCGGGATACCCAGCGCGGCGGATCTTACCGCCTGAGTTACGCCAAACGCTTTGAGCAAACAGGGAGTCAGGTGACGTTCGCCGGTTATCGCTTTTCCGATAGCGGCTTTCGCTCCATGGCCGAATATCTGGATTCACGGGATGGCGATATCACCACCGGGCGCAGCAAAGAGATGTATACCCTCTCTCTGAATCAGCAATTTGAATCGCTCAATCTGACCGCGTATGTCAATTACAACCATCAGACATTCTGGAACCAACCAGCCAACGATCGTTATGACTTATCGCTTTCCCGTTATTTCGATCTTGGCCGCTTCAGAAATCTTAGCCTCTCACTTACGGCTTATCGTAACAAATTGAATAACACCAATGATGACGGCATGTACATGTCACTGTCATTACCGTGGGGCGAATCCGGAACGGTAAGTTACAACGGTTCCTATACCAAAGGAGATAACCGTCAAAGTGCGAGTTATTACAGTCGGCTGGACGATGCTGACTCCTATCAGGTGAGTGCAGGTGTTGCACGTCAGGGCGCCGATCTGAGTGGCTACTATACCCATAACGGCACCCTGGCTAAGGTCAACAGCTCGGCAAGCTATCGCGAGGGCCAACACAGCGCATTAGGCGTTGCCCTGCAAGGCGGCGCAACACTCACCACTAAAGGCGGTGCATTACATCGCACTAATATCCTGGGCGGCACAAGGATGTTAGTTGACACCGATGGCGTTGCCGGTGTGCCTGTCGGCAGTTACGGTAACCCCGTTTATACCAACCGTTTCGGTAAAGCGGTGGTGAGTGATATCAGCAGCTACTATCGCAACAGCGTGCGAATCAACATCGATAAACTGGCAGACAATGTCGAAGCCAGCCAATCGGTGGCACAGGGTACGCTGACCGAGGGGGCGATTGGCTATCGTAACTTCAACGTCATTTCCGGTGAAAAAGCCATGGCGGTCATCCGTCTGGCTGATGGCAGTTCGCCGCCGTTTGGTGCCATCGTACTGAATACAAAAAAACAGGAAACCGGCATTGTTAATGATTATGGCCGTGTCTATCTGAGCGGAATTAATGCCGGTGATACCATGACAGTACGTTGGAATAATGCGGAACAATGCGAAATTTCCCTGCCGAACACTTTACCGGACAACATGATGAATAATTTACTACTTCCTTGCGAAACAATCGTAACGTCATAAATAAACACACTCCAATGATGAGACTCTGTAGGTCAATGATGAAAAGAAAAACATTAGTGAACATCTTCGCCGCCACGACATTGAGCTTTATTGCCCATTCTGTTTCTGCCGCCATTTCATTGGACAGAACACGTGTCGTATTCCCCGGGTCAGAGAAATCAGTAAGTTTGACCGTAAGTAACCAAAACACTGAATTGCCTTATCTGGCTCAAGGATGGCTTGAAGATGAACAAGGTGAAAAACTGGATAATAACAATCCGTTGACGGTCGTACCGCCGGTACAACGTATTGAACCCCGAGCTGAAAGTCAGGTAAAAATTCAGGCACTCACCTCTTCTGAGGCATTTAAAAAATTACCACAGGATCGAGAGTCTCTTTTTTATTTCAATCTGAGAGAGATCCCACCTAAAAGTGACAAACCCAATGTATTGCAGATTGCCCTGCAAACACGTATTAAAGTGTTTTATCGCCCTGCGGCATTAGCAGAAGCCGCGGCTGCACAGCAAGCATTACCATTCCAGGAAAAAATCACCCTCAGTAAAAGTGGTGATAAATATACTATTGTAAATCCGACACCTTATTACGTCACCTTGATTGGTGCGAGCGCCAAAAAAGAGGGCGACGTGATTAAAGGATTTGAAGCACTGATGATCGCACCGAAAAGTCAGGCGGCGATGGGCGGCAGCACAGCAGCTTTAGGGCAGACGCCCGTGCTGGTTTACGTTAATGATTACGGCGGCCAAACAGCCTTAACCTTTAAATGCAGCGGAAATACTTGCACCGTAGATACCAGTAAACGTGCAACGCCAAAATAATCAGGGAAATGATGAAATGAAAATAATCGTCATTGCAGCACGTTCAGCCTCTGGAATGCGTAAGATGCAAGGTTCAGCATTAATATCTTGCGCAATCCTCTTTTCCTCAATGGCGCAAGCCGGCTTTACTGATGGTCTGGTCGATGGCAACTATGGGGTTATCCGTGCCCACGGCACCTTGACCGAAAGCGCCTGCCGGTTAGATATGCGTTCGGCTGATCAATCAGTCTCTTTGGGCAATATCGCCACAGGTAAACTGCAGAATCCCGGCGATACAGGTAACCTTGTTCCCGTTGCCCTCTACTTGCATGACTGCCTACGTACCTCATCGGCCAATCGCGATGTAAAAGGCAATCTGACCTGGAGCGCCAGCCAGCCAGCCGCTTCCTTCACCTTCACCGGGATTGAGGACATTGCTAATCCGCAATTAATTAAAACTCACGGTGTAGAAGGTATTGGGCTGCGTATAAAAGACGCGTTGCGAAATAACGTCACACTCGGGCAGCGCGGCAAACCACTACTCATCACACCAGCAAGTCATGTCGTCATTTATTACATTGCTCCGGAACGCACGCACAATAATCTCCGTGCCGGAAGCTATTTTGCCACTGTGAACTTCAGGTTGAACTATGATTAATTCATCCTCAAGGAAAAGAAAAGATGCCCTAATCTGCATAATGGCGACGCTACTCGCCTTTATGCCTTTTCCCGGTTATGTACAGGCATTTTCGACCATTGCCACGGTGAAGGTTAAAGTTTTATCGGCACCCTGCATCGTAAACGGCAATAGAGATATCCCAATAGACTTTGGCAATGACATTATCATTTCACGCATTGATAGCCGTATTTATGAACGCCCAATACCTTATGTACTTGACTGTTCTTCAGCCACATCAAAATCATTGAAAATGCAGTTGCGCGGAGGGGGGGCCTCTTTTGACACAACAGTGCTTAGCACCAGCAAAGCCAATCTCGCTATTGAGTTAAAAAGCAACGGTACAAAAATGGCGGTAAATAGTTGGCACAATTTCACCGATCCTGCACGCCCGGCATTAAGTGCTGTGCTGGTTAAAAATCGCAGCGGCACTGTCACGGGCGGGGCTTTTACAGCAACATCAACATTGCTGGTTGAGTATCAATAGGGAAGAATAATGAGACACGTAAAACGTCTTAACGGACAAAAGGCAATAATACTGGCTTGTTCATTTATCACGCTTCCATTGGCACAAGCCACAAATGTCAGTTTTAAGGGAACACTTGTAGAATCTATTCCCTGTGAAATAAATAATGGTGGGCTAATCGAGATTGATTTCGACACCTTAATCATTCGTTCCATCGATGGGGATAAATATCGTCGCCCCGTGCCCTATTCAGTAAATTGCACGGGAACGGGAAGTGTGCGACTGAGTGTACAAGGAACACCTTCAAGCTTTGATAACACCGCTGTTGTCACTAATCAGAGTGGGTTAGGAATTAGAGTTGAACAAGATGGCTCCCCGCTCCGTATAAACCAATATATTGCCATCAACCTTTTACGGCCTCCTACTTTAACGGTTGTCCCTGTGGCTAATCCGGCATCATTGCCTTCTTCGGGGGCCTTTACATCACGAGCCACAATCATTGCAGACTATCAATAGGACTCTTGATGAAGAAAACTATTACATTGTTAGGTTTCCTGTTCGTGTGGACCTTTGGTTTCCTCTCTCCTTCTGCGGTCAACGCAGCGGAAAATCTTATTATGCGCGGTAGCCTCGTCGATGCACCCTGTGTTATACGACCGGGCGATGAGTTAATAAAACTCGATTTTGGAGAAGTCATAGATAAATATCTCTATCGCTTTTCCCGCACGCCAAGTCGGCCTTTACTGATTCATTTAGAAGATTGCGATGTCAGTGTTGTTAAAGAGGTCGAGATTACCTTTCAAGGTATTGAAAATACGGCTTTACCGGGATTATTACGCCTTGATGCAGGTAGCATTGCCAGTGGCGTTGCGATTGGCATTGAGGGTCTGGACGGTTCTACTATCAGCATCAATAAGCCTGCGCCTGTAAGAGCACTGCAGACCGGCAATATGGTGCTAGCATTCCAGGCTTATATGCAGGGCGAACCCGATGCCATCCTAAATCGTCGGATTGGCCATGGACAATTCACGGCCACTACGACATTTATCCTGAATTATCTTTGACCTGCGTTGGTGCAGCATTGTCTTGCGGCGATGCCAGTGCCGTTTCTAATCGGTCTAGCGCGCAAAGAATGCCATAGCTACGCGCGCTTTGATTTTCCGGCAGCGGCAGCCAAACATCTGCCTGGTTCGCCAGATCCAGCGCTGCTGGGCAGATCGCAATCACCGCTGTTTTCTGGATGTGTGCATGGTGTACCGCACTCAGCACGCTGCTGTTCACCGTATCTGGCGCGAGGATTAACAGTAAATCATCCGGCTGTAAGCGGCTCAGCGTCATACGCAGCAGGTTGTCGTCCTGAATCCATGCCAGTGCCAGTCCTGCCGTTGTAAGTCGCTGGTGAACTTCTGCTACCAGCGGTGTGGTCTGTCCTGCGGCCCCAATCAATAACACACTTCGGGCATTCCGAAGCATAAGCGCAGCACGCTCCCAGGTTAACCCTTCAGCCAGCGACCACTGCTGTGCCAGTGCCTGATGAATCGTCTCAAGCTGTGGAATGTTTTGTGCACGGCGCGCTGATGGCACCGAACTGGCGCGCGCCAGACGCATGCGCAAATCGCGGATATCTTCACAGCCCACCGAACGCGCAAATCGGGTGATGGTGGCAGCGCTGACTTCGGCGCGTCCGGCCAGTTGCTCAATAGTGGCGGATGCGGCAAACGCCATATCGTTAAGGATGGCCAGTGCCACACGATTTTCCTGCTGGCTCAGTGACGGCTGCCGCTGGCGGATCACCTCGATGAATGCGCCTTCCTGCTGCTGGCCAGCTTTACGCACCTGGTGTAGAAAATCATCAAGATCGCGACAGCCAGCAGAGGCGGCAAAACGACGCAGCACTTCAGGACTGACGCCCGCTTGGGTAGCCAGACTTTCCATCGTGGCCTGCGCGCTGACGTGCAAGTTATCCAGAATAAAACGCGCCAGCCTAGATTCCGGTGCATCCACCCGTGCCGACTGCTGTCGCAGTTGCCAGACAATATCCATTCGCTCACCACATCCTCAATTTGCGAACACTCATCATGCATGAAAATATTTTTCAATGTGAGTTTTTTTTCATCTGATTACGTCTTTACCCTGCTTAAAACAGCGCTTATTAACGATAAATTAAAGCACCGATCACACTCATGAAAAATATTTTCACAAACAAAGATAATTCAATTCACTGATTATTAATGACTTATCTCACATTCATCAGAAAATCGTCTGTCCAGAGGGTATTTACAGCACCACCGAGACGGGTCTTAAATGGCCCCGACAAATCACAGGAGGAAATCATATGCGTATCGTACTTTGCTGTGCAGCAGGGATGTCCACCAGCATGCTGGTCACCAAAATGCAGAGTGCCGCTCAAGGCCGCGGACTGGCGATTGATATCAAAGCGGTGCCAGTGGCGGAATTTGAACGCATCCTACCCGATGCCGATGTGGTGCTGCTCGGCCCACAGGTGCAGTTTGAAGCTGCCCGGCTAACCGCCATCGCGACGCCGCAAGGTAAAGCTGTCGCCGTCATCGACATGATGGATTACGGCATGATGCGTGGCGAGCAGGTGCTGGATAAAGCCCTGGCGTTGCACACCGCTTAACTCACCCGTTTTACCCAACTCTACTGATTGAAACACGGCCCTGTGCTGTGGGGGATTCTGCATGTCCGAAGACGTGGTTATCGATTTTGAAGAGCAAATCATGTTGCTGCTGGTTCAGGCTGGAGCAGCCCGCAGTGCAGCGCTCAGCGCACTGCGACTGGCGCGTGAGGGCAAGTTTGCTGCCGCTGAACAGCAATTAGCCTCTGCGAAAGCGAGCATCAACGGTGCGCATCATCAGCAAACCGCGTTAATTGGTCTTGATGAAGGCAGCGGCAAACTCGCGGTCACCCTGATTTTGGTACATGCCCAGGATCACTTGATGAACGCCATGTTAATTCAGGATCTGGCGGGCGAAATCATAGAACTCTACCGCCGCACTGCGGCAGGAGGAACCGATGCTTAAGATGGCGATTATTGGTGGTGGCAGCAGCTACTCACCGGAGCTGGTTGAAGGGATTATCAATCGTTACGCACAACTGCCGGTCACGGAGCTGGCGTTGGTGGATGTCGAGTCGGGACGCGAAAAGGTGAATATCATCGCCGATCTCACGCGCCGGATGCTGCAGAAGAGTGGTTTAGAGCAGGTTAAAGTCAGCGTCCACTTTGAACTCGACGATGCCATTCGCGGTGCCCGCTTTGTGCTGACACAATTGCGCGTAGGCCAACTGGCAGCGCGTGCCGCCGATGAACGCCTGGGTCTGAAATATGGCCGTCTCGGCCAGGAGACCACCGGCGTCGGCGGTTTTGCCAAAGCACTGCGCACCATTCCGGTGATGCTGAACGTCGCGCGTAAAGTGGAAGAGCTGGCTCCCGATGCCTTTATCATCAACTTCACCAATCCCGCAGGCATCGTGACGGAAGCGGTATCGCGCTACAGCAACGCCAAAATTATCGGACTGTGTAACGTGCCGGTGAATATGCATCATATGATTGCTGGCATGCTCAACGCCCCGCGGGATGAGGTGCAGCTGCGCTTTGCCGGGCTGAACCATCTGGTGTGGGTGCATCAGGTCACCTGTCGGGGCGAAGATGTCACTGCACAGGTGATTGAACAACTCTGTGACGGCCAGTCGCTTACCATGAACAATATCAAGGATATGCCGTGGTCGCCGACGTTCCTGCGCGCGCTTAATGCCATTCCCTGCCCTTATCATCGCTACTACTGGCAGACACCCCAGATGCTGGCCGAAGAGCAGCAAAAAGCGCAAAACGGCCATGAGGGTACGCGCGCAGAGCAAGTGATGAAGGTGGAAGCAGAGCTGTTTGAACTCTATGCCGACCCGCATCTGGCGCACAAACCGGAGCAGTTAAGCTTCCGCGGCGGCGCTTATTACTCCGAAGTGGCCGTTGAGCTGATCAGCGCGATTCATAACAACAGCGGCAAGAATCTGGTGGTGAACTGCCGTAATAACGGCGCGATCCATGGCCTGCCGGATGATGCGGTGGTGGAGGTCAATTGCCTGGTGGATGCCCAAGGCGCGCATCCGCTGATGTTTGGTGAACTGCCGCCGCTGATGAATGGCCTGACGCAGCAAATCAAAGCCTTTGAACGCCTGACCATCGAAGCAGCAGTGCACGGCGATCGCCATCAGGCGCTGCTGGCGCTGTTGGGCAACCCATTAGTCGGTGATGTTGCCACGGCGGAAGCCCTGCTGGCAGAGGTGTTGACGTTGAATAAGCCGTGGTTACCCCAGTTCACCCATCACGCGTAATGCCGTAGCGGCGCAATTTATTGCGCGATGAATCGCGCCGCTACCGAGCCCATTATATTGTTGTGCCATTGAGCCTGAGGAGGCCCTGTGTCCAACCGAACTTTTATTGAACGTTATGTGTTGCCCGCAGCGCTGAAAGTCGCTGGCCAGAAGCATGTGCTCTCGGTGCGCGACGGCATCATTCTCAACATGCCCTTTATGCTGATTGGCAGTTTCTTCCTGATCTTCGCTTACCTGCCCATCCCGGCATGGGGCCATCTGATGGCGGATCTGTTTGGTGATAGCTGGCGCAACAAACTGCTCTATCCGGTACGTGCCACCTACGACATCATGGCGCTAATCTCCAGCTTCGGTATCGCCTATCGTCTGGCGGAGAAGTACCGCACGCTGGACCCGCTCACCAGCGGCGCAATGGCGTTAGTCGCCTTTGTGATGACCATTCCACAGCAGACGCTGTTCGCCCCGGTTGAAAATGCGCCCGCACAGCTGGTGACCGGCGTACTGCCGATCTCGATGATTGGTAGCCAGGGCCTGTTCGTGGCGATTGTGATTGCGCTGATGTCGACGGAGATCTATCGCTTCGTCCACAGCCGCAATCTGGTGATCAAGATGCCGGAAGGCGTTCCCCCTGCGGTGGCGAAATCCTTTCTCGCGCTGGTGCCGGGTTTCTGTGTGCTGGCGGTGGTGCTGCTGATCCGTCTGGCCGTGGAAGCCTCACCTTTTGGCGATATTAATAATCTGATCGCCACGGTGATTGGGCTGCCGATGCATCACGTGGGCGGCACGCTGCCGGGCATGATTTTCTCGGTGCTGCTGATTGGTATCCTCTGGACCCTGGGCCTGCATGGCGATGCGATTGTGCTGGTGTTTATCCAGCCGGTATGGCTCTCCAACATGAGCGAAAACCTTGAGGCGTTTCAGCATAACCAGCCGATTCCGCACATCTTCACGCAGCAGTTTTATGATTTGTGGATTGCACCCGGCGGCACCGGGGCGCTATTGGGGTTGGTGATTTTCATGCTGATCCGTTCACACAGCCGTCAGATGAAGCAACTGGGTAAAATTGCCGGACCGGCAGCCCTGTTCAACATCAGCGAGCCACTGGTGTTTGGCCTCCCGCTGGTGATGAACCCGTACCTGTTCCTGCCTTTTATCCTGACGCCCGTGGTGCTGGTGATCGTTTCCTGGGCGGCAATGACCACCGGATTGGTCGCGCCACCCGCCGGCATCGCCCTGCCGTTTACCACTCCGATTTTTGTCAGTGGCTATTTAGCCACGGGCGGCCATATCTCCGGTACGGTGCTGCAAGTGGTGAATCTGGCTATCTCAATGGTGATCTACTATCCGTTCTTCCGCATCTGGGATCGCCTGAAACATCGCGAAGAGCAGCAAAGCGAACAGCAGGCGCAGGCTGTGGCCGGCAACCCGGTGGTTTCATAACATATCTGTAGGGTGGCCTGCTGGCCGCCCTGCCTCACATCCCTATTCTTCCAGTTTCCGCAATAATGACTTTGCAAACCCGGCTATTCTGCCGTGCCACAGGCTGTGACAACCTTTAGACAAGGTTCGGGATCGCCCCGGCCACCACTAAAGGATATCGCTGATGAAACTCTACCACTTCCCACTCTCTGGCCATGCGCATCGTGCGCGCCTGTTCCTGTCACTGCTTGGCTTGCCACACGAGGTTATCGATGTGGACCTCAAAGGCGGCGAACACAAAATGCCTGCTTTCCTCGCCATGAATCCGTTCGGCCAGGTGCCGGTGCTGGAAGATGAAGGTGTTTATATCTCCGACTCCAACGCCATTCTGGTCTATCTGGCGAAGAAATCGGGCCGCCACGAATGGCTGCCAGAAGATGCATTGGGTGCGGCACAAGTGCAGCGCTGGTTATCGGTAGCAGCGGGTGAACTGGCTTACGGCCCCTGCGCGGCGCGCTTGATCACCGTATTTGGCCGCCCCTTCAACCCGGATGAAGTCATCGCCCGCGCACATGCGATTTTGGCGCTGATGGAGCAGCATCTGACCGGACGCGACTGGCTGGTCGGCGATCATCCCACTGTCGCGGACGTTGCGCAGTACAGCTATCTCATCGGTGCACCGGAGGGCAATGTGGATCTCTCGGGTTATCCGGCGGTGAATGCGCTGCTGCGCCGCATCGAAGCATTACCCGGTTTTGTCCCCTTCCCCCAAACGGCTGCCGGTCTGCGCAGCATCGCGTGAGTGAGTCATCATGGGCGAGAAACGTTCGGTATGGCATGCAGGTGAAATAGCCCTGCAACAGCAGGCAGGTGTAGCGGAGCGCATGGCCGAGGTCGGCCAGCGTGTGATTCGCGATTTCATGCCCGATCAGCATCGCGACTTCTATGCACAGCTGCCGTTTATCGTGCTGGGCAGCGTTGACGCACAAGGCGATGCCTGGGCCACGCTGCTGGAAGGCCGAGCCGGATTTATTTTCTCGCCCAACGCCACCACGCTAGATATTGAAGCGCAGCCGGACGCCCGCGATCCGGCTGCGGCGGGCATCACGGATGGCGCATCAGTTGGTCTGCTCGGCATTGAACTGCATACACGCCGCCGTAACCGCATGAATGGGGTATTGAGCACCATCGGCGGAGGGCTACGGGTGCAGGTCACACAGAGTTTTGGTAACTGTCCGCGTTACATCCAACTGCGTGATTATCGTTTTGCTCGCCAGCCTGACGAGCCTTCTAGCGATGATGTCGAAGAGTTGAACGCACTGGATGCGGAGGCACGCACCACCATCGCCACCGCCGATACGTTTTACGTCGCCACCTACGCGGACCAGCAAGTAGATGTCTCACATCGCGGCGGCAAACCGGGCTTTGTGCGGGTCGATGACGATGGTCTGCTGACCATCCCTGATTTTAACGGCAACCTGTTCTTCTCCACGCTCGGTAATATCCATCAGAATGGTAAAGCCGGGTTGCTGTTTGTGGATTATCACAGCGGCGATACGCTGCAAATCACCGGCGATGCCCGCGTCATCCTTGATTCGCCAGAAATTGCCGCCTTCCAGGGTGCCGAGCGGCTATGGACCTTTCGCGCTCGCCGAATTGTGCGCCGTCGAGCGGCGTTGGCCTTGCGCTGGCACAGCGATCCGGGGGGCATTTCACCCGCCTCTGAGATGACCGGCGACTGGCAATCTGCCGCCAACCAGTTACGCGCCAGCGAACTGGCCCAGCGCTGGCGTCCATTCAAAGTGACGAAAATTGTCGATGAGAGCGCCTCGATTCGATCCTTCCATCTGATGCCAGATGATGGCGCGGGTTTATTGCCGCATCTGGCCGGACAACATCTGCCGATTCGCGTGACCTTGCCCGACACAGAGAAACCGCTGATTCGCCACTACACCTTATCGGTCGCGCCATCGGACGGTTTTTACCGCATCAGTGTGAAGCGTGATGGCGTGGTCTCAAACTACCTGCACGATCATCTGCAAGTGGGCGATCGCCTTGAAACCCGCGCCCCCGCTGGCGATTTCACCATTGATGCCAGCGAGACGCGTCCCGCGGTTATGCTGGCGGCAGGCGTCGGCATCACACCGATGCTGGCGATGCTGCGCCACTTGGTTTTTGAAGGGCGCCGCAAACAGCGCATGCGTCCCACTTACTTTATCCAGTCGGCACGCAACAAGGCCGAACGTCCTTTTGCGCGCGAGTTAGATACGCTGCTGGCGGCTGCGCAAGGTGGGTTCAGGCTGATACGCGTGCTGAGTCACACCGAGGATGCAGAAGCGGGTTTTGATTACGATGTTGCCGGACGCATCGATATGGCCCTACTCTCCCAAGTGCTGCCGTTCAACGATTACGACTTTTACTTGTGCGGCCCGCCGCCGTTCACGCAGGCGCTGTATGACGGGCTGCGCAGCTACAACATTGCCGATCAACGTATTCACGCCGAGGCTTTTGGGCCGTCATCACTGGTACGCCACACCGATAACGATGAGCCTGCAACGCTATTGTCGCCCGTGGCAAACAGCGCTGTACCAATCAAATTTATGTCGTCTTTAAAAGAAGCCCGCTGGACGCCGCAAAGCGGTTCACTGCTGGAGTTAGCTGAAGCGCGCGGATTGAGCCCGGAATACAGCTGTCGCGAGGGCCACTGCGGCAGTTGCAAAACCCGACTGCTTAAAGGTGCCGTAACCTATAAAACGCGACCGAGTGCCAAAGTGGCAGAGGATGAGGTTTTGATCTGCTGCGCGGTTCCGGCGCAGCAGGATGGCGAGATAGAGGCGATTCAGTTGGATTTATGAAGCGCAAAATCATAACAACGGGATAATACTTCTCTCTTCACCATACCAAAGCTGAGAGTTTTCAAGATCCACGAATTTGCGCTCATCTTCTATTAACTCACGTAATGCCGCCAAACCCTGTTCCGTTTTTCGGGCCGCGAGATGCGAAGGTAAATCATCCCACCACAATTCCGCGCAGCCATCAAAATCGACGGCTAAAGTCCCGCGCGTTTTCTGTAAAGCATCTTGCGCCTCCGGGTTGGCATAGGGCACCGTCTGGATGTAGCGCCGTATACCTAACAATTCCGCATGCTTGCGAACCAGTGGCGCATGAACATTGCGCCAGTGATGATCGAATTCCTCACGTGAAATTGCGGGGTTTCTCTTTGCGCACATGATTAGCTTCAACATCTTCTTTACTCCTTTTCACTATGAAGCTCAAAGCCTACACTCTGACAGTGCTGTCAGGGTCAAGAGGGACATTATGCAAATAGGAAAGCTGGCCACGTTAACCGGTGTGAGCATTCGTATGCTGCGCTATTACGAAGAGGCGGGGTTACTTGTTCCAGAACGAACAGAGACCGGATATCGGCGCTATACGGTCGATGATGTTTCGCGAGTGGAGCGAATATTAGTGCTGAACCGGGCGGGCTTTACGTTGCCGACCATCATCGGCTTGCTCAACTGCGTGAACTCAGGAACTGCCCCCTGCGATGCGCTGAAAAACAAAATTCAGGATCAGCTTCAGCAGATTGAAAGACAGTTTGATGATTTGAATAAGAGCCGTGAATTACTACAGCATCTACTTGTTCAATGATGAGGGGTGGATGCGATCTCTGAAAAGCAAAAACCCAGCCATAAGGCTGGGTTTTCAGAATGTTGGTGCCCGGACGCGGAATCGAACCACGGACACGGGGATTTTCAATCCCCTGCTCTACCGACTGAGCTATCCGGGCAACGGGGCGCATTAAACCCTACTCAGGCCGCACCGTCAAACGCTTTTCTGCAAAAACCCGCTGACTGCTGGCTTTTACAGCAACCTTCAGACCATTCGGTAAAAAAATTCTGCAACTACCAACTTTGGCGGTGAATTTTTAACCGCGTCCGCCGATAACCGATTTGACGACAAATACCAATTATAAGGTCCACCATGTTTAGCACGATTACATCGGGAATCCTGTCGCGTCTTGCGTGGCAGAAACGCGGCAATAGCAGCGCAACGCTCAACTCGTTGCAGGATGCGATTGCGATGATCGAATTTTCACCGGAAGGCAAGATTATCAGCGCCAATGAGCTTTTCCTTGAGCGCATGGGCTATACGCTGCCGGAAATTGTCGGCCAGCATCACAGCATGTTCTGTACTGAGGATTTGATTCACTCGCCGCAGTATCGCGACTTCTGGCGCCGCTTAAATCGCGGCGAAGGATTCAGCGATAAATTCCTGCGCGTGGCAAAACACAGCCGCCCTATCTGGCTCGAAGCCAACTATGTGCCGGTGCAGGATCGCAGCGGTCGGGTGATCAAGATCGTGAAGCTGGCGAGTGATATCACCGCACGCATCATTGATGCACAAGAACAGCGCGCCATGACCACCGCCATTGAGCGTTCGATGGCGGTTATCGCCTTCAACCTTAAAGGCGAAGTGTTGATGACCAATGACAACTTCCTCAAAACCATGGGCTATCGCGCCAGCGAGGTGGTTGGCGTACACCACAGCCAGTTCTGTCCGCCTGAGATGCGTAACAGTGAAGAGTATCGCCGCTTCTGGCACAAACTGAACCAGGGCGAATACATCTCAGGACAGTTTGAGCGTGTAAATAAGTTGGGTCGCACTGTGTGGCTCCGTGCGACCTATAACCCGGTATTTAATGAAGCCGGCGAACTATACAAAGTGGTGAAGTTTGCCACCGATGTCACCGCACAGGTCGAGAAGAACCAACTTGAGCGTGAGGCCGCGCAGCAGGCCTATCAAACCGCGCTGCAAACCAGCGAAAGCACCCGACTCGGTGCCACGGTGATCGAAAACAGCGTGCAGACCATCAATGAGTTGGCGGGCGAGCTGCATGGCATCTCCGGTGATATCAACAATCTGAGCAAGTCTTCCGATCGCATCGGTGCGATTGTCGAGAGCATCCGCCGCATTGCCGATCAAACCAACCTGTTAGCGCTCAACGCAGCGGTGGAAGCCGCCCGCGCCGGTCAGCATGGCCGTAGCTTTGCCGTGGTCGCTAACGAGGTGCGTACGCTGGCAGCTAACATTAACCGCGCAACCACCGAGATTGAGAACATGGTGCAGCAGAACCATATGCTGGCGGAAAAAGCGCTGAAAGGCATCGAATCGAACCTGAAACGCGCCGATCATGGTGTCGTTCTTGCCAAAGAAGCCGGTGGCGTGATTTCCGAGATTCGCGGCAGCTCCAGTGAAGTGGTACGCGCTATCAGCCATGTGGCTGAGGCATTAAAAGAAGAACAATAAACCGCGCCTACCGACGTGCACGCCACGTTTTGTAGGGTGCGGCCTGCGAGCCGCACCCTACGTTCAAAGCTGATGACATAAAAGTGTCATAGCATTGCAGTAATCTAGGATAATTCCTAACCAACGCCAGAATACTCCCATGCAGTTGCCTGATTTACGCGCAGGATTAGCCTCCTTGTCGAGCCGCTCCCGTGCGCGTTCGCTGTGCATTGAAGTCCCGTTTGTGAGTCCAGCCATCGACAATACCGCGGTGATGGCGTTGTTTACTGAACACAAAGATTTGATTGGTCTGCCGGTGGTCGAAAACGGCACGCCGTTCGGCATGATTAACCGCCATATTTTCCTGTCGCAGATGACGCGCCCCTTCTTCCGCGAACTCTACGACCGCAAAAGCTGCATCGCCTTTATGGATAAAGAGCCACTGGTGATTGATGCCGATACCGAGCTTGATCAGGTGGCACAACAGGTGGTGGCCAGCGGCGATAAATCGGTTACCGATGGCTTCATTCTCACTGAGCAGGGCCGCTATATTGGCATCGGCTTGGGTATCGATCTGATCCGCACCGTCTCGGATTTACAGGCGCAGCAGCATCAGCAGATTTTGCAGAGCATTGACTACGCGCGCGTGATTCAGGACGCGATGCTCGATCGTTCTAAACAGCAAATGGCACAGCAGCTTAATGACTGGTGCCTGCACTGGCAGCCGCGCGATGGCGTAGGCGGCGATTACTATGCGTTTCATCAGGATGAACAAGGCTGGCTGGCATTGATTGCCGACTGTACCGGCCATGGCATTCCGGGTGCCTTTATGACGGTGATCCTGCAATCGGCATTGGAAAACGCCCTGCAGAAAAATCGTCGTGCACCGTCCGATCTGCTGCAATCGTTGAATCGACATATCAAGCAAACCTTAGGCCAGCTCAATGCTTCACAGCAAACATCCTTATCCAATGACGGCTGTGATGCCATCGCGCTGCGGCTCGATACACAACAACATCAACTCAGCTGGTCCAGTGCACGTATGCATGCGCTGTTGCACCCTGCCGAGGGCGATGCAGAATCGCTGAAGGCCGATCGTGTGGGGGTGGGTTATACCGATACGCCGCAGGATTATGTCTGGCCTCAGCATCAACGCACGCTCAGCCCCGGCGACATGCTGCTGGTGATGACCGATGGCGTTACCGATCAGCCCGGCGGCGAACGTCATATTATGTTTGGCAAAAAGCGCATTCAGACGCTGGTTTCACAATATCAAACCCTGCCGATGGCTGAACTATCAGCAACATTTGAGCGGGAATTTCTCAACTGGCAAGGCAACCAGCCGCGACGCGATGACGTCACCTGGTTTGGCTTCCGTTATTAATGAGCACCGTATGAACTCAGGTTCAACCCTTAGCAACGTGCCACCCAAAAGTGTTGCGCTGCACTATACTGGCTTTTTCTCGCCGCAGAACATCACCGCCATGGGCGAGGTGATCAAGGTCTTTTTGGAGAACCAGCAAGCGCCCGTCAAAGTCCGTCGCCGCTTGTTCTCCAGTTTTGTTGAAATCGTACAGAACATCCTGCGCTACTCGCAGGACAGTCGCAGCATGAGTTATGCCGAACAGGATTTTCGCTTTGGCACCGTTACCCTGCACGTTGAGGGTGACAACTATGTGCTGGAGAGCAGCAACCAGGTGGATGAAGTCGCCTGCGAGCAGTTACGTTACTGGCTGGATTTGCTGCGCACGATGAGTAATGAAGAGATCAAACAGGCATACCGGGTAGGTCTGCGTGCTGAGAGCCCTGCGACAAGCAAAGGGGCCAACATAGGTTTACTGACGTTGGCACGTGACGTCAGCGAACCGCTGGAGTATGAACTGCGTCCGTTGGAGTCCAGCGGTTACGCCACGTTTTGGCTGAAAGCCACCATTCACCAGGATTGATTTTGCTATGCAAAACCTTGTTATTGCTGCCACAGAAAGCACCCCCGACGTCAATTTTGATTTCGAAACCAGCCAGTTCGCCCTGCGCGGAGAGTCCTGGCCCGAAAATG
Source organism: Pantoea vagans (assembly GCF_001506165.1). Classification (NCBI taxonomy): domain Bacteria; kingdom Pseudomonadati; phylum Pseudomonadota; class Gammaproteobacteria; order Enterobacterales; family Erwiniaceae; genus Pantoea; species Pantoea vagans. The sequence continues at coordinate 484,702 of NZ_CP011427.1, read as the reverse complement.
CCGCGGCCTTTTATCGTCCCCTGCTGGATGCCCTGGAAAACTGGCAGCCCGAGCAAGGCGGTCAGGTAGAGGTCAACATCGCACTGCGCTACTTCAACAGCTCCAGCACCAAGATGCTGTTCAGCCTGTTCGACCTGTTCAACCAGTTAGCGCAAAAAGGCCAGACGGTGGAGCTGAACTGGTTCTTCGATGAAGAAGATGATGTCTCTGAAGAGTTCGGTCAGGAGCTGGCGCTGGACTTCACCGATTTGCAGGTCAATCTGCGAGCGGAAATGGCGTCATGATGGATCTGAACGAGCTGTTTCGCGAAGAGAGCGAGGTACTGACTCGTTCACAGGATGTTGCGGCACAAAGCGCGCTGAGCGCGGAAGATTACCGTGATGCGCTGCAAATGGTGAATCGCCATTATCAGCGCCTGATGCGTGAAACCTATCGCATGATCTCACGCAGCGATCGCGCCGAGCGAGAACTCAACCGCGTAAATGAGCAGTTGCAGCAGTTGGCGCAAGAGCTGGAGTACAAAGCCACCCACGACCCGTTGACGGCGGTGTGGAACCGCGGTGCCATCATTCAGCGTATTACCAATACATTGAGCAATGGCCCGGCGGCACTGATCATTTTGGATATTGATCACTTCAAGAAGATTAACGACGAGTTCGGCCATCCGATGGGCGATAAAGTGATTTGTGGGCTGGTATCACGTATTCAGAACCATTGCCCGGAAGATGCCAGCATTGGCCGCATTGGTGGCGAAGAGTTTACCGTGCTGCTGCCTCACTATCGCCTCTCAGATGCGGTGATCGTGGCGGGCGCGATTCACGCATCCCTTAATGCTTCACCGCTGGCGGTACTGCCAGGGCAATTGGTGACAGCCAGCCTCGGCGTGAGCTACGGCAAACCGGGTTCCGATTTTGAAACCCTGTATAACAATGCCGATGCCGCGTTATACGATGCCAAGAACCATGGCCGTAATCGGGTGTTTTTCCGTTAAATAACAGCGTTCGCTGCGACGGGCGGCCTGAAGGCCGCACCCTACAGGCCAATCGCTCGCTAATTTTTCTGCGCCGTTTGCATTGGGGGATCGGTCGCTGGCGGCAGGAAGATATGGTCAAGGATATTGCGCATCAGCGGAGCCGCCGTCACCCCTTCACTTCCCCCGTTTTCCAGAATTAACGCCACCGCCACTTTCGGCGCATCAAAGGGTGCAAAAGCGGTATAGAAAATGTGGTCACGCAGGCGCGTGGGAATCATCTTGGCGTTATACACCTGGTTCTGTTTCAGGCTGAAGACCTGAGAGGTCCCGGACTTCGCCGCAATGCCGTAAGGCGCGGTATGGAAGTACTTATAACCTGTACCATTTGGCGCATTTGCCATACCAAACATCGCATGACGCACCAGCGACCAGTACGGCGATTTTGGATCGCCAATTTGTGGCTGCGGCTCTTTCGGTTGATAAGGTTGCTGCACAGTACCGCGCTGTGATTTCTCCAGCAGATGCGGGTTAATGACGCGGCCATTGTTAAGCAGTGCCACCAACGCTTTCACCATCTGAATCGGCGTGGCGATCCAGTAGCCTTGCCCGATACCCACGGACACCGTATCCCCTTGATACCAGGCACGCTTGTGCACTTTCTGCTTCCACTCGCGGCTTGGCAACAGGCCCGCGTACTCTTCATTCAGGTCGATACCGGTAGGTTTGCCGTAACCAAACTGGCTCAGCATGGTGTGAATGCGGTCGATGCCCATCATAAACGCCACCTGATAGAAGAACGTATCCGCGGATTCTTCAATGGCGCGGGTAACATCCAACATGCCATGGCCCGATTTTTTCCAGTCACGGTATTTACGATCGGTCCCTGGCAAGGTCCAGGTCGGTGCCCCGAAGAACGTCGTGGTCGGGGTGATGACTTTGCTTAATAACGCCGACATCGCCATATAGGGTTTCACCGTGGAGGCTGGTGGATAGAGACCTTGAGTGACGCGGTTGATCAGCGGCAGGTTTTTGTCCTGCAGCAGCGTTTTGTAGGCTTTATAACTGATGCCTTTCACAAACGGGTTGGGATCGTAGCTCGGCGCGGACACCATCGCTAACACGCTGCCATCGCGCGGGTCCTCAATCAATGCCGCTGCTCGCTGTCCGGCCAACTGGCTCTCCACATACTGCTGCAAATGCAGATCCAGCGTAAGGTAGATGTTTTGTCCGGCGACGGGCGGCACTTCTTTCAGCACGCGCACGATGCGGCCGTGGTTATCGACTTCCACTTCCTGATAGCCAGTTTTGCCATGCAGCAGCGATTCGTAATAGCCTTCGATGCCCTGCTTGCCGATGTTATGGTCCGCCGCGTAGTTTTCGCCCACGCCTTCCGCGTTCAGGCGTTTGAAATCGTTGTCGTTGATCTTGGAAACATAGCCGACCACGTGCGCCAGATCGGCACCGTAAGGGTATTCACGGTCTTGATAGGTATCGATGGTGACGCCGGTATAGCGGAACTGGTTAACGGAAAAACGCGCCACCTCTTCGTCAGTGAGTTCGCCTTTCAACTCTACCGGCTTATAACGGCTGTTCTGTTTCAACTCATGCTCAAAGGTTTCGATCTCTTCTGGCGTCAAATCGACAATCGGCGTCAGCGCTTTAAGCGTTTCCTGCATGTTGGCGATTTTGTAAGGCGTGATGAGGATGTCGTACCAAGTGACATTGCGCACCAGCGGAATGCCGTTGCGATCGTAGATCAGCCCGCGCGTGGGTGCGATGGGGATCATTTTGATGTCGTTTTCGTTGGATCGCGTCTGATAATAGCTGTGCTGATCCACCTGAATACGATACAGGTTGACGCCAAGAATGATGAAGCAGATGACGACCAGAGCAAAAGCGACAAGCGCACGGCGGACAAACAGTTTCTCTTCAGCTTCGAAATTACGGAAATTCATCAGGGGGGCTTAGTCTCTTTGTTATCACGCTAATGATAAGCAGAGATGGCTTTAGAGCCAGCAGGAAGATGCACAAGCTTGGGTAAAAGTGTGTCAGATGTTTACGGCGGACTAGATAGTGCGGTTTGACGCCCTCACCCCGGCCCTCTCCCGCAAGCGAGAGAGGGAGCAAACCGCACACTTTTGATACCTTCTTCGAACCGTGCTCTCTCCCGCTTGCGGGAGAGAGCTAGGGTGAGGGAGATATGTCTAATCAGTCTCCCAGCAGCACCGACTCCAGCGCGATCTTAATCATATCGTTGAAGGTGGTCTGGCGCTCTGCCGCAGTGGTCTGCTCATGGGTACGGATATGGTCCGACACCGTACAGATAGTCAGCGCTTTAGCACCGAACTCTGCTGCCACACCGTAAATACCGGCCGCTTCCATCTCCACGCCCAGAATGCCGTACTTTTCCATCACGTCGAACATCTGCGGATCTGGCGTGTAGAACAGATCAGCGGAGAAGATGTTACCCACGCGAGCATCGACACCCAGTGCTTTTGCCGCGTCAACCGCGTTGCGCACCATATCGAAATCGGCAATCGCCGCGAAATCGTGATCCTTGAAACGCATACGGTTCACTTTGGAATCGGTGCAGGCACCCAGACCAATCACCACATCACGCAGTTTCACATCTTCACGCACCGCGCCGCAGGAGCCAACACGGATGATTTTTTTCACGCCGAAATCGGTGATCAGCTCTTTGGTGTAGATTGAGCAAGAAGGAATGCCCATACCGTGACCCATCACTGAAATCTTACGGCCTTTGTACGTCCCGGTGTAACCCAGCATGCCGCGCACGTTGTTCACTTCAACCGCATCTTCCAGGAAGGTTTCTGCGATGTGCTTCGCGCGCAGCGGATCGCCCGGCATCAGTACGACGTCTGCGAAATCACCCATTTCTGCATTAATATGAGGCGTTGCCATGGTTATTTTCCTTTTTAAAATTGGTGGGCTGTTTTACAGCAGGCTTTTACCGTAGTCCATGCTGGACAGGCCAAAATAGGTCGCAATGGTCTGACCGATATCAGCGAAAGTATCGCGGTAACCCAGCGATCCCGGCTTCACGTTCGGACCGTAAATCAGAATCGGAATGTGCTCGCGCGTGTGCTCAGTGCCTTGCCAGCTTGGGTCACAACCGTGGTCGGCAGTGAGGATCAAAATATCCCCCTCTTTCACCAGCGCCATCAGCTCAGGCAAACGACGGTCGAAGAACTCCAGCCCACCAGCATAACCCGCGATATCGCGACGATGACCCCAGGTTGAGTCAAAATCAACGAAGTTGGTGAACACAATGGAATTGTCTGGCGCTTTCTTCATCTGCTCAATGGTGGCGTTGAACAGCGCATCCAGACCGGTGGCTTTCACCTTCTGGGTGATGCCTTGCTCGGCGTAGATATCCGCAATCTTGCCAACGGAGATCACTTCGCCGCCCTTCTCGTCCACCAGCTTTTTCAGCATAGTTGGCGCAGGCGGTTCCACCGCTAAATCGTGGCGATTACCGGTACGTTCGAAGTTGCCCGCTTTGTCACCGACAAACGGACGCGCAATCACACGGCCGATGTTGTAGCCGCCGTTGGTCAGCTCTTCACGGGCGATTTCACACAGCTTATACAGACGATCGAGACCAAAGGTCTCTTCGTGGCAGGCAATCTGGAATACCGAGTCAGCCGAGGTGTAGAAAATCGGCTTGCCGGATTTCATGTGCTCCTCGCCCAACTGGTCGAGGAGCACTGTACCGGATGAGTGGCAGTTACCGAGATAACCCGGCAGATCGGCGCGTTTCACCAACACATCGAGAAGTTCCTGTGGGAAGCTGTTCTCTTTGTCGCTGAAGTAGCCCCAGTCAAACAGCACCGGCACACCGGCGATTTCCCAGTGGCCTGACGGCGTGTCTTTGCCCGACGACAGCTCGCTGGCGTAGGCATAGGCACCAATGATTTCCGCATTGGCGTCCAGACCCGGCGGGAAGCGACCGGTAGAGAGTTCAGCCGCTTTCCCCAGACCGAGTGCGGTCAGGTTAGGCAGATGCAGCGGGCCTTCGCGACCAGTATTGGCGCGGCCTTCGAAGCACGCTTCGGCGATATGGCCGAGCGTATCCGATCCTTCATCACCGAATTTATCGGCGTCTTTGCTGGAGCCGATCCCAAAGGAGTCGAGAACCATAATAAAAGCACGTTTCATGCAAGTCTCCTGCGCAACGGCGCGATGACAAGTCAAAAAAAAGCGATCAGATCAGTATACCCGAACGGCCGCTCCCTGGCACGAAGAAGCGTTACTCGCTGACGCGGCGATAAACCACCGGTGTTGCCGCAGGCGCAGTATCGCTTAAGGTGATAGCCGCTTTGACGGCTTCAGCAGCCTGCTGCCATTGCGCTTCCGAGGCGGCATGAATCACCGCCAGCGGGCGCTGCGCATCAATCTGCGTGCCGAGCGCGGTCATCTCACTTAAGCCCACGCTGTAATCAATACTGTCGCTGGCGCGCTGGCGACCACCGCCGAGCGCCACCACCGCCATGCCCAGCGCTCGTGTATCCATCGCACTGACAATACCCGCGCGGTCGGCGTACACCGCTTTGCTGAGCGTAGGCGCAGGAAGGTAGTGGTCCATGCGTTCGATAAAGTCAACCGGGCCGTTTTGTGCAGCCACCATGCGAGCGAACACGTCTGCCGCTTTGCCGTTATCCAGCACCTGCTGCAGTTTTTGCCGCGCTTCAGCGTCATTTTCCGCCAGTTTGCCGGAGATCAGCATTTCAGAGCACAGCGCCATGGTGACTTCCAGCAGACGTGGATTGCGCGCTTCGCCAGTGAGGAACTGCACCGCTTCACGCACTTCCAGCGCATTGCCTGCGGTTGAAGCCAGCACCTGATTCATGTCGGTGAGTAGCGCGGTGGTTTTGCAGCCTGCGCCGTTCGCCACGCCAACAATCGCCTGCGCCAGATTTTCAGAGGCTTCAAAGCTCGGCATAAAGGCACCGGAACCGACTTTGACATCCATCACCAGCGCATCGAGGCCTTCAGCCAGTTTTTTGGCAAGGATCGAGGCGGTGATCAGCGGGATTGAGTCAACGGTGGCGGTGATATCACGCGTGGCGTAGAAACGTTTATCGGCCGGTGCCAGTGAGTTGGTCTGGCCAATAATCGCGATGCCGACCTCTTTGATGATCTGGCGGAAACGGTCGTCGCTCGGGAAGATGTCAAAACTGGGGATCGCTTCCAGCTTATCCAGCGTGCCGCCGGTATGCCCGAGGCCACGCCCGGAGATCATCGGCACATAACCGCCGCAGGCGGCAACCATGGGGCCGAGCATCAGCGATGTCACGTCACCCACGCCGCCGGTTGAGTGTTTATCGACAATCGGACCGTTGAGATTCAGCGATTGCCAGTTGAGCACGGTGCCGGAGTCACGCATTGCCATGGTCAACGCCACACGCTCTTCCAGATTCATATCGTGGAAATAGATGGTCATCGCCAGCGCAGCGATCTGACCCTCTGATACGCTGTTATCGCGCACGCCATTAATAAAGAAGCGGATTTCCGCCTCAGTCAGTGGCAGGCCATCGCGTTTTTTTCGAATAATTTCTTGTGGCAGGAACAAGGTTGCCTCCCCGGAGATTGCTGTGAAAATGGCAGAACATCGGCCAGGTGCGCATAAATACGCCAGACACCTGTAGGGTCGCCATTTATGGCGACCATTGGCGTGAAATCAATAACCCGTCTTACTGGTCGCCGTTGCGTGGCCCAGCGTGTTTAGCAGGCTTGCCAACAGGCTTGACGCGCCAAAGCGGAAATGACGCGCATCCGCCCAGCCTTCGCCGAGGATATCGTCTGCCAGTTCCAGATAGATGGCCGCATCTTCGGCGGTACGTACGCCACCCGCCGGTTTGAAACCGACCTGCTGCTTGACGCCTTTATCACGGATTACTTGCATCATGATCGCCGCCACTTCTGGTGTGGCGTTGACCGGCACTTTACCGGTGGAGGTTTTGATGAAATCAGCACCCGCATCAATGGCAATTTCAGAAGCGGCACGGATCAGCGCTTCCTCTTTCAACTCACCGGTTTCGATAATCACTTTCAGCAGCACGTTAGCGGCGGCGCAGGCTTCTTTACAGGCTTTCACCAGTTCAAAGCCGATTTCGCGATTACCGGCAATCAGCGCGCGATACGGGAAAACCACATCCACTTCGTCGGCACCGTAAGCGATAGCCGCGCGGGTTTCTGCCAGCGCGATGTCAATGTCATCGTTGCCGTGCGGGAAGTTGGTTACAGTCGCAATCTGAATCTCTGGGGTGCCCTGCTCACGCAGTGCTTTACGCGCCGCCGGAATAAAGCGTGGATAGATGCAGATAGCCGCGGTGTTACCGGCTGGCGATTTCGCCTGACGACACAGTGCGATCACCTTCTCATCCGTATCGTCTTCATTCAGCGTGGTTAAGTCCATCAGTTGCAGTGCACGTTGTGCAGCAGCGTTGAGATCGGTCATGGTGCTCTCCAAAAGGTAACCGGCAGACGGTGTCACCGGGGAATGTGATAATTATAACAATCCTCGCACGAATTAATTGCGCCATGAGTCACACGAAAAAAGAAAACCTGTCATGTAAATACAGTCATATCGTGACATTCATCACAAATCGCCGCTGGCACAACCGATTTCTGGCGAAATACTGGTTGTTAATATTATCACAATTTTTGGTGAAAAAGTGTATAGCGGCTTTAATACTGTAGCCAATTCGGACCACAAAAGTGGCATTTCCAGAATCTGTCGGGAGGGTGTCAGTCGGGGAGTGCAAACACGCGCAGGCTGTTTTGCCACAGGGCTTCAGCGATGATTTCAGGCGGCTCGCTGCGCAGCTCGCACAGCACATCAAATACGTTACGCGCCCTTTCAGGACGATTAGGCTGGCCCTGAAAACCTTGCAGCGGCATATCTGGCGCATCGGTCTCCAGCAACAGCGATGACAGCGGTAAACTGGCGATAGTATTGCGGGTTTTACTGGCCCGCTCGTATGTGATGGTGCCGCCAACGCCAATGGCATAGCCGAGCTGAATAAAACGCTCGGCCTGCTGCTGGCTCCCGGCAAAGCCGTGAACCACACCGCAGCGCGCTAAGTTGTGACGGCGCAAATGCAACGCTAACTGATCGTGCGTACGCCGTGAGTGCAGGATCACCGGCAAGTCATACTGCTTCGCTAATTTTAACTGCGCATCCAGCAGATGCGTTTGTTTGCTGAACTGCGCATCATCCATATAGAGATCGAGACCGATCTCGCCGATCGCCACCCGTTTAGGATCGGGCGTTTGCAGCCAGCGATCCAGCTCATCCAGATGCGCATCGGTATGCACGGCGATATTGATCGGATGTAAGCCCAACGCGGCATACAGCGCGTCATGTTGCTGCGCCAGTTGAGTGACCAAAGCGAATCGACTGGCATCGACGCTTGGCACAATAATCCGTTCCACCGCCGACTGCGCCGCCCGATCGATGCTGCCCGCTGCGTCATTGACAAAAGGGGGAAAATCAAAATGGCAGTGGGTATCGATAAATCTCATGCCAGCGACCCTGCATCAAAGTCTGCATCGTTATCCGCCAGCAATGGCGTATGCACGGCACGATTATCGGGGGCATTCGCCACTGCGGCCGGAGGCGTCACGCGCAGGATCGGTTCGGCATCGCTCAACCACTGGCCGAGGGTAGCGAGGAAATAGCGACCACTGCGGCGGCCCAGATGATAATCCTGATTGAGCGAGGCGAGACGGCTGCCCAGCGCCATACTGGCCAGCGGTTTAGGCGGATAGATCTCGATAATACGCAGATCGCCCGGTGGCTGATCGATGAATTGCTGAATCTCACGGTAGCTCTCTTCGTGGTGATGCAGGATGTTAATCATCGGCTGCAGCGCACTGTCGCCCAGCCAGCGCTCCATGCGTTTAAACCATTTCGGCGTATAGGACATCTGTGAAGGCACCGTGCGGATCACCACAATGGTGTCCGCGCCACGCCGGGCCGCTTCGCGCACCGGGATCGCATCACTGATGCCCCCATCCAGATAACTGATGCCGTTCATCTCCACGCCGCTGCGGTAAAATCCAGGGATTGCGCTGGAGGCTTTAATAATGTCGTGCCATGTGGTGTGAGTCGGATTGAAATACTCAGCCGAGTAATCGTCGCCACGACAGGCACACATGTAAAACTCGCTGCCCTTGGCAAACAGACCTTGAGCCGTGTCCAGCGCCAGTGGAAACTCTTGTTTGGTGATGTCCACCAGCCAGTCGAGATCGATCAGATGACCACCGCGTACAAAGCGCAGCGGATCAAAAAACAGTTTGCTGGTGGTGTAACGGGTAATCACGCGGCGAGCATAGCCAGGCTGCGCGCAGACAAACGCTGACAGGTTTTGGGCGCCTGCCGAGGTGCCTAACATCAATTGGAAGGGGTTAAATCCCGCACGCTGAAACTCGTCCAGCACGCCTGCGGTGAAGATGCCGCGTTGACCGCCGCCTTCGCAGACCAGGGCGATTTTGTTGGATTTGAATGGGGTGAGCGCCAAAGGCTCAAAGGTGTCCAGTGACACCGGGATGCGTATTCCCAATGGATGTCCCTCAGTATTCCTGCTCTGAGGGAGCCGCTTGAGGCAGCATCCCGGAGAACCAGTCATTGTCGTTCCCTGACCCATTGCATCTGCATCAGCAATCGGCGCGGCGGGTTAGTATGCCGCAAATGACGGTTCTCCGCTTTAGTGACTCGCGGGTTAGCGTTGTGTTAACGCAATCGGTCAGGGTCGTTTACGCCCAGTAAACAGGCTGATGAGGAACAGAATAATACCGACGATGAAGACAATTTTAGCTGCCCATGCTGCCGTACCCGCCAGACCGCCGAAACCTAATGCTGCAGCAATCAGAGCGATGACCAGAAAGATAATACCCCAACGAAACATAAGCCTCTCCTTTACCATAGTGAAAATCGAACTGCTTATTCATACATCACTGTTTTTATTAAAGAACGGCGTCAAGCTGATGCCGTTCTGCTCGCGTTAAGATTTCACTTTCAGGTCATTCTTCACGCTTTTCACGCCTTCAATGGCTTTGGCAATTTTCTCAGCACGATCAGACTGTGCCTGGGTTGCCACATTCCCTGATAACTGCACCACGCCATCGTTAGTTTCCACTTTCACGTTGCGCGATGGCACAATGTCATCTGCTAAAAGCTTAGCTTTGATTTCGCTGGTGGTGGCGGTATCACCCGCGTAACCCTTCAGCGTGGTTTCTTTGCTGTCTTTAACGTGTAGTTTGTCACTGACGGATTTCACACCCTCAACTTTTTGCACCAGCGCCACGGCTTTTTCTGCCTGATCCTGCGAGGCGACAAAACCGCTCAGCGTGACCACGCCCTGATGCGTTTTTACTGAGATATCCGTGCTTTTAATCGCTTCATCATCCACCAGCGCCGCTTTGGCTTTGGCAGTGATGCCGCTGTCATCCATAAAACCATCGACTTTTTTCATAGAACTATCGATTTTGGAACCCGTGCTGCTGGTATCTGCAGCAAACGCAGCACCGCTCAGCAAGACAGAACTGGCCAGCGCAGCAATCAGGGTTTTAGCAATCTTAGTCTTATTCATCGATATCATCCTTCTATCAGTTAACTCACTCGCAACTGCGAATGCGCCAGCAACAAACGGCGTCGCTGCGTGAATGGACGTAATGAAACCAGAGGTCTCTTTTCTCGTCCGACAGGATAATCATAGTAGGGATTACAGGTTTTGCTGGCTTTTGTGGTTGATATCTCGCCAAAAAGCGATAAACGCAGCGTAAATAGGAACAGTCTGTAGGATAAAAACAGGGCCAGTGATAACCACTGGCCCTGAAGCAGAGATGCATCTTAATGAGTCGGCGGGCGTCAGTAAGGGCGCACCCTACAGCCCTAAGGGCCGCGCAGCATCAGTGTTCGCGCGTCTTGCGGAAGGTCACGTCAGGATAGCGTTCCTGGGTGATATTGAGGTTAACCATGGTCGGGGCGATGTAGGTGAGGTTGTCACCGCCATCCAGCGCCAGATTCACTTCATTTTTACGCTGGAAATCATCGAATTTCTTCGCGTCTTTGCACTCGACCCAACGTGCAGTCGAGACGTTGATGGCTTCATAAATCGCTTCAACGTTGTATTCGCTTTTCAGGCGCGCCACCACCACTTCAAACTGCAGCACACCTACTGCACCAACAATCAGGTCGTTGTTGTGCACTGGACGGAACACCTGCACTGCGCCCTCTTCCGACAGCTGAACCAGCCCTTTCAGCAGCTGTTTCTGCTTCAGTGGATCGCGCAAACGGATACGACGGAACAGCTCTGGGGCGAAGTTCGGAATACCGGTGAACTTCATGTTTTCACCCTGAGTAAAGGTGTCACCGATCTGGATGGTGCCATGGTTATGCAAACCGATGATGTCACCCGGATAGGCTTCTTCGACGTGCGAACGGTCACCCGCCATAAAGGTCAGCGCATCGGAAATCACCACGTCTTTGCCGGTACGCACCTGGCGCAGTTTCATGCCTTTCTCGTACTTGCCCGACACCACGCGCATGAAGGCCACGCGGTCACGGTGTTTCGGGTCCATGTTGGCCTGAATCTTGAACACGAATCCGCTGAACTTCTCTTCCTTCGCTTCAACCAGACGCGAATCTGACTGACGCGGCATCGGCGTAGGTGCCCAGGCCACTAAGCCATCGAGCATGTGGTCAACGCCAAAGTTACCCAATGCGGTACCGAAGAACACCGGGGTAATTTCGCCGCTCAGGAACAGATCCTGATCGAATTCGTGTGAAGCGCCCTGCACCAGTTCCAGCTCATCACGCAGCTGCTGCGCCAGATCTTCACCGACTGCCGCATCCAGATCGGGGTTCGCCAGACCTTTAACAATGCGCACATCCTGAATGGTGTGGCCTTTACCGGTCTGATACAGGTAAGTTTCATCTTTGTAGAGGTGATACACCCCCTTGAACAGCTTGCCGCAACCAATTGGCCAGGTGATAGGCGCGCAGGCAATTTTCAGCTCGCTTTCCACCTCATCCAGCAACTCCATCGGATCGCGGATATCACGGTCAAGTTTGTTCATAAAGGTGATGATTGGCGTATCGCGCAGACGGGTCACTTCCATCAGCTTACGGGTACGATCTTCAACACCTTTTGCAGCGTCGATCACCATCAAACAGCAGTCCACCGCCGTCAGGGTGCGGTAGGTATCTTCCGAGAAGTCTTCGTGTCCTGGGGTATCCAGCAGGTTAACGAGGCTATCGCGATACGGGAACTGCATCACGGAGGTGGTGATGGAGATACCACGTTGTTTCTCCATCTCCATCCAGTCGGATTTCGCATGTTGGCTGGAGCCGCGGCCTTTTACGGTACCGGCGGTTTGGATCGCCTGCCCGAACAGCAGCACTTTTTCGGTAATTGTGGTTTTACCAGCATCCGGGTGCGAGATGATCGCAAACGTACGACGGCGCGCCACTTCTTCTAAAAAGGGAGCAATAGACATGAGTGAATTCTTCTTCAAGGGCAACACGCGGGGGCGCGCTGCGAATAAATTGTTCCGGGCTGTCCGGAGGATAACGGACCCAATAGTGACGCAAAGGCGTCAGTTCACAGCAAGATGTGCGCGATCTACATGGGCGGCAGTCCGGTTATCCAGTCAGCATTGAGGCGGCATAGCATACAATAATTCGGCAGGCGGGGAAATCGTGGGATTCGTGCAGAAAGATTAATAAAGCGCGATGAATCGCGCCGCTACAGCATGTTGCTGATACGTAGCGGCGCAATTCATTGCGCGTAGTCAGCTTATCAGCCTAAAACACGCACCACTGCCGCTTTAAAGATCTTCACCCCGATCTCCAGCGAACTCAGCTCAAAGCGCATATCAGGATGATGCAGGCCCGGCACCAGATTGGTTCCCAGGCCCCAGAAGCCGGCTTTCACCTGCGGGCGCTTCACCGGGTAGTAGAAGAAATCTTCGCTGCCTGGGGTGGTTTTGGTATCCAGCAATCCTTCCTCACCCAGCACATCGACAATCGCCGCACGAATTACCGCCGTAGCGTCTTCATGGATCTCAGCCGCTGGCATCTCTTTCAACACCACCACTTCAGCAGTGGCACCCAGCGCGGCCACGCTGTGTTGAATCGCCTTGGTGACTTTATCCTTGAGCACATCCATTGGCGCGTTCTCCTGTGAACGCAGGTCCCACACCACGCGCGCTTCATCCGGCACCGAGTTGGTGACGCCAGCATCGCACAGGAAACGCGTTGCCTTGACACTCCAGGTCAAACCCGGAGCGAGATGAATGCTGTTGACGGCCTGCACCGCTTGTACGGCAGCGTCTAACGCATTCACCCCTAAATGGGGACGTGCCGCATGGGCGGGAACGCCTTTGATAGTAGCTTCCAGCGTGCTACAGGCTGAGTAGATCACGGCGGGTGTCGCCTGACCAACATGGCACTCTTCCAGTGGGCGGACGTGGAAGCCGAGAATCATCTCCACGTCATCCATCGCGCCGCCTTCAATCATCGCCAGCGCACCGGCACCCAACTCTTCAGCGGGCTGGAACAGCAGCTTAAGTTTGCCCTTTTTGATTGCGCCCTCTTTCAGCAGTTCCTGCGCTGCGGTCAGCACCACCGAAGAGTGCCCATCATGGCCACAGGTATGACGTGCACACGCGACACCGTTAATGATATGACCCAGCGCGTCCATGTCCGCGCGCAACGCCAGCACCGGACCCGGCACGCCGCTATCAATTTCCGCCACGATGCCGGTGGTGTTGTTAATGCCGCGCGTCACCTTGATCCCGGCTTGCTCCAGCTGTTCGGCGATATAGGCGGAAGTTTTGAATTCTTCAAATCCCAGTTCCGGGATTTCATGCAGGTAATGGTAATGATCTAATACGTTCGACACCGCTAAGCTCCTGACAAGTAAAGGCTCGCTCCAGCATCCGCCGATGCGCAGCTATAATCAATCCAGCGTGAATGAAAATGAGTCAAAACTGAGAACTCTTCGCATTCAACAAACGGAATAATTCCATTTACAATCAATAAGATAAATTCAACTTTTTTGCGAAAAAGCCTTCACAAAAAAGTATAGATTGATGCATAATTCACCGTACTTCACCTGACAAATTAAAAAGGACTCAGCCATGTTAACTGCTGAAATGACCTCTCGCCTGAACGACCAACTGAACCTGGAATTCTTCTCAGCCAACCTGTATCTGCAGATGAGCGCATGGTGCAGCGACAAAGGCTTTGAAGGTGCTGCTTCTTTCCTGAAGATGCACTCTCGTGAAGAGATGGAACACATGCAGCGCCTGTTCGATTACGTCAGCGATGCCGGTTCACTGCCGGTGCTGGGCAGCATTGCCGCGCCTGCCGTTAGCTGGAACTCACTGAATGACGTGCTGGAAGAAGCGCTGAAGCATGAGCAGCTGATCACCCAGCGCATCAACGATCTGGTGCACACCGCGTTGATGTCTCAAGACTACTCAACCTTCAACTTCCTGCAGTGGTATGTGGCTGAGCAGCACGAAGAAGAGAAGCTGTTCAAAACCGTACTGGATAAACTGGCACTGGTCGGCAATAAAGGCGAAGGCCTGTTCCTGGTCGATAAAGACCTGGGCCGCATGAACGTGGAAGGCCACGGCCAGTCATAAGCAAAGATTACACACAGCAAACAGCACAACGCCCGGCATTGCCGGGCGTTTTTTTATGCATTAATGAATTGTTTGAGGTTATCGGCCAGGTGCGCATTTTGGTACAACCGGGCACATGGGTAACAGATCAGACCGGGCACATAGGTAACACTTTTGTGCTCAGTCGATTCGAATAATACTTCTTTCTGCCCGGTCATAATACGCCAGTATCACCCTGTCGAAGAGGATGACGTCAACTCCGTCATCCACTTCCAGGAACCTCACATACTCACCCCGTAATGCCGAACTCAGGAACGTGCGCCCGTTCAGGCTCAGGTCACCTTTTTCTCCGACTTTATATAGCTTTGCCCCCTCCGGATAGTTCACCTCAGGCACTTTTCCATCCCAACTTCGCGGTGAGGGCACCCATATTTTTGCGGGCGGTACCTGTCCATGAGCCTCATGCGGCTTTTCCTGATTGAACTCATTACGCCATCCGTTACACCACACCCGTTGTTCCGACAGCGAGCCAAATACATCATGGTGGCTCATCGCGGTTTTCATCGAGAGATGCATGCGCTCGTGACGGGCATTTTGCCCCGGACATCCCGGCGTGGTTCTTTCTGTTTTAATACCCAACTTCATCAGCCACACGCTCCACTGTGTCAGCGCCAGGATGCCCGGCGCGACGAAGGGAGAGCCGTTATCGGTGCGGATAATGTCGGGGAGTCCACCTTCGCGGAAGGCGGCTTCCATACAGCCACGCACGAATGTCGTAGTCTCTGACGTGCCGGGCTCACAGCACAGGAGGTAGCGGCTGTGGTTGTCGGTGAGGGTGAACGGGCGGCACCAGCTGCCGTCTTTCAGGCGAAAGCGGCCCTTAAAGTCAGCGCTCCAGACGTGATTGTTTCTGTTCGCATCGGTGAGTTCGTTCAGATTTCCCGGCGTACGCTTGCGCCTTATCCGTGGAGACACCAGCCCTTCTTCTTTCAAAAGGTCCCCTATCGTGCTGGCCGCGGGAACAATGAAGTCAGCGTTGTTATTGAGGAACCAGTGGCGAATTTTTTTAGGCCCCCAGTCGGGATGCTGCTGGCGAAAGAGGACGAGTTGTTCGGCGATATCCGGAGGGATTTTTTCTGGCTGCGTGAGACGGGCACGGGAGCGATTTTCAACAGAGGAGAGCTCTTCAGCATTAAAACGCTTAAGCCATTTATAACCGGTTTTTCGACTAATGCCGTGAAGGTGGCAAAGCTCGGTCATGGATTTATCGCCTGCCTGGCAGGCGAGGATGAAGTGAAGGCGTTGCATGGTAACAGTCTCAGTCCAGGGCATAGTGAGTCTCCTCTGCTATGCCAATTTATAACTGTTACCCATGTGCCCGGTCTAAAGTGTTACCCATGTGCCCGGTTTGCACCTTAATGCGCACCCTACGATATGCCATTGTAAGGTCGCCATTAATGGCGACCTTAATTACTCCAACTCTTTCAAACGCAATTCGGACGGCTGTGGGCGACCAAAATAGTATCCCTGGAACAAGGTACAACCCTCTTCACGCAGCTTCGCGAACTGCTCGCTGCTCTCTACGCCTTCTGCCGTAATCTGAATGTCCAGGCTACGACTCATGCCGGTAATGGCACGGATGATCGCCATGGCTTCACGGCTGTCACCCATATCATTGATAAACGACTTGTCGATTTTGATCTTGTCGAACGGGAACGAACGCAGATAGCTCAGCGATGAGTAACCGGTGCCGAAGTCATCCAACGCGATCTGCACGCCAATCGCTTTCAGGCTTTGCAAGGTGCGGATATTACCCAGCGTATCGTCGAGTAACACCGATTCGGTGATCTCAACTTCCAGACGATGCGGTGCCAGACCGGACTCTCGCAGCGCGCCTTCCACCACCGACACCAGAGAGCTGTTCTTGAACTGCAGCGGCGACAGGTTGACGGACACCGACTGGTCTGTGCCCCAACTCTGCGCCTCGCGGCAGGCTTCATACAGCGCATACGCGCCGAGCATATGAATCAGCCCGGTCTCTTCGGCAATCGGAATAAAGTCATTCGGCATGATCAATCCTTTGATCGGATGATGCCAACGCATCAGCGCTTCATAACCGATAATGCCTTCTTCATTGGTGATCGGCTGATAGTAAAGCTTGAGCTGACGACCGGTAATCGCATCACGCAGATCGTTTTCAATCACACGACGACTACGCGCCAGGTCATCCATCTCCAGCGTGAAGTGCTCAAAGCGGTTACGACCATTACGTTTGGCTTCGTACAGCGCCATATCCGCGCAGCGTAGCATGTGCTCCGGCGTGTTAGTGGTTTGCGAGGTCAGGGCAATGCCGACGCTCAAGCCAACCGACAGGTTGTGCCCTTCCACGTTGACCGGTGGACGGATCGCTTCAATCAGGCGCTGTGCCACCACCGCCGCTTCCTGGGCGTTGTTGATATTCGGCAGCACGATGGCAAACTCATCGCCGCCAATACGGGCCAGCGTGTCCTGATCGCGCAGCGCACTGCGCAGACGCTTCGCCACCACCCGCAGCAGGTCATCACCAATCTGGTGACCCAGCGCATCGTTGACGTTCTTGAAGTTATCGAGATCAAGGCACAGCGTGGCACTCAGCGAATGGTGCTGATTATCCACGCGCAACGCTTCGCTCAATTTCTGCCGGAACAGTACACGGTTTGGCAAGCTGGTAAGCGTATCGTGATGCGCCATGTGATGAATGCGCGCATCCGCTTCACGCTGATCTGTGACGTCTTCCACAATCAGCATTACGTAATTCTGTCGCATATCATTGCCGCTGATGGTGGTGGCGCGGGTATGCAGAATGCGCTCCCCGCCCGCCGTCAGCAGCAGTTGCTCACGCGAGTGGATACCTTCACTGCGCAGCGCGATATCCGCCAGACTGTTGAAGTAATCGCTCTGCTCCGCTGACATACACTCATGCGGGCGTTTGTGCATGATCAGATGTTTGCTGATGCCAAACAGCTGCTCAGCTTTGTCGTTGACCATCAGGATTTCGCGACTGATGGCATCTTCGACAATCACGCACGACGGGATATTGGCGATGACAGTGTCGAGGAAGGTAGAAAGCTCAGACATTTTGGCACTCTGCGCCTGCGCCAAATCCCGCGCCCGCAGCAGTTGCTGTTCGTTCTCACGGCGTTCTGTGACGTCTCGGGTGATTTTGGCAAAGCCAATCATCTTGCCCTCTTCGTCGTGAATCGCGTCGATCACCACATGAGCCCAAAACGCGGAGCCGTCTTTACGATAGCGCCAGCCCTCATCCTCGAAGCGACCGGTTTTCAGTGCGATACCGAGATTAGCTTCCGGCGTATTGGCCAAGCGCTCCTGCGAACCGTAGAACACGGAGAAATGCTGACCCACAATTTCATCGGAGACATAGCCTTTGGCACGCTGTGCACCGGCGTTCCAGTTCACTACGCGGCCTTGCAAATCCAGCATGTAGATGGCGTAGTCAGTGACGCCTTCCACCAGCAGACGGAAGGTTTTCTCATACTCACGCTGTTTACGCTGAAGCTCACGCTGTTCGGTGCAGTCGCGGGTGATTTTGGCATAGCCAATCAGCTTGCCTGAATCATCACGAATGGCATCAATAATGACATGCGCCCAAAACGCACTGCCATCTTTGCGATAACGCCAGCCTTCGTCTTCAAAACGTCCGGTTTTGAAAGCGGTGCTGAGGTTTTTTTCTGGGATATGATTTTTGCGGTCCTGCGCGCTGTAGAAGCGCGAGAAGTGCTGGCCGACGATCTCTTCAGCCACATAGCCTTTGGCACGCTGCGCGCCGGCATTCCAGTTTTCGACATTACCGTCGAGATCAAGCATGTAGATGGCGTAGTCCGTTACGCCTTCAACTAATAAACGGAAACGCTGCTCCTGCTCACGCTGCTTACGCTGTAGCTCCTGCTGTGCGGTACAGTCGCGAGTGATTTTGGCAAAGCCAAGCAGCTCGCCGTAGTCGTCACGAATCGCATCGATCACCACATGTGCCCAGAAAGCGCTGCCATCTTTGCGATAGCGCCAACCTTCCGTCTCGAAGCGCCCCACCGCTGTCGCGACGGAAAGCCCACGCTGCGGTGCACCGTTTTTACGATCTTCTTCGCTGTAAAACAGCGCAAAGTTTTTGCCGACGATTTCGTCCGGCGTATAGCCTTTGGCACGCTGCGCCCCAGCATTCCAGTTTGCTACAGTGCCGTCGGGTTTGAGCATGTAAATGGCATAATCCACCACGCTCTGCACCAGAAGCCGGTACATGACGTCAGAGTTATTATTCATTGTTGTTCGCCTATTGCTGGCCTGGTGTACATTGCTGCTTAAGATATTTCTTAATCAATGTGCTGACTTAAACGCAAAAGCGCTTGGCTTACAAGCGCTAATCATCATCAGACAAAAGTTGGTAGTCAGGTTATCGGCAGTGGCGAAAAATTATTCAGAGGGATACTCAACTTATTATGCTGCGTTGACGGTGCTCACGGGGAAAGCGGGGACTCTCAAGATGACATTGCAGAGGAATGAGCGCCTGCCAGCATAGCGGTGCGCTGGCGGCCAATTGTGGGCATTCCGCCGCCGCGACAAATGCCGGGACCACCCGCTGTGCGCCGGTTTTGTCGATCAGCCACTGTTGGTCATCCAGCGGGGGATGCACGTTCCACGGCAGCCAGCGAGCCTGCTGGGTAGCCAGTAGTTCCGCTGCGCGCGTGCCCGCTGCTACGTGGCTACTGAAGATCAGACGGAAGCCATCTCGTTGACTGAGCTGGGCCGCTAAGCCGTGATCGGCCACCGCATCCGCCGCAACGATCACGCTGGTGGGCAACCACTGCTCCGGCTGTGGCTGTTGCAACAGACGCACCAAACCTAACACCGTCGCAGCCGGTAACTTATCCATCGCCAGCAATTGGGTAACTTCGCTGCGGATTTGCGGACAGAGTTGCACAGCCAGACCACGCGCCACCAGCTGTAATGCCATCTCCGGCCCGCGTCCGTGTTCCGGCACCGCCACCACCGCACCGTTGCAGGCGGCTATCGCCAGCGCGTCCATCTGCTCACTGAGGCGCTGATTACGGTCACCGTAGGACGCATCGGTGATCAGTAATTTTGCCTGGGGCGGGCAGTCAAAAGGCAGCAGCAACGCTTCACGGCTCCAGTCCCCCATGTAGGTGATACCGCCCGCAACCGGTAGATGAAACCACACCGAACCGGGTGAATGGCCACTGCGGCCAGTAAACAGGTTAAGCGGGCCAATCGCGCTCTGACCGCGTAACGGCAGCAGACGGCGCGCATACATCGGCACCGCGACGTCGCCTAACTGCAGCCAAGTCTGTTCGGTGGCATAGACGGGCGGGGAACCAATTTGCCCCCAGCAATCGAGCGAAGCAGCATGATCAATGTGTGAATGCGTCAGGCACAGTGCGTCTACACGACCAATGGCTGGAATATCCGGGCGCACGCCGGGCTGTGGCCCGGCGCCAAGATCCATGAGTAATCGATAGCCATCAATCTCCAGCAAAAATGCCGCAGGCAGCTTGCCACCCACACCGCTGATCACCGTTACGCTTGCCATGGCAATACCCCTTGCGGCAATCGCCGCGCCAGCCGCGTTGCCAGTCCCATCAGCAAACAGACGACCAGAATCATCAGGCAGCCTACCGCGGCCGCCAGCGAGGCGGAGCCCCCTTCGTCCAGAAACACGATGGTGGGTCCGATGGTCTGGGTTTGCGAAGTGACCAGCAATACCGAGACCTGAATTTCATTGAGTGCGGTGAGGAACACCAGCACCGTGCCCGCCAGCGCAGAAGGCGCCGCTAACGGCAGCAAAATATCGCGCATACGACGCATAAATCCGGCACCGCACAGCCGTGCCGCTTCATCTAATGCCGGTTCGAGCTGGGCGAATCCTGCCAGCGTTGGGCGCAGCACCAGCGCGAGGAAGTTGGCGAGATAGGCCGCGAGGATGATCCACACCGTGCCATACAGCGACACATTGATAATCGGCAGCGGACGCAGAAAGAACAGCATTGCGGCGACGCCGGTAACAATGCCCGGCAATGCGTAGGTCAGTTCACTGGCCAGCCACAGGCCACGTACCAGTTTGGTCCGCCGCCAGCTAAGGAAATAGGCAAGGAAGAGCGCAGTGGCGGTCAAAATGATCGCGGCCAGCGAGGTTAATCCCAGACTGGTGATAAACGCGTGTCGCACCGCGGGATAGCCCCACAGCGCGCTACGGAAGTTCTCCAGCGTCAGGGTTTGCCATGTCAGCGCCTGACCAAATCCGCTGGTCAGCGCGGTAATCAACAGCGCACTGATGGGCAGCAGCAGCGTCAGCGCCATCCACAACCAGGCCGCCCCTTCAATCGCCATGCGTCCACGCCCCAATGACTGCTGCCACAGGCGCGGTGCGCCGTTGACGCGCACATCGTGGCGTCCGCCCAGCCAGGCGCTGGCCGCCATGCCCGCCAGCGTAATCACCGCGATCAGCAGCGCATAAACGGCTGTGTTCGGAAGAGCGCTGGGGCCAATACCGTTGAGCTGCTGATACACCAGCGTGATGAGTGTCGGCACCCGCGCAGGGATACCGAGCATCGCCTGAATACCAAAGTTACCGGCGGCGGCAACAAAGGTCAGTGCCGCCCCGGCAAAGATCGCCGGTCGTGCCAGCGGCAGAATAATGGTGAACAGCACGCGAGTGCGGGATGCCCCGCTAACCTGCGCCGCTTCCACCAGGTCTGCGGGCAGGCGGCGTAAACCCGCGCGTACCGTAAGAAACACCAGTGGCGCATTGTGGGTGCCCAGCAGCAGGACAATGCCACTCAGCGAATAGAGCGGCTGCTCGCCCGGCGCAAACCACGGCAAACCCAGCGAGCCAAACAGCAGCGCTAACGGGCTCGACGGGGCCAACGCCTGGAGCCAGGCGAGTGCCGTGACCTGCGGTGGAATCATCAGCGGCAGGATAAAGGCGAAGACCCAGGCCGTTTTCGCGCGTAAATCGCTGAGCGCCACCAGCCAGGCGGCGGCAGTACCCAGCAGCACGGAAATCAGGGTCGAGCTCAGCGCGATGAGCAAAGTATTGCCGCTGGCGATCAATACGCGGTCGCTGGCGATCAGGCGCATCAGACGTGCCATATCCGGCACGCCCTGCGGCGCAATCGCCGTCCATACCAGTCGCACTAAGGGCGCAACCGACAGCAGGCCAATCAGCAGCACCATCAGCGCCAAGACCAGCTTTTCACTGTTGAAACGGAGGCGTTGAACGCCTCGCGTCGCGTTACGCCATTCGTTGCTCACCACGCTCATGCTTAGCCGCCAAACAGCGCGGTGAACTGATCGCGCACCGTGGCATCTTCCTTGATGGCTTTCGCCACATCAGGCGTCAGCAGCTTGATTTTGTTGATCGGCGTGAAGCCTGCCGGCGCAGAAACGCGATCGTCAACCGGACGGTTACCCTGCTCGACCACCAGCTTCTGGCCTTGCTCGGACAGCATAAAATTCACAAAGGCTTTGGCGGCTGGCAGGTTATGTACCGATTTCATGATGGCAACCGGCTCGGTGACGTAAGAAACGCCCTCTTTCGGATACACCAGATCCACCGGCGAACCTTTTTTCTTCGCCAGAATCACGTCGGCATCGGTGATGATGCCGTATTTATCCAGCCCGCTGGCCACCGCTTTCAGCGCCGGGCCGTTACCGCCCTGCGGTGCCACGCCGATTGCTGCAAGCTTCTTATAGAAGTTCCAGCCAATGGTTGGCGTATTGATGTCGGTGTGCAGTTTGTAGAGCGCCGCGCCAGAGTAAAGTGGGCTTGGCACGGCGATCTGGCCTTTGTTGGCTTCCACCGCCAGCGCGTTCCAGCTGTCGATCGGCTGTGCGTGTTGGGTGTTGTACGCAATCACCGTGGCGATGATTTTGGTGCCGAAGAAGGTTTTATCTTTATCGTAAAACGAAGGGTTGATGTGGCTCAGCGGGGCATCCGTGTAGCTGTAAAGCTGATTCTGGTTTTTCAGCGCGCCAAGGTTGATGGCATCGGCAATCAGCAACACATCGGGCTTGGCCCCGCCGCTCATCATCTCGGTCTGCAACACGTTCATCAGCTGTGTAGTGCCGTTGCGCGTCCACTCCACTTGCACGTTCGGATAGGCGGCTTTAAACGCATCCACGGTTTGCTGCGCGATTTCTGGCGCCTGCGAGGTGTAAAGCACCAGCTTCCCGGAGGGTGCATCTTCCGCCTGGCTGGCGGCGGCAAGCAGTAATCCACTGGCTAACATCAAAGCGTTAAACGACGTGCGCATAGCAATTTCCCTAAGTATCTGAACGTTATGAAGGAAGAATCCAACCGTCACGCAGCGCGACACCCAGCGTCGCGTCGATAACGGGTAAAGGGGTATCGGACAGTAGCGTGATGCTGGTGTCGGGTGCCGCCACAGGGGCGACATCGATCTGATAGTGCCCGCCGCGATAGATAACCCGCTGAACATGCACCGCGAATTGTGGCTCGTCCGGCTGTGCCAGGCGGAAATCCACCGCGTGAAAACTGGCGTGGCCGTGGGGCATCGGACGCTGATCGGGTGCGCAGCGCAACGTCACGCGCAGGCCGCACAGCGTGGCAAAGGCGTGGCCGTCAGCGCAGGGTTCAATGTCACTGACCGGCAGCACTTTGCCGTCATCGATAAATCCCGCGACCATGGCGTTCGCCGGTTCGCGCCACAGGGTTTGGGGTGTGGCGAATTGCATGACGCGGCCGCCATCCATCACCACAATGCGATCGGCCAGCGCCATCGCTTCGTGCTGATCGTGGGTGATGTAAATCAAGGTAGCGTGGCTGTGACGATGGAAGCGGCGGAACTCCTCTTCCATGGTGGCACGCAGATGCACATCGAGGTTGGCAAGCGGTTCGTCGAGCAGCACCAGCGTGGGCTGGGCCACCAGGCAGCGGGCGAGTGCCACACGCTGACGCTGACCGCCAGAGAGATCCGCCGGACGCCGGGCGGCAAATTTCTCCAAGCCCACCAGTTCCAGCGCTTGCTGGGTGCGGCTGTCGCGTTCTTGACGCGCCACACCGTTGACTTTGAGGCTGTAGCAGACGTTTTCTGCCACCGTCATATGAGGCCACAGCGCATAACTCTGGAATACCACGCCGAGTTGACGATCTTCCGGCGGCAGATGCACACCCGGTGCCGCAAAGCAGCGTTCGCCAACGTGGATTTCACCGGCATCGGCGGTTTCAAACCCGGCGAGTAAGCGTAATAAGGTGGTTTTGCCGCAGCCGGACGGGCCGAGCACGGCGATAAACTCGCCCTGCGCAATCTGCAGAGAGATATCTTGCAGTACCGGTTGGGCGGCGAAAGATTTGCACAACCCGCGAAGTGTGATCGTTGCCATGTTTCTGGCCTTTATCTGACAGTCCGGCTAAGACCCTACGACACGACGATGACGATTACATGACATGGCTGTACTTACACCAGTGGCCTTTCTTTTCTGTGCGGGCTCTGCCGCCAATGTGCCCTTTTTGACAACCCGCACTGAAGCTAATGAGCTGGCTGGGGCCGCACCGGGGCTGGCATCCGCAGCGCTGAGCTGAGTGAGTATGCCAGGAGAGCCCGCAGGACGCGGGCGAAAGGTGGCGCTGGAACATGGATGTTCCATCGGCACCGGTCCGTAAGGCAGGCGAGTGAAGTGAAGGCACCGCGACAGCGGCGCGAGGACCGCCAGCCCCGGTGCGGCCCCAGACGGCGTTATCGTCAGTCGCTTAACTGACGAGCATTACGCAATTCATTGCGCATCTTTCAGCGTTAAAAAGCCTAAAATACGCGCGATAAATCGCGCCGCTACAATTTTATGCCATATCCTGCGGTTGCAAATGCATGCCGATATAACGCTCATAACGGGATGGCTTAACGCGTGTCAGATCCACCAACACCAACCCGTCAATACAGTTGTTGAAATCGGGATCGCTGCCGAAATCAATAAACTGCACTCCTCCCGGTTCGCACACCTCTGAGTACTGCTTATAGAGCGTTGGAATCGCGGTGCCCAGGTTTGCCAGCAGATGCTTGAGGCGACGTAAATCTTCCGTGTAATTATCCCCGGTGAACTGCGCCAGCACCTCTGGCAACGAAGCCGGATACGGTCGGCGTGACTTCGCCAGCGGCAACTCGGTCGGGAAGTACATGCGGTAGAACGCCACTAACAGATCGCGCGCGGCCAGTGGCATGCCACCGGAAATCGATACCGGGCCGAACAGGTAGCGGGTTTCCGGGTATTTAGCGATGTAGGCACCAATCCCCATCCACAGATAATCCAGACCACGTTTACCCCAGTAGGCGGGCTGAATAAAGCTGCGCCCGAGTTCCAGCCCTTGATTGATGATCGGCAGCATGCGCTCGTCGTAGTGGAACAGGCTGTCGCTGTAAATGCCTTCCAGGCCACGACGATTTAACTGCTCGGCCCCCGGAATGAAGCGGTACGCCCCGACGATCTCCAGCGCATCGTCATCCCATAAAATCAGGTGATAGTAATCATCATCGTATTTATCGAGGTCACGGCGGCGGCCGCTGCCCTCACCTACCGCGCGAAAAGCAATCTCGCGCAGGCGTCCCAGTTCGCGTAACAGCGGCACCCAGGTGGCCCCGTTACGTCGCCACAGATAGATCTGCTTGCCATCCGGCAGCGAGCCAAGTCGCTCACTCTCCATTAGCGCTTTTTTCAGTTCGGCACGATCTTCCGGACGCGCGATCGCCGCTTCTGTCAGGAACAAACCGCGCCGCCCCTGACCAATGCGATAGAGATGTTTGCGCAGCCGTTTTGCCAGCTCTTTACCCGGCGTGTGGCCGTCGTGCCAGTTGGCGAAGGGAATTTGCTCACCGATGTGCAGCTTGATGCGGGAACCGCGCTGACGAAACATCTCGCGCACCAGCATCAGCAGCGCCAGCGGCGAGGCAATTTTTGCCGCCGCGTAAAATGCGAGGCTGTTACGACCCACCACGTGCACCGGCACAATCGGGGCGCGAGCACGCGCCGCCAGACGTAGGAAGCTGTGGTGCCATTTGCTGTCGCGTACGCCCTGAGTGCCAAGGCGTGAGACTTCACCCGCTGGGAAGATAATCAGCGCACCTTGATTGTCGAGATGCTGCTGCATGCGTGACAGCTGTTCACGGCTGGTGCGGTTACCCATGTTATCCACGGGTAACATCAGGTTGTTGATCGGTTCCAGCATCATCAACATGCGGTTCGCAACAATTTTCACGTCGCGACGCACCTGAGAGACCGCCGCCAACAGCGCCAGACCGTCCAACGCACCCAGCGGATGGTTAGCTACAATCACCACCGGGCCTTGAGTCGGGATCTGCTCCAGATCGCGTTCACTTAATTCACAGCGCACATCCAGGTGCTCCAGCACTTGCTCAACCATATCCACCCCTTTCAGGTGGCGATAACGGTCAGCAAAGGATTGGAATTCATGTTCGCGAACCGCCCATTTCAGCAGGCGTTTTTGCCAGTTCGCGGGGTGATGGCCTGGCCAGTAAGTATCGAGAAGTTGATCAACAGAGAACATCATTCACCTTTTATGCGCAGAGGTTATCGCACCGAAGGTAAACAGGCTTGTTTTCAGATTTATGACTGGTGACGGGGTGGACCGGAAAAAGCGTAGAACGGATAAGCAGCGTCATTCATGGCAGATTGCAGGTGCGCATCAATGCGCACCCTACGAAAATCGTGCCTTGTCGTTGTAGGGTCGCCATTTATGGCGACCGAAAGCGCTAGTCACACAGGTGGGTATTACAGCTTCAACGGCGGTAACTGCGAGAAAACACTCAGCAAACCTTTGCTCCACAGCTGACGAATCTGCGAAAAATAGGGATGCTGTTCAGTGATATGATACTGCTCGTTATCACTGAAGGTATCGGTGTGATAAATCATCACATCCAGTGGCAGCCCGACTGAAATATTACTCGCCAGCGTTGAATCCATTGAAATCAGCGCACATTGCATCGCCTGGCTCAATGGCGTTTCATAGCGCAGCACCCGGTCAATAATTGGCTTGCCGTATTTGCTCTCACCAATCTGGAAATAGGGTGTATCCACGCTGGCTTCAATGAAGTTGCCTTGCGGATAGATCTGAAACAGGCGCGGCTCTTCACCGCGAATCTGGCCGCCTAACAGCAGCGTGCCGCCAAACTCTTCGCCATCACGTTTAATCACTTCACGTAGGGTTTCACCCACCAGCAGCGCAATGTCATACAGCGATCGCCCATTCAACAAATTGGGCTGATCGCTGTCATGGCTGTTGCGCCGCAGCAGGCTCATGACGCTTTGCGTGGTCGCCAGATTTCCGGCACTTTGCAGCACCAGAGTGCGTTCATCATCAACCTGAAACACGTGCAATTTACGGAACGAGGAAATATGGTCGACGCCCGCATTGGTGCGTGAATCCGACACAAAAATCATCCCTGACGATAAACGCATTGCCACACAATAAGTCATAGTCACGCCTACAAAAAAATTACTGCTGCGGATGCACCTGCTGCACCGCGGCTACCGCCAGCATATCTTCACCGCCGCCGCCCAGTCGCATACCACGCACTGGACAAGCATCGAGATAATCCACACCCACCGCCAGACGCAAATGTTGGCGCGTACTGCGAGTATTATTGGTGATATCAAAGCTGTGCCAATTGCCATCCATCCAGGCTTCTACCCAAGCGTGGGTGGCAACGTGTTCAACATTATCAGTATAGAGATAACCACTGACATAGCGTGCAGGAATCCCGAGGCTACGGCAGCACGCCAGAAACACGTGGCTGTGATCCTGGCAAACGCCGCTGCCGGCGGCAAATACTTTCGCTGCGGCATCGCTCACCTGAGTGCTACCTGGCCGATAAGGCATTTTCAACAACAGTTCGCCCATCAGTTTTTCCAGGCTGGCGAGGGGCTTTTCCGCATGCCAGTAGCGCAGCGCGAAATCACGAATAGCCGCATCTGGCAGTGTCAGCGGCGTGGCGCGCAAAAACACCAACGGCGACAAGGTGCATTCGGGATCCGGCGACAGTTCACCGGCATCCAGAATATCCACCACCCCGCGCGCCGCAATCTCCAACTGCTGATGCGGCGTATCCAGGGTTAACACATGCATCACATTGCCATATGCATCCAGAGTCCGCGTGGCTTCGCAGGGCAGATCCAGATCCCAGGACAGAATCTGCTGGTGCACTGAATTTTGCGGCGTCAGGCGCAGATACTGGGTGCTGAGTTTCACCTGCTGCTCATAGGCATACCAGGTTTTATGCTCGATATTCAGTCTCATTTCGCCTCCAGATAGGTTTGATTGATGCTTTCCGCCAACGCGTTGATCTGCGAAAGAAAGTGATTAAGCCAGCTGTACAACCCTTCACGCGTCAGGCTCTCCCAGGTGCTAAAGCGCATCTCCGCTAGCAGCACCGTGGCCAGATAACGCGGGCGATCCTCACCGCTGCTGCCGATCTGCTCCAGCTGCGTGGCGATCTCTTCAATGCAGGAGTGCAGCGATCGCGGACTTTCGCTGCGCAGGATCAGCATCTCATTGACCAGATCCGGCATCAGTTGCTGCTTGAAGATCGCGTTGTAGGCTTCACGGGCCGATACGGCGCGCAATAACGAGTCGAGACAATAATATTCACGCACCGAATCGGGATTCTGCTCCAGCAACTGCTGATTGACGCTGAGTAAACGCGCGGTGCCGTCACTGCGTTCCATTAAGGTGCCGATGCGAATAAAACTCATGGCATCCCCACGCAACAGGGTGCCAAACATCGCGCCGCGAAACAGATGGGAGCGCTCTTTCACCCAGTCAAAAAAGCTGTCGGCATTGGCACTGGTGATGCCGCGTCGCCGCGTGTTTCGCATCTCAATCCACGTGGAGTTGATGCTCTCCCACACTTCCGATGACAAGCTGCCGCGCACCGCGTGCGCATTGTTCCACGCCTCCTGCCAGCAACTGAAAATGCTGCTGGGATTACGGTCATCTAGGGCAAAGAAGTTAAACAACTGCGGCATGGTGAAGCGCCCGTTGAGGGTTTCAAACAACTGTCGTGTGCCGGTGAGATTCAGTGGCAACAGCAGTTCATCACCGTGGCTGTTACGTACCGGCATCAGCGACAGGCGGTTGGTCACATCCAACACCCGGGCGAGTTGTTCTGCGCGCTCCAGATAGCGCGCCATCCAGTAAAGGCCACTGGCCGTGCGGCTTAGCATGATGCGTCATCCTCCAGAACCCAGGTGTCCTTGGTGCCACCGCCCTGCGATGAGTTCACCACCAGCGAACCTTCCGTCAACGCCACGCGGGTTAAGCCGCCAGGCACGATGCGGATATCCGCGCCACTCAAGGCAAAGGGGCGTAAATCGATGTGGCGTGGCGCAAGGCCGTTGTCGATAAAGGTCGGGCAAGTCGAGAGGGAGAGCGTGTCCTGCGCGATATAGTTAGCCGGTCGCGCTTTTAAGCGATCGCGGAAATCGCTGAGTTCTTGCTGGCTGGCAACCGGGCCAATCAGCATGCCGTAACCCCCTGCGCCGTGAACCTCTTTCACCACCATTTTGTTGAGATTCGCCAGCACGTAGGAGAGATCCTGCGGTTTGCGGCACTGCCAGGTCGGCACGTTGTTGAGGATCGGATCCTCATCCAGATAGAAGCGGATCATGTCTGGCACGTAAGGGTAGATCGATTTATCGTCCGCTACGCCGGTGCCGATGGCATTGGCCAGCACCACGTTGCCGGATCGATACACCGACAATAAGCCCGGCACGCCCAGCATTGAATCCGGCCTAAACGCCAAAGGATCGAGGAAGGCATCATCCACGCGGCGATAGATCACATCGACTTTGCAGGGTCCTGCGGTGGTGCGCATCATCACTGCACCATCTTTCACAAACAGATCGGCGCTTTCCACCAGCTCCACCCCCATTTGCTGGGCGAGGAAACTGTGTTCAAAGTAAGCGCTGTTAAAGCGGCCTGGCGTCAGCACCACCACCACGGGGTCGTTGACTGGGGAGCTTTCGCGCAGCGTTTGTAGCAGGTGTGAAGGATAACGCTCCACCGGGGCCACGTGCTGTTCGATAAACAGCTCCGGATAGAGGCGCATCATCATCTTGCGGTTCTCCAGCATATAGGAGACGCCAGACGGCGTGCGCAGGTTGTCTTCCAGCACGTAATAATCACCGTCATTATTACGAACCATATCGACGCCGGTGATATGCGCATAGATATTGCGGTGCAGATCAACGCCTTGCATGCAGGGTTGGTATTGATCGTTCACCAGCACCTGCTCGGAAGGCACGATACCGGCTTTAAGGATGTGTTGTTGATGATAGATGTCGTGCAGAAAGGCATTGAGTGCCTGCACACGCTGGCGGATGCCGCGATCGAGCATCGACCATTCGCGAGCAGGAATGATGCGCGGCACACTGTCGAACGGGATTAAACGCTCCGCTCCGCCATCATCACCATAGACGTTGAAGGTGATGCCCACGCGATGAAACAATAATTCCGCCTCTTCGCGCTTACGCGCCACTGCCTCTTTGTCCGCCTGTTGTAACCATTCCCAGTAATGCTGATAGTGCGCGCGGTGTTGGCCGTCGCTCAGCAACATCTCATCATAGAAGTGTGACGCTATCTGGTAGCTTTCTTTCATGATTTACCCGGCGCTTGTCAGAGGACGTATCTCCTCTCCTGCACAAAGTGTGCCAGAGGCTCGCGCCCGCAACGGCACACGCGCCCCAATAGCGGAGCAGCGCCGGATAACGGTGGTGTTGCACCTTACTGGTGCATCAACTGCTGCGCAACTGGCAGCCAGATATCGGTCATCGCCCCATCGCCGCCAGTAAAAGGATCGCGATGCGGTAGCGGTACGCGCGCAATCTGATCTTTCGCGGCACGTAAACGAGAAGGCTCATCACGCACGGTTTCTGGCGACATTCCTTCAGGATAGGCGCCAACGGCAAAAAAATCGTCCGAGGCGAACACCTGTTTATGGCCGACACCTGCGGGGATCAGTACCGCATCGCCTTCGCGCAGCGTCACCATGCGGCCGCTGTCGCCGCCGAACAGCACTTCAGCCCAGCCGGATGCAATGCCCAGCACTTCATGGGTATTGGGGTGGTAATGGGTGTAAGGGTAGATTGGCGCGCGCCACGCAGCAGGCCAGCCGTTCGCGCTAAACGTTTTCTCGAACCAGGCCGCGCTGTCGCTCTGCAGTTCCTCATCATAGTCTGGTGCGATGCCAGGCCAGATGATCAGCGGCAGCAGATTGTTAGGTATGCCGCCCGACGGCAGCGACAGCATCAAATGCTGCGGATTGCTGGATGAACCTGCTGAAAAGGTACCGGCGGCGAAAGACATCAGTAACAGCAGGCTGGAAGTGTTGGCAGTCATACTCTTTCTCCGGGAAGCCACGTTGCTTAATTGTGGCAAAGCCCAGGGGCATTGCAATGTGCGCCCACCAACAAAATTCACATAAAAGAATGATTTACCTTACTAAAGCCAAATTAGTTGGCAACAAATTTAACATTTCGTGGGGTGAGGGAGAGAAGCCTAAACTGTTATATAAAAACATCCCAGATCTGTATCTGATTCACTTCACTGTTATGTGATTAACTGGCAGGCAGTGATAATGAGAGGTGAACAATGGACACGATCAAACAAATCCTGCTCGATGAGATCGCCACGCTGAACCGTGAAGGCCAGCGCGATAATCTGCCGCGCTTTAGTTTTTCTTTCCTCAAAACCCATCCCGGCCTCTGGGCGGTGATGTACCTGTGTTACGCGCTGTGCGTGGCGCTGATTTTCTCCACTGAGATGCTGGGCTGGCCAGCGTTCTGGTTTGCCACCGCGTTTGTGCTGGTGATGAGTGTGCTGATGCTGATGGACATCAACCCCAAATACCGCTTCGAAGATATCGATACGCTGGATCTGCGCGTGTGTTACAACGGCGAATGGTATTACGTACAGCCGGTTTCACAGCAGGCGCTGGATAAAATTGTGGACCATCCCGGCACGCCCGATCGCGTGCGCAGTGGTATCGACCGTTTGATGAAACAGAAAGGCGAAGTCGATTTTTACGATGTGTATTATCTGACCTGGGGCCACCAGCAGGCGGCAACGGTTTAAAGGGATGTCGCGGCGCGATTTAATGTCATGTAGCGGCGCGATTTATCGCGCGTAGTTGAGCCATACCCTCGCAGTCAGATGCGCCATAAATGGCGCCGCTACGATTCAGTAGAGCTGTCCGACCTGAGTTCAGCAATCAATTTGCCCAGCGTCTCCACTGCCGTCTCGGCCCGTGCATCCCACGGCCAGGCGGTATTGAATCGGAAGCAGTGGCTGAATCCTTCACTGCCGGAGAACAACTGGCCCGGCGCAATACTGATGCCCTCTTTCAAGGCCAGATGATAAAGCTGCGTGGTGTTGATCTGCTCGGGCAGTGAAATCCACAGGAAATAGCCACCGGGCGTATCGCTGATGTGCGCCTCAATCGGCAAGACGCGGCGCAGCGCCTGCTGCGCCTGCTGCTTACGCTTTGCCAGCGTCTGACGCAGCTTCTTTAGATGGGTATCGTAGCTGCGGGTGCTGAGGAAATCGGCCAGCGCCAGCTGCATCGGCGCACTGGTGGAGAGCGTGCTCATCAACTGAATCCGCTGCACGCGCTGGGCGTGACGTCCGGCCGCCACCCAACCGACGCGAAATCCCGCCACCAGATTTTTTGAAAAACTGCCGCAGTGCAGGACATTCCCTTCACGATCAAAGGCTTTCGCGGGCAGTGGTTTGTCGTGACCATTGTAGAGGTCGCTGTAGACGTCATCCTCAATCATCGCCACCTTGTGCCGCGCCAGCAAAGCCACCAGTTGCTGCTTGCGTTCGACGCTCAGCGTAAAGCCGAGCGGATTTTGGCGGTTGGTCATCAACCAGCAGGCTTTCACCGGCCAGCGTTGCAGCGCCTGCTCCAGTTCATCAAGATCGATGCCTTGTTCGACGTCGCTGGCGATGGCGATGGCGTTCAGCTTCAGGCGCTCAATCACCTGCAATGCCCCGTAGAAAGAGGGGTTCTCAATCACCACCCAGTCACCGGGTTCCGTTACGGCCTGCAAACTGAGATTGAGGGCTTCCATCGCGCCATTGGTAATGACGATATCGTCGGGTGATAAGGTGATGCCTTGCTGGGCGTAACGCTGGGCCAGAATTTTACGCAGCGCTTCGTTCCCCGGCGGCAAATTGTTGAGCGCGTCAGAGGGCTTGAGATTGTGCGAAACTTTCACCAGCGAGCGCATCAGCTGGCGCTGCGGAAAGAGTTCAGGGTCGGGAAACGCTGAGCCGAAGGGAATAATGGCCGGATCGCGCGTGGCTTGCAGTACATCGAATACGAAGCTGTTGGTGTCTGCCTGCTCAGTTCTGGCAATGGCCTGCGTGGGTAAACGTGGACGGCTTTCAGCGGCGCGCGGGGCAATATAGTAGCCGGACTGCGGCTTAGAGACGATCCAGCCCTGACTCTCCAGCACTTCGTAGGCGTGCATCACCGTCATCAGGCTAAGCCCGCTCTGCTCCGCTTGCTGACGTAGCGACGGCAGCTTTTCTCCCGGCGGCCAGATGCGTGCTTCGATTTGTGCCCGTAACTGATCGACCAACTGCTGGTATTTCGCCACCCGACCTCCGCTGTTTGGGATTTGTGCGGCTATTTTCTCTTACCCTAACCCTCTCCCGCAAGCGGGAGAGGGGCATCACCGCACCATCAAGGCATCCGCACCAACTCCAGCTCTTCCTCTACAAAATTGGCCAGCTCGTGAACGCGCTCTGGCGGTACCGGCTTGCCGAGCAGATAGCCTTGCAACGTATCGCAGCCGAGGCCTGTCAGGAACGCCTGCTGCTCCTGAGTTTCCACCCCTTCGGCCACCACTTTGAGGTCCAGCGACTGCGCCAGTGCCACAATGGCAGAAACGATGGTGGCATCTTCCGATTTGGCCTGCAGTTCATTAACGAACGCGCGGTCAATTTTCAGCTCGCTCGCGGGAAGGCGCTTGAGGTAGAGCAGACTGGAATAACCGGTACCAAAGTCATCGATCGAGGCTTTGACCCCCATATTGGTCAGCTCGGTCAGGATGCGCACACTCTCTTCTGGATCGCGCATCGCCGTGGTTTCTGTCACCTCCAGCGTCAACAGCTCAGCGGGAATCTTATGCTTTGCCAGCGCCTGCGTGACGGTCTCCACCAGATTGCACTGCTCAAATTGCAGCGCAGAGAGATTCACCGCCACCGACCAGTGCGGATGGCCCTGCATGTGCCAGCTGTGCAACTGACGGCAAGCCTCATCAATCACCCAGTTGCCGATATTAATAATCATGCCGGTCTTCTCGGCCATCGGCAGGAATTTGTCGGGAGCCAGCAATCCGCGAGTCGGATGTTGCCAGCGTAACAGCGCTTCAAAACCGATAATTGGGCCACTGGGCGCGCAGTATTTCGGCTGGTAGAACAAACGCAGTTCGCCATTATCCAACGCCTGCCACAGGTCGTTATTCAACTGCAGCTGTGACTGCGCCAGCGTATTCATTGATGGCTGGAAGAAGTTGTATCCGTTACGCCCGTTGTTTTTGGTGTGGTACATCGCGGCATCGGCATTGAACATCAGCTCGCGATCATCTTTACCATCGCCAGGATAGACCGCGATACCGATACTCAGCGAGACCATTAACTCATAGCGGGAGATATCAAACGGACGGTCCACCGCTTTCACCAAGGCATCCGCCACGGCTGCCGCATCGTTGGGATCGTCGATTTCAATCAACAGCACAAACTCATCGCCGCCCATGCGCGCCAGCGTGTAGTGCCCTTTCATCTGACCAATCATGCGTTCGGCCACGGCGATCAGCAGATTGTCTCCCACGTGGTGTCCAAAGGCGTCATTGACCGCTTTGAAGCCATCCAGATCCATAAACATTAAGGCAAACTGTGATTTTTCACGGTTGGCTTTGTTGATGGATTGCTCCAGACGATCCTCCAGCAGTATGCGGTTGGGCAGACGCGTCAGGTTATCGTGTAGCGCCAGCTGTGCCAGTTCACGGTTGGCTTCGGCAAGGGAATGCGCCAGGATCGAGGTGCGCGCCTGCAGGCGGGCGTCAAGCATCGACACCAGTAACGTGATGCCCAGAATTGCCAGGGTGACGACGGTAACCACAATCGCCAGCCAGTTGCTGTTAACGCCCATATGCGTGGCGTGGCTCTGCATCGGGAAAGACGCCGCCGCCATACCGGTGTAGTGCATACCGGCTATCGCGCAGCCCATCACCACCGATGCCCCCAGACGCAACAGGGTGACGCGCCCGTGACCTTCGCGCAGGTTGAAGGCCAACCACAATGCCGCGCCGGAGGCCACCATGGCAATCACCACCGAAGCCGCTACCCAATTCCAGTTCCAGGTGATACCTGGTGCGAACATCAGGGCCGCCATGCCGGTATAGTGCATCGCCACCACGCCAGAACCGAGCACGAAGGCGCCGCCCACTAAGCGTTTCCAGGGTAAATCCGCTGAGGAACAGACCAGCCACAGGGCAAAGATCGAGGCCAGAATGGCGACCACCATGGAGGTCACCGTCAGCATCGGATCGTAGCTCATCACCATGTCGAGGCTCATCGACAGCATGCCGATGAAGTGCATCGCCCAGATGCCAACGCCCATGGCGAATCCACCGCCCAACAACCAAACCAGCGCCACCTTGCCGGTTGAGGAGGCCACGCGTCCCGCCATATCTAATGCGGTAAACGAGGCCAGCATCGCCACCAGAATCGAGACGATCACGGTAAACGAATCATACGAAGTCACTAACATAGTGATTTCCCAAGTTAAAGCCGTTTTAAATCAGCTGTGGTGTTATGAAAGAAAAATGAAGGCTATTGGTTTTATTGTTGAAATTATCGGCAGAATCACTGCCGATTTGAGTCTTTGAACGATGAAACCTTCCGATGTGGAAGAAAATAAAAATTGTTTGTTATGCGCCTGCCAGTGGCATGACGTTATCGGCAAAGGGCAGCGGCATATTAAGCGCAGCGGTAAATTCACCCACTCGCTCAGCGGGCGTTGGTTTGCCCAGCAAATAGCCCTGCAAAGTGTCAAAACCTAAACCAGTGAGTAAACGTTGCTGTTCCTCAGTTTCGACGCCTTCCGCGACCATGCGCAGGTTCAGGCTTTGTGCCAGCGTCAGCATCGCGCTCACTACCGTGGCGTCTTCACTGTCGGCCCGCAGGCTATTCACAAAAGCACGGTCAATTTTTAGTTCACTGGCTTCCAGGTGCTTGAGATGCAGCAGATTGGCATAACCGATACCAAAGTTATCAATCGCGACTTTCACCCCCAGGCGATGCAGTTCGGCGATGCGCTGCTGGCTAAATTGCGGGTCGCGCATGGCAATATTTTCGGTAATCTCCAGCATCAGCGCCCCTTCCGGCAACTGATGGCGTTGTAGTGCCAGGCGCAGACTGTCAATCAAATCTCGCTGGTGAAATTGCAGCGCGGAGAGGTTCACTGACACGCTCCAGTCGCTGTTGCCTTCACTGTGCCACTGTTTTAACTGACGGCAGGCTTCATTGATCACCCAGTTACCCAGCGCGACGATTTGTCCGGTTTTTTCCGCTCGCGGCAGGAACATATCGGGCATCAGCAAACCTCGGCGGGGATGCTGCCAGCGCAACAGCGCCTCAAAGCCCATCAACACCGTGCCGCCCGCGCGGAATTTTGGCTGATAGAACAGGCACATCTCCTGGTGCTCCAGCGCATTCCACAGGTCATTGGCCAAGGCCAACTGATGTTGTGCCGTGGCACTCATTACCGGTTCAAATAAGCACCAACCGTTTCGGCCACTGTGTTTGGTGTGATACATGGCAGAGTCAGCGTTGAACATCATCTCCTGCTGGCTGCGACCGTGTTCGGGGAAAGTGACGATACCGACGCTTAACGATACGCGCAGCGAATAGCGATCCAGCTCAAAGGGTAAATCGATGGTATTGACCAACCTTTGCGCCAAGGCTGAAGCCTGCAAAGCGTTGTATTGCGGACACAGCAGCACGAATTCGTCCCCGCCGAGTCGGGAAAGGAAAATGTCATCACTGAGCTGCACGCGCAGCCGCTCCGCTACCGCAATCAACAAACGGTCACCGACGTGATGTCCCCAGGTATCGTTGACGGCTTTAAAGCCATCGAGATCCATGAACATCAGCGCAAAGGTTTGATCTTGTAAAGTCGCCTGCTTGATTTGCTCGTTGAGCTGCTGCTCCAGCAGTACGCGGTTAGGCAGCGTGGTGAGGTTGTCATGCATCGCCAACTGACGCAGTTCATTGTTAGCACGTTTGAGTTTGGCAGCCAGACGCGCGGCACGCAGTTGCGCATCCAGCATCGAGACCAACAGCGTTAAACCCAGAATGGTGAGCGTAATGATGGTTACCCACACCGCCAGCCCATCTTCACTGACGCCGTGATGCTGCATCATGGTGCTCGGCATGCTGTACTCTGCCGCCGCCATGCCGGTGTAATGCATGCCCGCAATGGCAATGCCCATCACCAACGCGGCACAAACGCGCATCATCAGCACGCTTTCGCCCTGGCGCAGATGAAAAGCCAGCCACAATGCGGCGCCAGAGGCGACGTAGGCAATGATCACCGACACCGCCACTAACAACGCATCCCAGCGGATCGCGGGCTCAATCATCAAGGCGTTCATGCCGATGTAGTGCATCATCACCACGCCACTGCCGAGTATCAAGGTGCCACGTATCAGCCGACGACGGGTCAGATGGCTGCCCTGAACACCCTGCGCAAAGGCAAAAATAGAGGCGAGGATCGCCACCACCAGAGAAATAACCGTGAGGGGGATGTCGTAGCGCATGGTCATTGGCATCATCATCGCCAACATACCGATGAAGTGCATCGCCCAGATGCCAATACCCATCGCGGTGCCGCCGCCCACGAGCCACATCTTCGCCAGGCAGCCGCGCGAAACCGCAACGCGCCCAGCCGTGTCCAGCGCGGTAAACGCGGCGATAAAGGCCACAATCAGTGAAACCGTCACCAGAACGCTATCCCAGGTAACCAGCAGCATGTGCGCTCCTAAGCTCAGCCCGCTGCGGAGCAGGTGCTGTATCGTCAAAAAAGGTCAAAGAGTATTCGAACATCGATTAAGGGCGATTAATGACCGCATGCAGTGAGGCAGAGTAAGGAGCCGATCCAGACAATTCTGGAATCACCGCGCTGTGTTTTTTTATTTTCATCATCTGTCGCAGTCAGAAAAATTAATAATATCTGATTAATGCACGAACATAGCATTGAACCGTGAGACGCGGTAGAGGGTTAAATCACTCGTTGTTTAGTTTTTTTAACAGGTCGCTACCCCTTGTAGTCACTGAGTTATCGGCGAAAAGTGTGAATTGATTAGTGAAAAAACTAAGCGCAGCATCACAACTGCTGAATTGCTGATCTATAGTAAAGAAAACTGATATAAATCATCAACCCACAATCTAAGAATATTCCTAGGTGACGGGCACTTACGAAGTGCAGCCGATCGCGGCTCTTGTTTGAATTCGGATTCGTTACATAAATGAATCACCAGGTGAAAAAGCAATGACATTGGATAATCAGTAAGGAATGATTATGAAACTCAAGCTTTTTCTTTTGGCTTCCAGCCTGAGCGTCGCGCTCGCACCCACCGCTGCTTTTGCCGCCACCACAACGGGAACCATCAATGCCACATTGACGCTCACCACCGGTTGTCTGGTGAATGGTCAGTCAGCCACCACCGGCGTCAACTTCGGTACCCTGAACTTTGGTAGTAGTGCGGCAACCTTTGATACCTTAAACGCCACCTTAGTGGGCGCATCGGGTAACGGTATTTATGTGCGCTGCACCACCGGTCAAACGTTTAACGTGCAGGTCACCAGCAGTAATGCCGCGCCCGCCACCATCTATGGCACGGTGAGCGGTCAGCCGCGCTATTTAATTCTCGGTTCCAACAACACCCAAGGCATTGCTTATACCTTGTACAGCGACGCCGCCTTCACCACCGCGATTGCCAATAACACCAACATAGCGGCCAGCGGCACCACCGACCCGACACTGGGCACCAATTACGCCATCTATGGTCGTGTGGTTGGGGGTGGCTTTAACCCACTCATTCCAGCGGGGACCTACACCGATACCATCAACGTGGCGGTGAATTACTAAGGGATCGGTTGGGGTAATCAGGGTGGCCGTAGTGCGTTGGGTGCACAGTGTAGGCGGCCTGGCCCTGCTGATAGGGAGCGTCTCCGCCTGGGCGTTGCCAACGGCAACGTTTCAGGTCTCTGCGTCAGTGGTGGCAGGCTGTGTGGTTTCCGGTACCAATACCGGGGTTTTTGGCACGCTTAATTTCGGCACGCAGTCGGGCGTGGCGTCGAGCAGTGTCAGCGCCAGCTATGTGCAAAGCACCACTATCACCCTCGCCTGTACGCCAGGCACCGCCGTGAGCATGAGCATCAACGGCGGCAGCAATTACACCACCACCCGCAATCTCAAGATATCCGGTAACACCAATACCGTGGCTTATAGCCTGTATACCAATGCGGCGCATACCACCGCGATACCGGTGAATACAGCTGTGGCATTGAGCTATAGCAACGCCAATAACATCACTTTGCCGATTTACGGCCTGTTAACGCTGCCCGGCCCGACGCGCGCCGGGACTTATACCGACACCTTAACCGTCACACTGAGTTGGTGATGGAAGTATTAAAGAAGGATGAATAATCATGAACCTGCGCGCCCTGTCACTGTTGTTTGTCATGGCCCTGATCCCCGCCGCCCACGCGGCCAATTCGCTGATGATTTGGCCAATCGATCCGGCGATAAATCCCGAAGATAAGGCCAGCGAGCTGTGGCTGGAAAACCGCGGCAACGCCACCACGATCATGCAGGTCCGCATTTTCAGTTGGCTGCAAGTCGGCGGTCAGGAGCAGTATCAAACCCAGCAGCAGGTGGTGGCGAGCCCACCCATGGTGCGCCTGGAGCCAGGTCAGAAACAGTTGGTTCGTTTGATCAAACAAACGCCACCTGAAGCAGGGCGTGAAATGTCCTACCGTGTGGTGCTGGATGAAATCCCGACGCCACGCACCCCGGGTGAGAATCAGGCGGGGCTGACCTTCCAGATGCGCTATTCGGTCCCGCTGTTTGTCTACGGTAACGGCGTCACCAGTGACAGTGCGAAACCGCAGCTCAGCTGGCAACAAATTGACAGCGGTGGCAGACGCTGGCTAGAACTCACTAACCGGGGTAATGGCCATGCGCGGTTAAGTAATGTCACTATCGGTGGCCGTCGCATCGGAAATGGCTTGTTTGGCTATGTGCTCGCTAATAGCAGCAACCGCTGGCCGTTAACCAGTAGCGTGAGTGGCGAGCTATCGGCCGAGGTGAATAAAGGCCACTGGAGCAGCGCGGCCGCGCGCTAATGAGGTTTACGCTACATCCCTGTGCGCTCGCCGTTGCCAGCGTACTCTGTCTCAGCCCCCAGACCAGCGGCGCGGAAACCTTCTCCGAGCTGCCGCCCCCGCCTGCCATGGAGAATAACGCCAGCGGCCAGCAATATATGCTGGAACTGGTGGTTAACCAGAGCGATCGCGGTGACATCGTACCGGTCGAGCGAAAAAACGGGGATTTCTGGGTACGCAGCGGCGATTTGCAACGTGTGGGTATTCCCGCCGAGAAGCTGCAGGGCCAGCAAGTCGATATCAATAAACTGGCGGACGTGAAGGTGGATTACGACGAGCGCCGCCAACGCTTGCTGCTCACGGTTCCCCCCGCCTGGTTACCCGGCCAGGTGATTGGCAAGGATCAGCGGGGTCCGCGCTATCCGGGACGCTCCAGCAACGGTGCCTTACTCAATTACGATTTCTACGCGACGCGCACGGATAACGCAGGTTCGCGCCTCTCCAGCTGGAACGAGTTGCGCTTCTTCGGCCCCGTGGGACAGTTCTCCACCAACGGGGTTTACACCCAGCAGCTTGAAGGTGGCGTGAGCGGTCAGCAAGAAGGCTACATCCGCTACGACACTTGGTTCAGTAACGAAGATGAAAATGATGCCATCAGCTGGCGCGCCGGGGATTTGGTCACTGACGCGCTAAGCTGGAGCAACAGCGTGCGTCTCGGCGGGATTCAGATCGCGCGTGATTTTAGCGTGCGCCCTGATCTGGTGACCTATCCCCTGCCCGCATTTTCTGGCCAGGCTGCCGTTCCCTCGTCGGTTGATCTGTTTATCAACGGCTATCGCAGCACCCAGGCCAATGTGCAACCGGGCCCGTGGTCGCTGACCAATGTCCCGTTTGTTAATGGCGCGGGCGATGCGGTGATCACCACTACCGATGCCGTGGGACGCCAGGTGACGACCACGCTGCCGTTTTATGTTTCCAGCAGTTTGTTGCGTCAGGGCTTATCCGATTACTCCTTCTCTGCCGGTGCGATTCGTGAAAACTACGGTCTGCAAAACTTCGATTACGGGGCGGCAGCCGCCAGCGGGTCTTATCGTTATGGCTTAACCGACTGGCTGACATTAGAGAGCCATGCCGAGGGCAGCGACAGCGTGGCGATGGGGGGAGCCGGAGGATTAGTGAAGATTGGCAGTTGGGGCGTGGTGAACGGTGCACTGGCGCAGAGCCAGATGGAGGGTAAACCGGGCACGCAATACAGCTGGGGCTATCAGTACAACAACAGCTGGTTCAGTTTAGGGACGCAACACACGCTGCGAACGGCTGATTTCGGCAACCTGGCGTTAGTGGGCAGCCGTGGTGACAGCGCCAATACCAGCTACTCGCTGGCACGGCGCAGTGCGCAATATACTGCCAGCGTCTCCCTTAACCAATACGGTAGTCTTGGCCTTGCTTACTTTGATATCGCTGGCGGATCTGGCGACCGCACCCGACTGTGGAACCTGTCATGGAGTAAGAATCTGTGGGGCAACAGCAGCCTGTATATCTCGGCCAGCCGCGATCAGGAACAAGGCGACTGGAGCGGCGCGATTTCCCTCGTCATTCCCTTCGGTGAGCAGAGCAGCGCCTCGGTCAGCTATGAACGTGATCAGCAAGGCCGCAATAACCAGCGCGTCTACGTTTCACGCGCCATGCCAACGGACGGCGGGTTTGCATACGATGCCGCATGGGCCAATCAGGGCGGCGATAGCGGAGATTATCGCCAGGCGAGCCTGCGCTATCGCAACAACAAAATTGATACCTCTGCCGGTTTCTACGGGGATAACGACAACACCACGCAGTGGGCAGATTTAACGGGATCACTGGTGCTGATGGATAATCGCGTCTTCGCCGCCAACGATATCAACGATGCCTTTGTGGTGGTGAAAACCGATTATCCGGATGTGACGGTGCGCTATGAGAACCAGTCAATGGGACGCACCGACAAAGAGGGCTATTTGCTGGTGCCCTCGATCAGCAGTTATTACGGCGCGAAATACGATCTCGATACCCTGGATTTACCCGCTGACCGAACCGCACCCAAAGTGGAACAACGCTTCGCGGTGAAAAGGAAAAGCGGTTATCTGCTTCACTTCCCGGTCGAGCGTCTGCGTGCTGCCAGCGTGGTGCTCCACGACAGCGACGGTCAGCCGATCCCTATCTCCAGCCAGGTTTTACGTCCCAGCCAGGCGACCGAATATGTCGGCTGGGACGGGATTGTCTGGATGGAGAATCTCAGCGCTGATAACCCCATTCATGTGGTCACACCGGATGGCCGCACATGCGATACCACACTGACCATTGAGGGTGGCCAGCCCAAAGCGCTGCAAACCTACGGACCGCTCACCTGTGCTCTGCCCCCGCCGCCGCCAGGATCAGCAATCAGTTCGGCAAATAATTCACAGTCAGGGATTTCACCATGAGAAAGCTACTTTTGTTGCTGGCGCTGTTTATTCTGCCGGGTACCAGCTACGCGCTGTGTAGCTTATCGGCACCGACGGCGACCTTTGGCTCTGTTACCACCTTTGCCGTCGGCTCAACCGCGCAAAGCACTTCAACCATCACCAACGTTAACTGTGGTTCAGGCACCTTGTCGCTGCTGGGCACCGATAATGTGGCCTACACCTTTACCACCTCAACCTATCTGAGTGGCACGCGCGCAGCGTTGAAAACCGACAGTACCGGCACCGATACTATCCCGTTTCAGATATGCATCGACAGCGCCTGCGCCACTGAACTGCAGCAGGGTGGGAAATATACCTGGAGTTCTTCGCTACTGCTGGGTTTGGGGAACAGCCTGAACTTCAACATTCCACTCTATTTCCGCACCGTACCGGGACAGGTGGTGGCGGCGGGCAGTTACACCACGATGGTG
Source organism: Pantoea vagans (assembly GCF_001506165.1). Taxonomy (NCBI): domain Bacteria; kingdom Pseudomonadati; phylum Pseudomonadota; class Gammaproteobacteria; order Enterobacterales; family Erwiniaceae; genus Pantoea; species Pantoea vagans. Next base: position 441,670 of record NZ_CP011427.1, on the reverse strand, counting down.
ACGATAACCGTCAGCTACACGGTATGTGCGGGCCTCAACGTAGCGGGGATATGCGTTGGCACCGTGCAAACCAGTACCGGCACAGCCATGACGTTTGCGGTTAACCTGGTCCTTACGAACGACTGCACCACCATCACCGCACCCAACGTCAGTTTTGGCAGTGCGCCGCTGGTCGGCAGTTTCTCTACCGTGCAGCAAACCATCAACGTGGTGTGTTCTAAAGGCAGTACCTTCACGGTGGGACTGAGCAACGGCAGTTATTACAGCGGTACGACACGCCAGATGGCGAGCGGCACAAACCGGCTGGCCTATGACATCTATAAAGGAACCACCACCACGACTCGCTGGGGACCCACGGGCACCGATCGCTGGAGTAGCGCAAGCGCTACATCGCTGAACAGCGATCTCATTACGCGCAATTTTACCTACACGGCACAAATCCTGACCACGCAGAATACGCCTGCCGCAGGCAGCTATACCGATAGTGTGGTGGTGGATTTATCGTTTTAGAGGGGTAAAGGCGGCCCTAAGGCCGCCCAAATCTTACAAGGATGCACTCACCGGCGAACCGCTGTGGCGTGCCTGATACTGTTTCACCATACGGCCAATCAACAGCGTACCGACCAATCCGCATACCGCGGCAAACGACAGCCAGACGCCGGGCATCGCTTTATCTCCGGTGGCATGGATCAGATAACTGGAAACGGCTGGCGTGAAACCGCCAAACAGGGCTGTTGCCAGGCTGTAAGCCAGCGAGAAACCTGATGCACGCACTTCCGCTGGCATGATTTCAGCCAGATACACCACCATCGCACCGTTATAGCTGGCATACAGGAAAGACAACCACAGTTCGGCTTCCACAAGATGCGCAAAACTCGGTGAACCCACTAACCAGTGCAGTACCGGCCAGGTCGTCAGGATCATCAGAATGGTAAAGGTGATTAGCAAGGGACGACGGCCAATCCGATCCGAGAGAGACCCCATCACCGGCAACCAGATAAGGTTGGAGATGCCAACAAACAGCGTCACCATAAAGCTCTGCTCATCACTCATCATCAACACGGTTTTGCCAAAGGTCGGGGTGAACGCGGTGATCATGTAGAACATCACTGTGGTAGTCACCACCATCAGCATCCCCGCCAGCACCAGAGCCCAGTTCTGCCCCACCGAGCGCATAATCTGGCCCATCGAAGGGTGATGCTTACGCTGGCTAAACGCCTCGGTCTCTTCCAGCATGCGACGGATCCAGAACAGGAACGGCACAATCATACAACCGACCACAAACGGAATACGCCAGCCCCACTCGGTGACCGCATCTTTCGCCAGCAGATGGTTCAGGCCAAGTCCCAGCAGTGCAGCAAAGATCACCGCCACTTGCTGGCTGCCAGACTGCCAGCTGACATAAAAGCCCTTGCGCCCTTTTGGCGCGACTTCGGCCAGATAAACGGACACACCGCCTAACTCGACACCCGCGGAGAAGCCTTGCAGCAGACGCCCCAGCAAAATCAGAATCGGCGCGGCGGCCCCCAGGGTGGCATAACCTGGCACCAGGGCAATCGTCAGCGTACCCAGCGCCATCAGCCCCAGCGTCAATAAAAGCCCTTTGCGGCGACCGTGATGGTCAATGTAAGCACCGAGAATAATCGCGCCGAGGGGGCGCATCAGGAAGCCTGCACCGAAAGTCATCAAAGTGAGCATCAGTGAGGCGAAAGGGTCATCTCCGGGGAAAAAGGTTTTGGCAATCGCCGTTGCGTAATAACCAAATACCATGAAATCGTACATTTCAAGGAAATTACCGCTGGTGACACTAAAGATGGTTTTGGCACCGCCTTGCGATGGCTTTTGTAAAGACTGGCTCGCACTCATATTGATCTTCCTGGGGTTTTTCTTCCGTTTTAACCGGATACGCCAGGAATAGATGTGATCTGCTTCACCATTGCAGTTTACAAAAGTGAGACCAAAAGTAACAAGAAATTAACATTGCTATAGCGAGGCAAATAAAAAGGGCCGCTGTAAATAGCGGCCCTTAGGGTGGTGAGAGCGGTGAATTATTTCTTCACGGTCTCCATACCCATCAATCCAATCTTCAGATAACCCGCTTCTCGCAGTTGATCCATCACGCTCATCAGCGTTTCGTAATCCACTGACTTATCAGCCTGGAAGAAGATGGTGGTCTCTTTGTTGCCTTCGGTTTGTGCCGTCAGCGCATTCACCAGGGTTTCTTTGGTGACCGCATCATTACCGATGTAAATCTGCTTATCTTCTTTGATCGACAGATAGACCGGTTTTTCCGGACGCGGTTGCGGTGCGCTGGTGGAAGCAGGCAGGTTAACGCGCACATCCACCGTGGCTAATGGCGCGGCGACCATAAAGATGATCAGCAGAACCAACATAACGTCGATAAACGGCGTCACGTTGATTTCATGCATTTCGCCGTCGCCTACCGAGTCATCGTTTAAACGCATCGCCATAATACTTATCCTACGCGCAGTTTCTGTGCCGCCGCTGGACGGGTCGCTTCTTTCGCGGTATCCACGTTACCGAGGTCCAGATCGCGGCTTTGCAGCAGCATCACCTGAGCGGCCACATCACCCAATGAGGCTTTGTAGCTGGCAATCATGCGGGCGAAAACGTTGTAAATCACCACCGCAGGGATAGCAGCAACCAGACCAATGGCGGTGGCCAGCAGCGCTTCTGCGATGCCCGGCGCCACAACGGCGAGGTTCGTCGTCTGCGTTTTAGCGATACCGATAAAGCTGTTCATGATGCCCCACACGGTACCAAACAGACCGATAAATGGCGCAACAGAACCGATAGTGGCAATGAAGCCATTACCACGACCGGCATGACGGCTGAATGCCGCAACGCGACGGTCAAGGCGGAAGCTGGTGCGCTCCTTGATACCATCAAGATCGTCGGCACCCGCTGAGAGTTCCAGCTCGTTTTGTGCATCATTCAGCAGCACAGCACTGTGGCTATTGCTTTTGAAGCTTTCGGCGGCGCGGTAAGCATCATCAAGCGATCGTGCTTCGCCCAGTGCCTGCTGTTCGCGTTTCAGGCGACGTTTCGCCCCGCTCAGCTCAGCAAACTTGCCGAAGAAAATCGCCCAGGTGACAACTGAGGCCAGTAACAGGCCAATCATCACAATTTTTACCACGATATCGGCATGCTGATACATGCCCCAAACGGAGAGGTCCGTTTGCATCAAATCACTGGCTACCACGCTGCGTCTCCAACTTCTGTTGCACAGTTCACGATTGAAGCGCGGATCATAGCAAAAAAATTGACCGAAGTGATAGTAGTTCTCATTACTATTTACAATCCAAAAGTGCCTTGTAATTCCACAATTTGCCCATTGTTTTAAAGAATACTGGCACCACTCTGATATTCCGTAATCTGGATCAACCCAGTGCGACATTTCGTGGTAACGTGGATGTTTTGCGGTAAGTGTCAGGAAAGGCAGTGATGGCAACGAATAAAATTGATACCACGCTGGTTAGCGCGGGACGCAGCAAACGTTACACTCAGGGCTCAGTTAACAGCGTGATTCAACGCGCCTCGTCACTGGTTTTTGACACCGTTGCTGACAAAAAACGTGCGACCGCAGGTCGTGCATCCGGTGAGCTTTTTTATGGCCGTCGCGGCACGCTCACCCACTTCTCGTTCCAGGACGCCATGACGGAACTGGAGGGCGGCGCAGGCTGTGCGCTTTATCCTTGCGGTGCAGCGGCGGTGTCGAACGCGATTCTTTCTTTTGTTGAAGCAGGCGATCACATTCTGGTCAGCGGCGCGGTGTATGAACCCACGCAGGATTTCTGCTCAAAAATCCTCAGTAAGCTGAACGTCTCCACCACCTATTTTGATCACTGCATTGGCAGCGAAATCGGTGAATTAGTCCAGCCGAATACGCGCGTGGTGTTCCTTGAGTCGCCCGCGTCCATCACCATGGAAGTGCAGGATATCCCGGCCATCGTGGCGGCGGTGCGAGCTAAAGCGCCAGACGCGATCATCATGATCGATAATACCTGGGCGGCGGGCGTCTTGTTTAACGCCTTGGAGCATGGCATCGATATCTCTATCCAGGCGGGCACCAAATACATTATTGGCCACAGCGATGCGATGATCGGTACTGCCGTTGCAAATGAACGTTGCTGGCCGCAGCTGCGTGAGAATTCGTACCTGATGGGCCAGATGGTAGATGCCGATACCGCCTACATGGCCAGCCGCGGGTTGCGCACGCTGGGTACACGCCTGCGCCAGCATGAAGAGAGCGGTTTGCAGGTGGCAGAATGGCTGGCTGCACAGCCGGAAGTGGCGCGCGTGAATCACCCCGCGTTAGCGCAATGCAAGGGGCATGAGTTCTGGCAGCGTGATTTCAACGGCAGCAGCGGACTCTTCTCTTTTATCCTGCATGAAAAGCTGAGCCGCGAGCAGTTGGCGAATTACCTCGATCACTTCCACCACTTCAGCATGGCCTATTCCTGGGGCGGTTATGAATCATTGATTCTGGCCAACCAGCCGGAAGAACTGGCAGAGATTCGCCCAGCAGGTGGCGTGGACTTCACCGGAACGCTGGTGCGGTTGCACATTGGTCTTGAGCATGTCGATGACCTGTTAGATGACCTGAAAGCCGGCTTTGCCCGTTTAAAGCCGTAAAAAGATAAACAAAACCTAAACCGTTCTGTGTGGCATTGGTGAGATCAACGAATACGATGCCACAGAACGTTAAAATAGAATCCTTGTGACTCGATGGGATAGCAGATGGGTGTTTTACATGAGATTGTCCACGCGCTCTGGCATCAGGATTTTGCCGCGCTGGCCAATCCGGATGTCGTGTGGGTTGTCTACGGCGTGATGTTTTTGACGCTGTTTCTGGAAAACGGTTTGTTGCCGGCCTCTTTCTTGCCGGGCGACAGCCTGCTGCTGCTCGCGGGTGCCATGATTGCCAAAGGCGTGATGGATTTCGTGCCGACTATGGTGATTCTGACCACCGCCGCCAGCCTCGGCTGCTGGCTGAGTTATCTGCAAGGCCGCTGGCTCGGGAATACCCGGTTGGTGAAAAGCTGGTTAATGCACCTCCCCGCGCAATACCACCAGCGGGCGTGGAACCTGTTTAACCGTCATGGGTTGATGGCGCTGCTGGTCGGTCGTTTCCTGGCGTTTGTACGCACTTTGCTGCCTACCATGGCGGGCATCTCTGGCTTACAGAACGGTCGCTTCCAGCTGTTCAACTGGCTGAGTGGCGCATTGTGGGTCGGCATTGTGGTGGCCATGGGTTATGGCATCAGTCAGGTGCCGTTTATCAAGCGCCATGAAGACCAGGTGATGGCCGTGCTGATGGTGCTACCGATGGTGCTGCTGTGTGTCGGGCTGGCTGGCAGCATTGTGGTGATTTGGAAAAAGCGCCGCCAGAAAGCGTAAATAAACGCTGTCATGTATTTGGTCGCCATCAATGGCGACCAAATAAGGTTTTGTAGGGTGCGCATTTTTGCGCACCTGTCATTCACGCAGCGTCAAACGGTAACGTGAGACGCACGCGGCTGGCCTCTTCTCCCGGCGTTACGCCGAAATAGCGTTTAAACTCCCGCGAAAACTGCGAAGGGCTCTCGTAACCTACGCGCACCGCTGCCGCACTGGCTTTCATCCCATCCTGCAACATCATTAATCGCGCCTGATGCAGGCGATAGCGCTTCAGGTATTGCAGCGGCGAGGTTTGCGTTACCGCTTTAAAGTTGTGATGAAATGCCGACACGCTCATGTTCACTTCCGCCGCCAGCATCTCTACGCTCAGGCTTTCTGAGAAATGGTTTTCGATGCGGCGCAACGCGCGCGCAATCTGACTGAATTGTGTCTGACGATTCACCAGCGACAGCAGTGCGCCGCCAATCGGCCCGGTTAGCACATAGTAAATAATCTCACGCACCAGCTGCGGACCCAACACACGCGCATCACGCGGTTTGTTCATCACATCCAACAAGCGTTCGGCTGCACAGAGCATCTCCTCGCTCATAAAAGCCGAATGGATGCCCGAGGTATGCAGCTGCGGCTGAAACTGCTCATCATCGCCAATATCCATCAGCAGATCCTGCAGACTGGCCGTATCCACGCTCAGACACATGCCCGCCAGCGGCTCTTCTAACGTTGCTTCGGTTTCACACTCCACCGGCAACGGTACGGTCAGCATCAGATATTTGGTGGCATCGTAGTGGAACACCGTGCTGCCGAGATAGCCGGTTTTACGTCCCTGGAACAGAATCACAATGCCGGGTTGGTACATCATCGGCGTGCGCGGCAGCGTTTCACAGGCATAGATCAGCTTGACGTTATCAACCGCGCACAATGGTTGCCGGGCATCATTCATTAACGCAATCACTCGCTGCGCCAGCTGGCGGCAAAGGGCATCATTCGGCATGGTTTTCTCTCTGGCAGCAAAAATCCAGTGTGCCGCAATGCTGCTTAAAGCTCCACAACTCTGGAGAATCAGGCAAGATTCTGGCAGAAATGACCAGGGCAAAACGGCGGTTTGATTGCCACAATGATCTCCTCGGTTAAGTTTGTTGACTAGACTTAACCACAGCGCTTTTAACGGTAAGTCACTGCGACAGATAAGGAGCAACTATGGCAGAGCAACCCATTATTAAACTGCACGACGGCAATATGATGCCTCAGCTTGGACTCGGCGTATGGCAGGCTAGCATTGAGGATGCCCGCAATGCGATTGTGGAAGCGTTAAAAGTGGGTTATCGCTCCATCGATACCGCCGCTATTTACAAAAACGAGGAAGCAGTCGGGCAGGCGCTGCAGGATACCGACGTGGCGCGTGAAGATATTTTCATTACCACCAAGTTGTGGAATGACGACCAGCAAAACTGGCAGGCGGCGATGGAAACCAGCCTAAAGAAATTGCAGCTGGAGAGCGTCGACCTCTACCTGATGCACTGGCCGTGCCCAGAGAAAGATCACTATGTTGAAGCCTGGAAAGGCTTAATTGAGCTGCAAAAACAGGGCTTAACCAAAAGTATTGGTGTCTGTAATTTCCACGAAGCCCACCTCAAGCGTTTGATCGATGAGACCGGGGTTTCACCGGTGGTGAATCAGATTGAGCTACACCCGATGCTGCAACAGCGCACCCTGCATGCCTGGGATGCAATGCATCACATTCAGACAGAATCCTGGAGTCCGTTGGCGCAAGGCGGTAAAGGCGTGTTCGATCAGGAGATCATCCGCGATTTAGCCAAAAAGTATGGCAAGACCCCGGCGCAGATCGTGATTCGCTGGCATCTGGATAGCGGACTGGTAGTGATCCCTAAATCCGTTACGCCAGAACGCATTCGCGAAAACTTCCAGGTGTTTGATTTCAGGTTGGAAAAAACGGAGATCAGCGAGATTACCAAGCTGGATAGCGGCAATCGTTTGGGGCCGGATCCGGAGAAGTTTAACGGGTAGGATTATGCGGACGTCTTCCCTCACCCCAGCCCTCTCCCGCAAGCGGGCGAGGGAGCACTCCGCTGCGATTTGAAGTTCTCATACCTATCCAAATACCGCACTAACGATCCCCTCTCCCACTTGTGGGAGAGGGTTAGGGTGAGGGTAAATCAAGGAACCGGATTCACCTGCAACTGCCCTGCCGTACCGCGATCCGCCAACTCCAGCGTCTGGCTGTAGTAGACAAACGGGAAGTGATCCGACGAACTCTGCGGGAAGCTCACCAACAGCTCCACGTCGCCATCAACCCAGACGGTATCTTTCCAGCCACGATCCTCGCCCATCGGTTGCGCGCCGTTGACGTTCTTAATCAAGAACATCACACCCTGAATATGCAGCGACTGCGGACGATCGGCGTGGATAATCCAGCGTTCAAAGGTGCCCTGCTGCACGGTGGTATCGATGCGGCTCATATCCCACAGCGCGCCATTAATGCCCGGCGCACTGTCTCCGATGCGGAATTCACGCGTGCGCACCGCGACGCCATCCAGAATCTGATCCGCCAGTAGACGCATCGGCAGATTATCGGTAACCAACGGCAGTAAGCCCGTCGGTCGCAGGCTCAGCACCAATGTATTCGCCAGGATGGACGAGGGTTCAAACAGACCGCGCAGGCGATCCATCAGACCGGCGGCGGTACCTGCAGTAATCGACACTTCATCGCCTTGCGACATATCTACCAGCACTTCACGGCGTTCACCCGGTGCCAGTGACAGCGTCTGCACCGCCACCGGAGCGGCGAGGAAGCCTTGATCGCTGGCGATCACCGTGAACGGGCGGTTGTCCGAGAAGCTCAGATCGAACCGGCGCGCGTTGGACGCATTCAGCAAGCGCAAGCGTACCCAGCCGCGAGAAACCTCGATGTACGGGTTCTGTACGCCATTCACCAGCAGGGTGTCGCCGAGGAAACCGCCGTCTGAAGGGGGGTTGTAAACCGGTGTGGCGAAGTTATCCAGACGCTTATCCTGAATAATCAGCGGGAAATCATCGACGCCATAGTGCTTAGGCAACGGCAGCGCTTTGCTGACGTCATCTTCAATCAGCCACATGCCGGCCAAGCCGTTGTAAACATGCGGCGCCATGCGATTCGGCGTATTGGCGTGATACCACAGTGTGGCAGCTCCCTGGCGAATCGGCAGCACCGGCGCCCAGTCTACGCCCGCAGACATTAAGCGCGGGGCACCGCCCATTAGCGCGCCCGGCACTTGCAGCCCGCTGACGGTCATCGCCACCGGTTCGTTGAGGCGGTTACTGTAAATCAGCTTCACATCATCGCCGCTGTACACGCGCACAGTGGGGCCGAGGTACATGCCATTAATACCCCATACCGGCACCTTGTTGCTGTTTCCGCTGAACGACCAATGGCTGCGTTGCAACGTCAAAAACAGCGGCTGACCACGACGCGATTCGATCAACGGCGGAATCGGAAGCGGCACATCGCCTACCGGTGCCGCAGCATGAGCAGCATAAGGCATGCTGCCTGAAGCCAGCGCAACGCCGGCGGAAAGCTGAATAAACTGACGTCTGCTGCAAGACATAAAACTTCAGACCTTTTGAGCGGGGCGTGAAGACGCCGTGTCCATGTTGTTTTTGTTAGTGGATTATTGCTGTGATGAGCATGGGGCAGCGGTACTGCCCCTGGTTGGCTAGATTTTACCGTTTTTTTCGCGTTCGGCGACTTCGGCGTTCAATTCTTCCAGCTTAGCAGACATTAATTCGCGACAATGGGTCGCTAACTTGCGTACTGAAGTGGTTTCAAACTGTTTGGTATCGACAGGCGGCAGCATTTCAACAATCACCAGACCGTTGTTCCAGCGGTTGAGTTTCACTTTGTCATGGGTGTTAGACACCACCACCGGGATGATCGGCACACCAGCGGCCACCGCAGCATGGAAAGCGCCGGTTTTGAACGGCAACAGGCCACGACCACGGCTGCGCGTACCTTCCGGGAACATCCAGAAGGAGATTTTCTTTTTGTTGAACTGCGCCACCAGCTCACCGATGGTACCGTGTGCTTTGGCGCGGTTGTCGCGATCAATCAACAGATTGCCGGTTAACCAGTAAAGCTGGCCAAAGAACGGGATCCACAGCAGGCTCTTTTTACCCACGGTAACCGTGGTAGGCTGCACGATCTTCGCCGCGGTGATCATGTCGTAGTTGTTCTGATGGTTAGCGATATAAATCGCGTTGCCGTAACTCTCCGCATCGGCCGGTTTACGCAACTCCACTTTGACGCCAAACACGGTCGACAGGCGACCGAGCATATGACCAAAAGTCGCGACGTGACGCGGATTACGCGGTGAAAACAGACACCAGATACTGCCGAAGATACAGACCAAAATCGAATAAACGATAACAATAATCGTACGTAAAATTAGTAACATAGCTTCCTCAAAGTTGGCATTCCATCGCCTGGTCAGTATTATTCTTCGCTACTCGCGTCACTCTTTGGGCGCGCAGGCGCATTCACTTCCACGCTATCAATACGCTGCAAGCCACGCGACACACTACCGCGACGGCCACGATCGGCACGCACCTTCTGTAGGTCTTCATCACGCATAATTAACTTGCGCTTGCCAACATGGATGGTGATGGAACTGCCCGGTGGCAGAATCAGCAACCATTGCAGTTTATCCAGGCCCGCTGCGGCATCTGCGGATGGAATCGAGATGATTTTATTGCCTTTGCCTTTCGACATTTGTGGCAGATCGCCCACCGGGAACATCAACATACGGCCAGCCTGGGTAATCGCCAGCAGCATGTCATCGCCCGAATGCACCGCCATTGGCGTCATCACTTTGGCGTTATCTGGCAACGTCAGCAGCGCTTTACCCGCACGGTTGCGTGAAATCAAATCCGCGAAGGTACAGATAAAGCCGTAACCGGCATCCGAAGCCATCAGCAGTTTTTGATCGTCTGGCTCCATCAGCACCTGTTCAAATGCCGCGCCCGGTGGTGGCGTGAGCTTACCGGTTAACGGCTCGCCCTGCCCGCGTGCGGACGGCAATGAAGTCGGATCCAGCGTGTAGCTGCGTCCAGTGGAGTCGATAAACGCCACCGGCTGGTTACTCTTACCGCGTGCTGCGGCCAGGTAGCTGTCACCGGCTTTGTAGCTCAAGCCTGCTGCATCGATATCATGGCCTTTCGCGCTGCGCACCCAGCCCATTTGTGACAGCACGATGGTCACCGGCTCGGCGCTTACCAGCTCGTTTTCGCTCAATGCCTTGGCTTCTTCACGCTCATGCAATGGCGAACGACGATCGTCGCCATAGGTTTGGCTGTCAGCCAGCAACTCTTTCTTCAGCAGGTTACTCATCTTGCGTTCGGACGCCAGAATCGCCTGCAGCTGATCACGCTCTTTTTCCAGTTCCGCTTGCTCACCACGAATTTTCATCTCTTCTAGTTTGGCGAGATGACGCAGTTTTAATTCAAGGATCGATTCGGCTTGGGTGTCGGTCAGCTCAAAGCGCGACATCAAGACCTGTTTAGGCTCGTCCTCAGTACGAATGATGTGGATGACTTCATCAATATTGAGGAACGCGACCAGCAAGCCTTCCAAAATATGCAGGCGACGCAATACGCGATCCAGGCGGTAATTCAGGCGGCGCGTCACCGTATCGCGACGATACACCAGCCACTCAGACAGGATTTCCAGCAGGTTTTTCACCGCCGGACGGTTATCCAGCCCGATCATATTCAGGTTAACGCGATAGCTTTTTTCCAGATCGGTGGTGGCAAACAAGTGGTTCATCACCTGCTCAAGATCAACACGATTGGAACGCGGCACGATGACCAGACGCGTTGGGTTCTCGTGATCGGATTCATCACGCAGGTCTTCTACCATCGGCAGCTTTTTGTTACGCATCTGCGCAGCAATCTGCTCCAGCACACGTGCACCGGATACCTGATGCGGCAGTGCGGTAATCACCACATCGCCATCTTCCTTTTTCCACACCGCACGCTGGCGGATCGATCCGCGACCGTTCTGGTAAATCTTACGAATTTCGTCGCGTGGCGTGATGATCTCCGCTTCTGTCGGATAATCCGGGCCTTGCACAATATCCAGCAGCTCATCAAGCGTGGTATTGGGTTTATCAATCAGGCGCACGGCGGCTTCCGCCACTTCCCGCAGGTTGTGCGGAGGAATGTCAGTGGCCATGCCTACCGCGATGCCGGTGGTGCCGTTGAGCAGGATGTTCGGCAGACGCGCCGGCAACATTTTCGGCTCCTGCATGGTGCCATCAAAGTTGGGAATGTAATCGACCGTTCCCTGACCCAGTTCACCCAGCAGGACTTCCGCATATTTCGACAGACGCGATTCGGTGTAACGCATCGCGGCGAAGGATTTGGGATCATCCGGTGCGCCCCAGTTGCCTTGCCCGTCCACCAGCGGATAACGATAGGAGAAGGGCTGCGCCATCAACACCATCGCTTCATAGCAGGCGCTGTCGCCGTGCGGATGGTATTTACCTAATACGTCACCCACGGTACGCGCCGATTTCTTGAATTTGGCACTCGCGTTGAGGCCCAACTCTGACATCGCATACACGATACGGCGCTGCACTGGCTTGAGGCCATCACCGATATACGGCAGTGCGCGGTCCATGATCACGTACATGGAGTAATTCAGGTACGCGTTTTCCGTAAACTTGTGCAGGGCAAGACGCTCTGCACCATCCTGCGTCAATTCGCTCATTAAGCTCGCATCCTCACTTCGTGGCCCGCAACGGCGGGACATCCGGCGGTCATTTGGCGAGGATAGTACCTTATTCGTGCGAGTTAGTCACAGGGAAGCCAGTGGTGGAGAAGAGAAACCTGTGAGGTTAAATAACGTGACATTGGTTAGAAAAATAAAAAGGAATGAGAGCAGCATCACAATTAATATCCGTAATAAATTGTGAGCAGGATCGCAATTAAATATCTCACATGAGAAGCGTATTAATACTGTCCGCATCCATGGACAACATTTAGTATTGTTGCTTACGCCATCCTTTTCTAAATTTACACTCAACAAAAAAAATTTTTGCGCTCCTGATTTCTGGCACCAAATAAATATATCGAGGAAATAATCTTAAAAACGATTAGCCAAAATAAAGGGTGACCGAATGCAAATACTGACTTCGCGACAACACCGTTTAGTCAAAATGCTGTTGCAACACGCTGCACCGCAGCCGACCAAAGCGTTAGCTTTACAACTTGGCGTGTCAGAGAAAACCATTCAACGCGATTTGCAGTGGCTGGAGAGCTGGCTAAGTGGATGGTCAATGGTGCTGGAAAAGACGCCGGGACGCGGCGTACGTCTGCGGGTTGATGACATTCAGCAACGCTTGCAGCTGGAGCAGCAGTTAAACGGCGATGAGAGCAGCGCCGATGCGCTGGGGCAAAACAGCCGCAGAGTGAAGATTGCCTCACAGCTGTTGAGCGATGCGCCACGCGCCACCTCCATCAGCAAGCTGTCAGAGCGCTATTTTATCAGCCACGCTTCGATCGTGAATGATCTGAAAGTGATCGAGGAGTGGCTGCAACCTTTGGGGCTAACGCTGCAGCGCGGGCCTGGCGGTACGCACATCGAAGGGGATGAACACACGCTGCGTCAGGCAATGGTGTCACTGATTAATGACGTGATGCAGCAAAATGTCGCCGGAACGCCGCTGCTACCCCGGCTCGATCCCGGTAGCCAGCAAGCGTTGGTGCATTATTTTGGCGATGAGGATGTGGCTTTTGTGCAGGCGCTGCTACAGCAGATGGAGCAGCAGCTGAGTTACCCACTGGGCGATGCCTGGTACCTGAATCTCTGCACGCATATTCTGATCATGATGCATCGTATGGCGCAGGGCAACGCGCTCGCCCTTGCTACCTCAACCACCGCGCAGGATCTCGACCAGCGCATCCTGATTATCGCGCAGCAGATGGTGGTGCAGATTGAGCAGCGGATGTGCTGCGCGCTGCCTAAAGATGAAGTCGGATTTATTTATCAATATATCGTTTCATCCGGCATTGTGGTGGAAGAGCGTGGGGATAATGCCCCGGTGCATAATCAGTTTTCCACCGCAGAGTCCGTAAAAATAACCTGTGAATTAATTGATCGGTTTTCCGCTTTTATTCAGCAAGATTTAGCACAGGACCGGTTATTATTCGACGGACTGCTGGTACATATAAAGCCATTATTAAATCGACTCAAATATCATATTCACATTCGTAATCCCCTGCTGGAGGATATTCAGCAGGAAATGAAGGGAATATTTTCCCTGACCCAACAGGCGATGCAATTAACCGCCCGGACGCATGCCCTTTCGCCCGTGGCAGATGATGAAATCGGCTACCTCTGCGTACATTTCCAGGCAGCGCTGGAGCGGCAAATTGCCCATAAACGCATTCTGGTGGTGTGCTCCAGCGGCGTGGGGACCTCTCATCTACTGAAAAGCCGTATTTTGCGTGCCTTCCCAGACTGGGAAATTGCCGGCGTGGTCTCTGCCAGTAATCACGCGGCGTTTTGCCAGAACCAAACGGTGGATTTAGTGATTACCACGATTCATCTCGACGCCGGCGCGATTCCGGCGGTGTATGTCAGTGCATTTTTTAACGATGACGATATTCGGCGAGTGACTGACGCCATGATTGGCAGCCAGCTGCCGGACGGCGCGCCCTGCGCCTTGGCTGAACATTAATTGAATGAGGTAGCACCCATGGATATTTCCCGCATTCTCACGCCACGCCGCGTTAATCTGGCGCTGACCGCGACCACTAAAGAAGAGGTGATTAATGAACTCACCGATTTGTTGTATCAGGACGGTGCCATCACCGATCGTGCAGCCTTTATTGAAGACGTCTGGCTGCGTGAGGCCGAAGGGTCGACCGGTTTTGAAAACCACGTCGCCATTCCGCACGGCAAATCTTCTGCGGTTCTCCACACCACGCTCGCCATTGGTCGTACCCAACAGGATATCCCGTGGGAAACGCTTGATGGCAGCCAGGTGCGCTGCATCATCCTGTTCGCTGTGCGACTGGAAGATCAGAACACCACCCATATTCGCCTGTTGTCGCAGGTGGCCAGCGCGCTGGCCGATGATGAGGTGATAGCCCAATTGCTGGTGGAAAACGACCCCAGCAATATCATCCGGCTGTTTAGTCAGTACGCCGAAACCGACCTCTGTTAACACCCAACTCTCTGAGGTGACACATGAATATTGTCTGTGTAGCGGCCTGCACGGCAGGCATCGCGCATACCTATATTGCGCGCGAAAAACTGATTAAAGGGGCTCACGCGCTGGGCCACACCATCCACGTCGAAACCCAAGGCACCATCGGTACTGAAACGGCGCTGACGCGTGAAGATATTGACGCCGCTGATGTGGTGATCCTCGCCATTGACGTGAAGATCAAAGGCGAAGAACGCTTCCAGGGCAAACCCATCGTACGAGTGAAAACCGAAGTGGTGATTAAGTCACCGGTGAAATTCCTCGAAAAAGTGGCGGATTCACTGGCGCGTGCCTGAGGAGATCCACCATGAACGAGAACAAACGTCAGTATGGCCAGGAGATCAAAGGCCACTTGCTCACCGGGATTTCGTGGATGATCCCGCTGATCGTCGCCGCCGGGATCTGTATCGCGCTCGGCCAGGTGATCGGCGGCCCGGATGTTGGTAAGCATCCTGGCACTATCGCCTGGATGTTGAACCAGATCGGCGGCTGGGGCATGGGGCTGATCGTGCCGTTGATCAGTGCGGCGATCGCCTACTCAATTGCCGATCGACCCGGCTTTGCACCCGGTTTAATTGTCGGCTTTATTTGCGGCCAGATTGGTACGGGTTTTATCGGCGGTATGCTGGGCGGCTTCCTCGTCGGTTACACCGTGCTGCTGCTGCGCCGCACGATCAAGCTGCCGCAGTCGATGCAGGGGTTGATGCCGATTATGGTGCTGCCGGTGCTGAGCACCATCATCGCCGGGTTGTTGATGATGACCTTTATCGGTCAGCCGATTGTCTGGCTACAGAAGGCGCTGATTCACTTGCTGGAATCCATGCAGGGCGGATCAAAATTTGTGCTGGGCGCGGTATTGGGCGCGATGGCGACCTTTGACTTCGGCGGCCCCATCAATAAAACCATGTCGCTGTTCGCCGACGGCATGTTGGTTGATGGCATCTACGGCCCGGAAGCGGTGAAGTTTGTCGGCTCGATGATCCCACCGTTTGGTATCACGCTGTCGTATCTGCTGACACGTCATAAGTACACCAAAGCGGAAAAAGAGGCGTTGAAGGCCGCCTTCCCGATGGGCATCTGCATGATTACCGAAGGCGTGATCCCGATTGCAGCACGTGACCTGCTGCGCGTGGTCGCCAGCTGTGTGGTGGCCTCTGCCATCGCCGGGGGCCTGATCATGGTGTGGGGCGTAGAAGCGCCAGTGCCGCACGGTGGGATGTTCGTGGTGCCACTGTTCACCAAACCCCTGATGTTCTGTCTGGCACTGGGTATCGGTACGGCTGTATGTGGCGTGATGCTGTCGCTGATGAAAAAACCGGTGACGCAGGCCGATGAAGAGTTCGATGACGTGGAAGCCCCTGGCGTCCGCGATGAAGAGATCAAATTCACACTGGAATAAGGAGCCACCATGTTTGCCATGATGAATGACCTGATTCAGGCCGCCGCCAAACAGCAGTACGCAGTCCTGGCGATCAACTGCTTTAACCTTGAAACCGCACGTGCGGCGATTCAAGCCGCAGAACAGCAGCGCGCCCCGCTGATCCTCAATGTGTATCAGGGGCACAGTGCGCATTTTCCACCCGCCGTGGCCGTGCCATTAGTACAGGCGTTGGCCGGTGCCGCAACCGTGCCGGTGGCGCTGGCACTGGATCACGGCAAAGCCTTCCCGCTGATCGGCCAGGCGTTTCGCGCCGGGTTTACCGGGCTGATGATCGATGCCTCTGCCGATCCGCTGGCTGAGAACATTCGCCAGACTGCGGCAGTGGTGAAGATGGCGCACACGGCGGGCGTCTGTGTTGAAGGTGAGTTGGGCCACATTGCGGATGCACCCACTTACGAGCTGGCGGATGCCTCGGTGAAGATGACGCAGGTTGCGGATGTGCTGCCGTTTATCGAGCAGACCGAGATTGATTTGCTGGCAATTTCCGTCGGCACCGCGCATGGCCTTTATCCTGCCGGAGTGAAGCCGAAGATCGATTTCCAGCGTTTGCAGGAGCTGCATGCGGTTTCCACACGCCCCTTGGCGCTGCACGGCGGATCGGGTACGCCGGCCGAAGATATTCGCCGTGTCAGTCAATATGGCGTGGCCAAAATTAACGTGGGCGCGGCGGTATTTGATGCCGGTAAAAATGCCGTTGAACAGGCGCTCAAGCAGCATCCACACGCGGAGCTGGCCGATTTGCTCGGGCTAATGGAATCCGCCTGCCGCGAGGTGGTGATTGAGTATTTGAGCTGGTCGGGATCGGCTGGCAAGGCGTAATACGCGCGTCTGGTCGCCATAAATGGCGACCCTGCAGGGTAATGACTCTGCCCGTAGGGTGCGCATATATGCGCACCGGTTAAACAGGCGCACGTCATTAACGCAGTGAGACGCATCAAAATTTAAATACCACTTTTCTATATCCATCATCGGGTCGGCGCGCGCGTCGGCTCTGGTAAAATTCACGTTAAGGAAATATTAACATGTTGATTTCAATGAAAAAAATGTTGTCACCTGCTCGTGAACATCGCTTTGCTATTGGCGCATTCAACGTGGCAGACAGCTGCTTTATCCGCGCAGTGGTAGAAGAAGCCGAAGCCACTAACACCCCGGCAATCATCTCGATTCACCCAAGCGAGCTGGAGTTTGTCACCGATGAATTCTTTGGCTATGTGCGTGAACGCACGTTGAAAAGCCGCGTGCCCTTCACTATCCACCTCGACCACGGCGCATCGATTGCCCAGGTGCTGCGGGCAATCCAATGCGGCTTCACCTCCGTGATGATTGATGGCTCATTGCTGCCTTATGAAGAGAACGTGGCGCTGACCAAAGAGGTAGTGAAACTGGCGCACTCGGTGGGGGTTTCGGTGGAAGGTGAACTCGGCACCATTGGCGATACCGGTACCACGGTGGAGGGCGGCGTAAGTAAAGTGATCTACACCGAACCGGCGCAGGCAGAAGATTTTGTGCAGCGCACCGGCGTCGATACGCTGGCGGTGGCCATCGGTACCGCGCACGGTATCTATCCGAAAGACATGAAGCCAGAGTTGCAGATGCATATCCTGAAAGATATTTCGCAGCGTGTGACCATTCCACTGGTGTTGCATGGCGGTTCAGCCAACCCGGATGCAGAGATTGCCGAAGCGGTGACGCTGGGCGTGGGTAAAATCAATATCTCCAGCGATATGAAATACGCTTACTTCGCCAAACTGCGTGAGATTCTGGCGCGCGAAACCTGGTGGGATCCCAACGTGATTTACCCGGACGCGATTGCTGCCGCTAAAGCGGTGATTCGCTACAAGATGAATCTGTTTGGTGGCTTGGGGAAAGCGGGGCTGTATCGTTAAATGTCCTGGTGTGCATAAATGCGCACCCTACATTTATGGTCGCGATTTCTGACCTGGTGCTCGTCAGTTTAGCGCTTTCGGTCGCCATAAATGGCAACCCTACGACGGTCGAGTAGGGTTTTTGCAGGGTCGCCATTTATGGCGACCTCGTTGTTTACTTGATCACACCCAACCACTGCTGCGCAATCTGCGCATATTCACCGGTCGCGGTGCTGAGATGCAGCCACTGATCGACATACAGCTTCCAGCTCATATCATCACGCGGGATCATATAAGCCTTCTCACCATACTGCATGGGCTTGTCCGGATTGATGGCGCACAGCGTCGGATAGTGCTTCATCTGGAACAGGGCTTCTGACGCATCGGTGATCATCACATCGGCTTTTTTATCCACCAGCTGCTGGAAAATGCCCACGTTGTCGGCCAGTTGCAGCGTCGAGTGTGGCAAATGGCTGTGCACAAAGGCTTCATTGGTGCCGCCAGCCGGTTCAATCACGCGGACGCTGGGTTGGTTAATCTGCTCAACGGTCTGGTATTTGTCTTTGTCATCGCAGCGTACCAGCGGGATTTTTCCATCCACACCCAACGGTTCGGCGAACCAGGCAATCTGCTGGCGCTTCAGCGTGACGGACACCCCACCGAGGGCGATATCGCACTGCTTCGCGACAAAATCGTCGCTCATGGTTTTCCACGTGGTGGGCACCCACTGCACTTTGGCCCCTAAGCTTGCCGCCAGTGACTGCGCCATGCTGATATCCAGCCCCTCATACTGACCGTCGCTGCGCAGATAGCTATAGGGTTTGTAGTCACCGGTGGTACAGACTTTCAGGGTTTTACTGCTACGAATTTCATCGAGGTGAGACTGCGCCGAAGCCGTGCCTGTCACCAGAAGTAATGCACTCAGTATCGCGGTTTTCATGGATTCTTCTTAATTGTGTTGATGTTGGTTTGCCTGCGGATTGTTTCATGAAGCGCCGCATTATTGCTTTATTAGCAAAAGTCTTGTGATCAATCACGCATTTTTCTGCTTCGCCTGCGCGCGTAGAGTGTGCGCCATTAACGAATAACGGAGCGAATCATCCATGAGCAATATTTTAATTATCGATGGCGGTAAAACCTTCGCCCACTCAAAAGGCGAGCTGAACCACACGCTGACGGACGTCGCCGCCAGCCAGTTGCGTGACCTCGGCCATAACGTTGTGGTGACGGTGGCTGACAGCGATTACAACGTGGCAGAAGAAGTGCAGAAATATCTCGACAGTGACGTGGTGATCTACCAGATGCCAGGCTGGTGGATGGGCGAACCCTGGACCGTGAAAAAGTACATCGATGATGTGTTTACCGAAGGCCACGGCGCACTGTATGCCAGCGATGGCCGCAGCCGCAGCGATGCCAGTAAAAAATACGGCTCAGGCGGCCTGATTCAGGGCAAAAAATATATGCTGTCGCTGACCTGGAACGCCCCGCTGGAAGCCTTTACCGATCCCGAGCAGTTCTTTGAAGGTGTCGGCGTTGACGGCCTGTACCTGCACTTCCACAAAGCCAATCAGTTCCTCGGTATGGAAGGCCTGCCCACCTTTATCTGTAACGATGTGATCAAAATGCCAGACGTGCCACGCGATATTGAGCGTTATCGGACTCATCTCAGCCAAATCTTTGCTTAACTTTAAGCACACCGGGAAAAGAGGAAGCACTATGTTAACTGTCGTTGCAGAGATTTGTATCAAGCCAGGCCGTCGTCATGTGGTGCTGGAAGCCATCAACAAACTGATCCCTACCGTGCTGGAAGAGGAAGGTTGCCATCAGTACGATGCGCTGGTCGATCACCAGGCGCAGGTGCCGTGGAAGCACAATTCACCGGACTCGATCTTTATGCTGGAACAGTGGGAATCGTTGCGCCATCTGGAGCAACATCAACAGATGCCGCATATGGATGCGCATCGCGCCCTGATTAAAGATGATGTGGTGGATGTGAAGATCCTGGTGCTGGAGCCGGTTCGCTGATCCGCTCGCGCCTCTGCCCTGGCAGAGGCTTTTTTATTACAGCAGTTGGTTTTGCTCAATCTTCTCGCGCAGAAAATCAAGAAAACAGGTAATGCGTGAAGTGAGAGACTGATTACGGTAATAC
Organism: Pantoea vagans; assembly: GCF_001506165.1. Lineage (NCBI taxonomy): Bacteria > Pseudomonadati > Pseudomonadota > Gammaproteobacteria > Enterobacterales > Erwiniaceae > Pantoea > Pantoea vagans. The sequence continues at coordinate 421,531 of NZ_CP011427.1, read as the reverse complement.
ACCGCATGGATCGGCAGACGCAACTCACGCGTGTCACTCTCCAGTACCTGCACCAAATCACCGCGCGCACGATCCTCACGGGTGACAAAATCGGATAAGCGCGCAATGCCCTGCCCCGCTAACGCCAGTTGTCTCAGCGTCTCTCCGCTGGAAGCTAACAGCGTGGGTTTGACCTGTAAAAACTCCCCCTCCCGCTGCCACACCGGCCAGACATTGTGCGCATCTAACTGACTAAAACCGAGCCGCTGGTGGGCAGACAGTGCCTCCACATTGACCGGCGTGCCGTGATGTTGCAGATAACCTGGGCTGGCCACTAAACGCGTCGCACTGCTGCCCAGCACGCGGGCGCGCAGCGTCGAATCACGCAGTTCCCCAACGCGAATCGCAATATCGGTCTGCTGTTCCAGCAGATCGATCATGATGTCGTCAGTGTTTAACTCCAACTGGATTTGCGGAAAACGCTGCCGAAACTCCGCCACCAGCGGCACAATCACATGCAGCATAAAGGGAGCGTTAGCATTCACCCGCAAGCGGCCAGAAGGGATATCGCGGCGTTGGGCAATCTGCTCTTCTGCCAGCTCCACCGATGAGAGGATCTGCCGCGCATGATCGAGGAAGATCAGCCCCTCCTCAGTCAGCGCCAGCCGCCGGGTGGTGCGATGCAGTAAGGTGGTTTGCAGCTTGGATTCCAGGCGGCTGAGCGCCCGACTGATGCCAGAACTGGTTTGTTCGAGATGATCGGCGGCTGCGGTGATCGATCCCGTATCCACCACCGCCACCCAGGCGCGTAACTCTTCCAGCGTGATTTTCAAAATTCCTGTCCTCAGAGCTATACCCAGCTTGGCATGCGCAACATTTGTCTGCGGCAGCATAGCACAATGCTTCGACTGCCACGGCCAGCGACGGGTTAAACACGGAGGACAGGCTCAACGTAAAACAGAAACAGCGGGAATGGACTGGCGATTGAAGCGTCCGCCCACAGCACGTTCAAGCTGTGCCGCCAACTGCAACAGTGCGCCATCATTTTCCTGACGCGTCTGGAAATGCATGCCAAGAGGAATACCGGATTCCTGCCAGGCCAAAGGAATCGAGATACCCGGCGTGCCCGTCAAGCTGGCCAACGGTGTGTAGGAGAACAATTCCCATAAGCCATAAAACCAGTCCAGAACATCTGGGTTGTCACTCAGAGTCAGATAACGTTTGTCTCCCAGCAAAGGTGTGGGGCCGGAGAAAGTAGGGGTCAAAATCATGTCCCACTCCTGATAAAACTGGCCAAGTTTGCGTGATGTGGTGTTGAACACATCCTGCATCAGCCAGCGCTGGTGGTAGGACATCTCGCGCCCTTTCTGCCAGATTTTGATGTTGATGGGCTCAAACTGATCCTCTGGCGGGGCTTGCAGACCTCTTTTCTCCAGCAAACGCTGAATAGATTCTGCGAAGTTGCTGATATAGCAGGTCGTTTGCGCCTCAAATGCAGCGGCAAAATCGATGTCAGGCGTCACCCACTCCACCTGATGCCCTAGCTCCTGCAATAGCCGCACCGTTTGTTCTAACTGCTGCACAAAGTGTGGAGCAGCATGATAATCGCCCCACTGATGTGAGACGGCAATTTTCAGCGGGGCGGGATCGCGCTGAATCAGGTCACCATAAGGGATATCGGGCTGCCAGTAAGGCATAAACTCACCGGGCGCGCCGCCACGGCAGCGGTCAATAAACAGCGCGGAGTCACGCACCGAGCGGCTTACGCAGCCCTGTGTCGACACATAGCCAGTTATATCTGACAGACCCGGCGCGATGGAAAACACCCCGCGCGTGCTTTTCAAACCAATCAAGCCATGTGAACCTGCCGGAATGCGAATCGATCCCCCGCCGTCAGTCGCATGCGCTAACGGCAACACACCTGCCGCCACGGATGACGCCGCTCCCGCCGAGGAACCAAAGGTGGTGTAATCGGTATTCCACGGGTTACGAACAACATAGATATCGGGATTTTCTGCCGACCCCGCCACACCAAACTCAGGCGTTGCTGAGCGGCCAATCAGGTTCAACCCTGCGGCACGAATTTTTTCGGTGAGAAACGCATCCTCAGTTGCGCGGTTGCCCTGCATAAATTTCGAGCCCTGCTCTTGCAGCCGCCCTTTCAGCGTGGGGCCAAGATCTTTGATCAACATTGGCACGCCGCAAAACGGGCCATCAAGGTTCGTATTGTCGGCAGGATGGGCGATGGCATCATCAAACATCTCAACCACGGAACTGATGTGCGGATTCACTTTTTCGACGGCCGCTTTGGCCTGTGAAGCCAGCTCCTGTGCAGATACCTCGCCGCGTTTGACCAGGATGGCCAAGTCAGTGGCATCACAATCGACCCACTCTTCCCAACTCATGATGGTATTCATGTTGTTAGCTCCTTTCGCGTCTCTTAATCAGGTTTTCACCGTCACGGGGGTGGCATGACGCTGGCGCTCACGAATCAACAGCACCGAAGCAATACACAAGAGATTGGCGGTAATCAGGTAGTAACCCGGTGACACCGGATTGCCCGTGGCCTTAATCAGCCAGGAGAAGATGATTTGTGCCGTACCGCCAAACAGCGTAATGCCAAAGGCATAAGCGATGGAGAAACCGGTAGAACGCACATAGCGTGGGAAGTTTTCACACAGCACCACCAACACGCCAGAACCACTGATGCACTGCAAGGCGGCGAACACCGCAATCACACTGAAAAATACCGTATCGCTTCGCCAGGTGTTGATGAGTTCCAGACCCGGGAGCAGCAAGATGAGCAGTAACACGCGCGGCGCGATGATGGTGATCTTGCGGCCAAAGCGATCGGCCATCCAGCCGCCAACCAGCGAGAAAATCACCACGCACACGCCTATCAACATGGTCGAGGCCATTGCCGTGCTGGAGGCAAAGTGCAACTCATTCAGCGCGTATGTGGTCATGTAATTGAGAAAATATTGGGTGATGGTGCTGCCTGACAGCATGAAGATACCGAGCAGGATCAAGCCGCGATAATTTTTAACGACTTCAGACAGCAGGCTACCCGTGGTCTTGGTCACTGCGGTGTTGTCGCTGTTAAAGGTTTCGCGCAGATTGCGGCGCAGATAGAGCGCGATAGGCAGAATAATCAAACCAAAGGCGAAGGGAATGCGCCAGCCCCAACTGGCCAGTTGTTCCGGCGTCAGCAGTTGTGTCAGCAGATAGCCAATCAACCCAGCGGTAATGCCCGCGAGGCCCTGCGCCACAATCTGCCAGCTGGCGAAAAAGGCGCGCTTGCCGTGCGGTGCCGCTTCCATAATAAAGGTGGTCGCTGGGCCCGCTTCTCCCCCCCATGCCAGCCCCTGCAACAGGCGCACCAGAACCAGTAAAATCGGGGCGGCAATCCCGAGGGTTTCATAGCCCGGCAAAATAACCAATCCCCCGGTGCCGATCGTCATAAATACCATGGTCAGCAACATCGCGGGTTTACGCCCCACGCGGTCTGCGTAGCTGCCAATAAAGATCGCCCCCAGTGGCCGCACCACAAAACCGATGCCGAAGATGGAAACGGATAATAACAAACTCAAAAAGGGATCGTGTGAAGGGAAAAACGCATTGCCAATTAACACAGCAAATGTCGCGTAGGCACTGAAATCAAAAAACTCGACCGCCGCACCCAGCACGACGGCCAACACTTCTTTGGGCGTTGCTCTTTTTTCACCCGTGTGGGTTTGAATATGATTCGACATTTCAGGCCATCCTCAATGTTGTACTCAAGCCAGCCACCAGAATTCCTTTGAGAACAAATTATCTCGCTCCCAAATGAAAGAATATTAATTACGGTCAGTAGGATGTGATGAGGTATTAACGTTGCCCTGTACCACCACGGTTAATGCTTTAAGTCTCATCTTGGTTACAGAGATATAACAAAGCGCAGAGGGCATCACTATCACCAATCTGCGCTTTTAGTGTCTACTAAATGTGAGCACTGCTGCGGTTCTCTCATGCATAAGCAAAAAGTATCATAAACGCCATCCCTATGATTTATAGTATTTTCCAATCAACACCCTCTGCAACAGCGCTTTATCTGGCATCAGAAAAATAACCATTACGGCACTAAATGTGTGCACCAGATCAATATTCGACATTATTGGTGCAGAAAAAATAAAATCTATAGCGTTGATAAAAAACCCATTTTTCTTATTTGAGAGCTAAAGAAATGTCATTTGCACAATAACAACGCCAGTGCGCCTGATTATGGAGCACCGCAAAGTGAATAAGAGGGAATATGCAGCTCAGAGCACTGAAATATTTTAGTCAGGTGGCGAAGTCAGCCTCACTCCGTGAAGCTGCTGATAAGCTGTTTGTCACTCCCACAGCGGTGACACGACAGATTGAATTACTGGAGCATCATTATGGTGCCTCACTGATTGAGCGCAGCCCACGCGGAATAAAACTGACGCGTGAAGGGGAATACCTGGCGCAAGCCGTGCAGGCAACGCTGCGGGAATTAGAAGGGGTGAAAGAGAAAATCGCTTCATCACAAAGCATCGTGTCTGGCTGTATTCGCATTTGTTCAGCTGAAAGCCTGATTGCGCCTTTTATTGCTCCCACGATGAATGACTTCCAGCGGCTACATCCCGGCGTCTGTTTCGATATTGACGTCGGTAGTGCACCGCATATTGCCGAGGCATTAATTAGCGATAAAGCGGACATTGCCCTGACTTTTTACATGCCCGTCAGTGCCGAATTGCAGGTGACGCACTCCTGTTCGCTCAAACACAAGATCTTGATGGCACCCAGCCATCGTCTTTCCAGTAAGAACGTGCTGACACTGCGGGACATCGCACAACATCCTCTCGCCATTCCGCCCTCGAATTTTTCCGTCAGGCAGTTGCTGGAGTCGGCAGCCAAGCGAGAAAATCTGGTTTTGGATATGCGCTTCGTGACCAATTCGATTGAAGTACAGAAGCGACTGGCGATGTTGGGTATGGCCCTGCTGATATTACCGCAGCTCAATGTGGGCGATATCAGCGATCAGGAAAAGCTCATCGCGGTCGCGCTGAGTGATAGCGTGATGGGAACGGTAAAAGTGGATCTGGGCTTGCCAAGACAGCGCACGCTATCAATGGCGACGAAGATTTTTCATGAGATGCTGGCGAAGCGGATTAATGCACAAAACGCTTAACAGGCGCTTGCCATCATGGTGATGGCAAGCGCACAGCAATTAAGCTTCCAGGTCGGCGAGGTCGCCTTTTTCCTGCAGCCAGTTACGACGATCTTCCGAACGTTTCTTCGCCAGCAGCATGTCCATGACACGCAGCGTTTGCTCTACATCGTCATCGCTGACCGTCAGTTGGACTAACCGGCGCGTGTTGGGATCGAGTGTGGTTTCACGCAGCTGCAACGGGTTCATTTCACCCAGACCTTTGAAGCGCTGAACGTTAGGCTTGCCCTTTTTACGCTTCAGCTGCTCCAGCACACCCTCTTTCTCATCTTCGTCCAGTGCGTAAAAGACTTCTTTACCGAGATCGATGCGATAAAGCGGCGGCATAGCGACGTAAACGTGACCATGTTGTACCAGCGTACGGAAGTGCTTCACAAACAGCGCGCATAACAAGGTGGCAATATGCAGGCCATCGGAGTCCGCATCCGCAAGAATACAGATCTTGCCGTAACGCAGTTGGCTCAGATCTTCACTGTCTGGATCGATACCGATCGCCACAGAAATATCGTGCACTTCCTGCGATGCCAGCACTTCATCGGACGACACTTCCCAGGTGTTCAGGATCTTACCTTTGAGCGGCATGATCGCCTGATATTCACGATCGCGCGCCTGTTTGGCCGACCCACCCGCGGAATCCCCTTCCACCAGGAACAGTTCGGTTCGGTTCAGATCCTGCGCGGTACAGTCCGCCAGTTTGCCCGGCAGCGCTGGGCCGCTGGTCAGCTTTTTACGCACCACTTTCTTGGCGGCGCGCATGCGGCGCTGTGCGCTGGAGATCGCCAGCTCGGCCAGCATTTCTGCAGCCTGCACGTTCTGGTTCAGCCACAGGCTGAAGGCATCTTTAACCACCGCAGAAACAAAGGCCGCGCACTGGCGTGAAGACAGGCGCTCTTTGGTCTGACCGGCAAACTGCGGGTCCTGCATTTTCACCGACAAGACGTAGGCGCATCGATCCCAGATATCTTCCGCCGACAGTTTCACACCGCGTGGCAGAATGTTGCGGAATTCGCAGAACTCGCGCATCGCATCCAGCAGGCCCTGGCGTAAACCATTAACGTGGGTACCGCCTTGCATGGTGGGGATCAGGTTGACGTAGCTTTCCGTCAGCAGTTCACCACCTTCCGGCAGCCACAGCAGCGCCCAATCTACCGCTTCCACATCACCGGCAAAGCTACCGACAAAAGGCTTCTCTGGCAGCGTGGGCAGACCGTTGACCGCTTCGCCCAAATAATCGGTGAGGCCATCTTGGTAGAGCCAGGTCTGCTCGGTATCGTTGACTTTATCTTTGAAGACAATTTCCACGCCCGGACAGAGCACGGCTTTGGCTTTCAGCACATGTGTCAGACGAGAAACGGAAAAGCGTGGGCTGTCGAAGAAACTTTCATCTGGCCAGAAATGGACACGCGTGCCGGTGTTGCGCTTGCCTACCGTACCTGTAACGGTGAGATCCTGCACTTTATCGCCATTTTCAAAGGCGATGTCATACACTTCGCCATTACGACGCACCGTGACTTCTACGCGTTTTGACAGGGCGTTCACCACCGAGATCCCTACGCCGTGCAGGCCGCCTGAGAACTGGTAGTTTTTGTTGGAGAATTTACCGCCCGCATGTAAACGGCAGAGGATCAGCTCAACGGCGGGTACGCCTTCTTCTGGGTGGATATCCACCGGCATGCCACGGCCGTCGTCGATCACTTCCAGCGACTGGTCAGCATGAAGAATCACTTCCACGCGTTTAGCGTGACCGGCCAGCGCCTCATCGACGCTGTTATCGATCACTTCTTGTCCTAAATGGTTAGGACGCGTGGTATCGGTATACATCCCCGGACGACGACGCACCGGTTCAAGGCCGGTTAAGACCTCAATCGCATCGGCATTATAGCTTGATTGGCTCATCGTAACTGTCTGATTAGCAATATGAAAATGGGCCCATCCCGCAGCAATCAGGGAGCATTTAATCCCAGGAAATCAATCATCTGCGCAAAATGGCGTTCGAATCCGATATAGGCATGATTACCGCCTTCTTCGACCGTCTGGCGGCACGCGCTGTAATATTCCAGCGCCTGGCGGTAGTCGAGCACCTCATCGCCAGTTTGTTGCAGCAACCAGAGTAAATCGGGCGCTTCAAGCGGGTCAATCTGCATCACTTTCAGATCGTAAATGTGGCGAGACTCTAACACATATTGCTGGCCAGTGTAGGGATTCCGGTTTTCGCCGAGATAATCCACCAGCAGTTCAAACGGCCGCACGGCAGGATTGACCACGACCGCAGGCAACATAAAACATTGCGATAGCCAGGTGGCGAAGTAACCGCCGAGAGAGGATCCCACTAACCCCAGCGGTTCACCTGCATACTGCATCACCAACTCTTCCAGCATGCTGGCCGCTTCTGCCGGAAACGTGGGCAGTTGCGGCACCAGCACATTGAGGTGGGGATGGTGCTCATGTACCCACTGTTGCAGTTGCGTGGCTTTAGCCGATTGCGGTGAACTGTTGAATCCATGCAGATAGATCAGCGCCGCCATCGTTTAGTAGCCCTCGGAATCAAGGTCAGGGCGGAACATATCACTTTGCAGACGGTTCACTTCGGTTTCCAGCAAGCCATCCGCTTTCAGCGTTAACCAGCGCCAGCCCGGCGCGACATTATCAATGGTGAAGCTGGTGCAGTGCGGTTTGAACTGCACGCAGGTCGACGGTGAAGCCAGCACGCGGCGACCATGCCAGTCGAGATCCAGCTCCTGATGAATGTGACCACAAACCAGGTTTCGTGCACGCGGGAAGTGTTGCAACACCGCTTCTAACTGATGCGGATTACGCAGGCTATGCTGATCCAGCCAGGTGCATCCTGATGCCAGCGGATGATGGTGCAACAGCACCAGCGTGTGACGCTCCGGATGTTTGCGCAGCGCGATGTCCAGCCATTCCAGCTGGTATTCACTTAGCATGCCATGCGGTACGCCAAACACCTGGCTATCCAGCAACACCAACTGCCAGTGCTCCCCCAGCAAAACATGTTTGTCAGAGGCGATACCCGCTTCGGCCAGCGTATCGACCATGGCAGGTTGAAAATCGTGATTTCCCGGCAGCCAGACGCACGGCTTCGGCAGGCGTGTAATACCCGCTACGAAGTGTTGATAAGCTTCGACGGTGTGATCCTGGGCGAGATCGCCAGTGGCGATAATCAGATCGTAATCGTGCTGTTGCGCCGTGATGGCGTCCAGCACCGCATCAAAACTCGACCAGGTATTTACCCCAAGCAGCGATTGATGTTTTCCTGCAAAAAGATGGGTATCCGTGATTTGTAAAATCCTGATATCGGCCCCATTTGCCGCAGGAAGAGTGAGCAGGCTATCCAAAGCGTTTCCTTTATCTCCACGCCATTGTTATCAGCAAACCGGCACGGCCACAGCACCGTGCGCCAGACAATATCGCAACCAATCGGCAAGAAACTGGTTAATCTGATGTTTTTCATCGCGCTGATGCAGTTTTTTATTAGGATAATCATAGCGCGCTTTGAAACGATAGATCTGCTGAGTGGAACACACTTCAGCGACCATCGCGTCATGGTAGAGCCGCACCGACATCGATGGCAGGCTCCAGTAACTGACCGTAGGGGCCACCTGGCGAACCTCCACCAGCGTGGTATAACGCGTCGACTCTTGGATGGTGAGCTGATAACTGGCGCCGTTCACCTGATAGATCACCGACGCGCCTGCCTCGTCATTTCGCGGCAGCAGGCGACGCAACTGGGCGAAATTGGTTTCGCACAGACGCATCATTTCGGGAAAGTCAGGGGTATAGCGCTGTTTCATTTTAGCTTCCACTCTTGTCGTAGTTTCTCATGGTGCAACGCCAGCCATTGCAGGGCGATGACAGATGCCGCGTTATCAATAATCCCCTCTTCCACCCAACGGTAAGCCTGTTCACGGCTCACCACATGGACAAGAATATCCTCATTCTCTTCCTCCAGCCCGTGATTTCCTTCTGCCAGGCTGGCATCCACTTCGCCCACCAGCACCGACAAACGTTCAGACGTTCCGCCTGGGCTGGCTAAGTAATTCACTATCGGTTTAATGCGCCCCACCTTGAGGCCAGCTTCTTCTACCGCCTCACGACGCGCGACATCTTCTGGGGTTTCGCCCGGTTCAATGATACCGGCCACCATCTCCAGCAGCCAGGGCGTTCGGCTGGAATCAAAAGCCGGGATACGGATCTGTTCGATCAATACCACTTCATCGCGTTTGGGATCATAGGGTAACAGCACGGCGGCATGTCCGCGCTCAAAAACTTCGCGCACCACTTCACCACTCATATCGCCGTTAAAGCGGCGGTGACGGAAACGGTAGCTGACGATGGAAAAAAAACCATCGTAACGTGTTTCACGTGCAATAATTTCTACATCGTTTTTTGTGAAAGTCACAGGGGATTTTTTTTCACCCGCCATCATCTGGCTCCTTATGCAGATTGGGATGGAGCGAAGAAAAGCCAACCCTTGTGCTCCGTCCGAGTGGTTCTTTCTGAATTATTTACGTAAATTAGGGGAAGAAGGCACGTTCAGCCAACTTATCTCTGACGCCGCCTCTGTAGAATCGGCGATTATTTTTTGGCTTACCTGCAGCACTACCAGTGCAATTTGCTGCAACAAAAGGAATGCAAATGAAAAAACTGCTCCCACTTTTTATTGGGTTGAGCCTGGGCGGATTTAGCCTTGCCAGCCAGGCAGAAAACCTGTTGCAGGTTTACCAGCAGGCGCGCCTTAGCAACCCGGATCTGCGTGCTTCAGCCGCTGACCGCGATGCAGCCTTTGAGAAAATTAACGAAGCGCGTAGTCCTTTATTACCACAGCTGGGTTTAGGCGCAGATTACACCTATAACAACGGTTACCGTGACAGCAGCGGTCTCCATTCCAACACGACCAGCGCTTCTCTGCAATTAACTCAAACTATTTTCGACATGTCGAAATGGCGCGCTCTGTCGTTGCAGGAAAAAACAGCCGGGATTCAGGACGTCACCTATCAGGTTGCCCAACAGGATTTGATCCTGAACACTGCAACCGCGTATTTCAACGTGTTGAAGGCGATTGATACCCTTTCTTACACAGAAGCGCAGAAACAGTCTATCTACCGTGAACTGGATCAAACCACTCAGCGTTTTAACGTTGGACTGGTTGCCATCACCGATGTTCAGAACGCCCGAGCGCAATATGACAGCGTGCTGGCCAACGAAGTGACGGCGCGTAACAACCTCGATAACGCGGTGGAATCTCTGCGCCAGATCACCGGCATGGATTATCTGGCACTGGCATCACTGAACATCGATCGCTTCAAAACTGCCCGTCCAGATGCAGTAGCAACACTGCTGAAGCAGGCTGAAAGCCGTAACCTCAATCTGTTATCTGCTCGTTTGAGCCAGGATCTGGCGCGTGAACAGATTCGTTCTGCTGAATCTGGCCATATGCCAACGCTGGATCTGACCGCTTCAACGGGCATGTCTAACAGCAAATATGGCGGCAGCCGTGCGAATCAGAGTTCAGGTACCACCGATTCCATCACGGGATCCAACCAGGTTGGTCTGAGCTTCTCACTGCCGCTGTACAGCGGTGGTTCGGTGACCTCTCAGGTGAAGCAGGCGCAATATAACTTTGTCGCCGCCAGCGAACAGCTGGAAGGTGCGCACCGCAGCGCCATCCAGACCGTGCGTTCATCCTTCAATAACGTTAACGCCTCTATCAGTAGCATCGATGCTTACAAACAGGCCGTTGTGTCTGCCCAGAGCTCACTGGATGCGATGGAAGCCGGATACCAGGTCGGTACGCGTACTATCGTGGATGTGTTGGATGCAACCACCACACTGTTCAACGCCAAACAGCAGCTCTCTGATGCACGTTACAGCTATCTGATTAACCAGCTGAATATTAAATATGCGCTGGGTACGCTGAACGAGCAGGATTTGCAGGTGCTGAACAGCTCGCTGGGCAAAGAAGTGACCACCGCACCTGAAGTGGTTGCTCCGGAAAACAGCCAGCAGGCTTCACGCGTGGATAATGGTCCAAAAGCCACCACCGCTTCAGCCGCAGCGAAAACCCGTCCGGCAGCCGCTCACAGCAGTGGAAATCCATTCGGTAATTAATCTGTTAAGGGGTCGCTTACGGCCCCTTTCGCATTCAAACGTATATACACGTCATCATTCAAGCTACAGCGGCGTTGGCTGCTCTCGCTCACCCGAATCACTTACTTTTGTAAGCTCATCGGGACTCCCTCGTTTGCCGCCTTGCTGCACCGTAAATAATTTAGTGTATAACAACGTAAAGATCCCCCAGCCATCCGGCTTCTCGCTTCATTTTCCACCACTCATCACCTATCCTAAGCCACACCTTTGGGCACAGGATGAAACAAAATGAAACGGACTAAAAATATTCGTCATGCCGCTTTTCGTAAAAGCTGGCAGGCACGCCACCTAACGCCGGTTGCACTCGCGGTGACCGCAGTGTTTATGCTGGCTGGCTGCGAACAGAGCGATGAAACAGTCTCGCTGTATCAAAATGCGGATGATTGTGCGAAAGCCAATCCAAGCCAGAGCGCACAATGCACCACGGCGTATAACAACGCGGTGAAAGAAGCTGAACGTACCGCACCGAAATACGCTACTCGTGAAGATTGCGTGGCGGAATTTGGTGAGAACCAATGCCAGCAGACGCCAGCTCAGGCTGGCGTTGGCACCACCGCCAACAATGCTGAAGCACAGCAGAGCGGTAGCTTCTGGATGCCACTGATGGCAGGTTACATGATGGGCCGTCTGATGGGCGGTGGCGCAGGCTTCGCGCAGCAGCCGCTGTTCTCACCGAAAACACCGAATAGCCCAGCCAACGGTCAATTTGTTGATGCCTCAGGCAAAAACTACGGTGCTGCTACTTCAGGCCGTACCATGAACGTGCCGAAAACCGCCATGGCACCGAAACCAGCGACTACTTCTACAATTACCCGTGGTGGCTTTGGTGAAACGGTCGCGAAGCAAAACACCATGCAGCGTAGTAATGCTACCAGCACCAACCGCAGCAGCACCGGCAGCAGCCGTTCGATGGGAGGCTAAGCCGCAGTATGCAACGCATTGCCATCAGCGAACGCCCGGACTGGCGTGAAAAGGCCAACGAATACGGTTTCCAGTTTCACACCATGTACGGCGAGCCTTACTGGTGTGAAGAGGCTTACTACCAGTTCACGCTGGCGCAAGTTGAGCAGTTAGAAGAGACCACCGCCGAACTGCACCAGATGTGCCTGCAGGCCGTCGAGAAAGTGGTGAACAGTGATGAACTGCTCACCCGTTTCTGCATTCCGAAACATACCTGGGATTTCGTACGTGATTCCTGGAAATTGCGTCAGCCTTCGCTCTACTCACGCCTGGATTTAGCCTGGGATGGCAAAGGTGATGCCAAGCTGCTGGAGAATAATGCCGATACGCCCACCTCGCTGTATGAGGCGGCGTTTTTCCAGTGGATCTGGCTGGAAGATCAGGTACGTGCAGGCAACCTGCCGCAAGGCAGTGACCAGTTCAACAGCCTGCAGGAAAAGCTGATTGAGCGCTTCGCTGTGCTGCATCAAGAGCATGGTTTTAATCTGCTGCACTTCGCCTGCTGCCAGGATACCGAAGAAGATCGTGCTACGGTGCAATATATGCAGGATTGCGCCACCGAAGCGGGCCTGCCGAACGAGTTCCTCTACATCGATGAGATTGGGTTGGGTGAGAGAGGTCAGTTCACCGATCCGCAGGATCAAGTGATCAGCAACCTGTTCAAACTCTATCCGTGGGAGTTCATGCTGCGCGAAGTGTTCTCCACTAAGCTCGCCGATGCGGGTGTGCGCTGGTTAGAGCCTGCGTGGAAGAGCATCATCTCAAATAAAGCGCTGCTGCCCCTGCTGTGGGAGATGTTCCCGAATCATCCTAACTTGCTGCCCGCCTATTTTGCTGATGACAAGAATGCCCCGCAGATGGACAAGTACGTGGTGAAACCGCTGTTTTCTCGTGAGGGTGCCAACATCCGCATCATCGAGAATGGTCAGGAAATCGCGCGTGCTGACGGCCCGTATGGCGAAGAAGGGATGATTATTCAGCAGTTCCATCCGCTGCCTAAATTTGGCGATAGCTACACGCTGATTGGTAGCTGGCTGATTGATGATCAACCTGCCGGTATCGGTATTCGTGAAGATCGCGCCCTGATCACTCAGGATCTGTCTCGCTTCTACCCGCACACCTTTATCGAATGATCGCTGAGCCGCCCGAAACATTCGGGCGGCCAGCGCGTTAACCGATCTGCACAGACATCATACTGATCGCGCCCATCTCCATTCCTTCGATCGGAATCGTAATAGACTCATCATCGGCACGCGCGCCGAGGATATACAGCAACGGCAGATAGTGCTCGGGTGTGGGGTTCGACAGCTCTGCGCCTTCGTGCTGCAGGTAATTCACCAATGGGTGATCTGCTACAGCGCCTTCAAAATTCAGGTTCTCACGCACAAATTCATTGAAGCTCTCGGCCCACGGATAGGCTGTCGCAGCGCCCTGCCAACGCAGCATACGCAAATTGTGCACCACGTTGCCGCTGGCAACGATCATCACACCTTCATCACGCAGCGTTGCCAGTTTGCGACCCAACTCGAAGTGCCACTCAGCTGGTTGGGTACCATCAATACTCAACTGCACCACTGGGATATCCGCGTCCGGGTACATTTTAGTTAAGACGCCCCATGAGCCGTGATCAAATCCCCAATCGTGATCGGCATGCACGTCAATTGGTGCCAGCATATCGATCACTTCTTGTGCCAGTTCGGGTGAACCTGGCGCTGGATAACGCACATCAAACAGAGCCTGTGGGAACCCCCCGAAATCGTGAATGGTGCGTGGATTATTCATCGCCGTTACCGAGGTACCGCGAGTGTACCAGTGCGCCGACACCGCCAGGATGGCACGCGGACGCGGCAAAGTTTCACCCAAATGCTGCCATGCGCGGGTATAAGGGTTGTCTTCCAGTACGTTCATCGGGCTGCCGTGACCTAAAAACAGTGCGGGCATACGGTTGTGGCTCATGAGGGTTCCTCTGACGAAGTGTCGCTTTATTAATCGCTACGATACGCGCTTTCGTGCCGGTAATAACGCTGATAACGGTGATGATGTCTGTCAGGGAATTTGAATAAGAATTTAGGGTGGGATGATGATGGACGGCGCAATTCATTGCGTATCTGTCAGCAGCATTGCCGCTTTAGACACGCACGATAAATCACGCCGCTACGGTTATTTGCCCGTCAGGGCGGCCTTGAAGGCCGCGCCCTACAGTCCGAGTCAAGGACGGGCGCACCCGCTCTTCGTTGGGGCGCGCCCGGCGGCGGCGGCCTCGACAAGGTTTAGCTTGCCTGGCGTGTCTCGCGCTCGCGGCGGTAAGCCACCAGGTCTTCGATGGTCACGACCGGCATATTGTGTTGCTTAGCAAACACAATGGCTTCCGGCGCATGCGCCATGCTGCCGTCGTCGTTGGTGAGTTCACACAGCACGCCAGCGGATTTGAATCCCGCCAGTGTGACCAGATCGATCGTGGCTTCCGTGTGACCACCACGAGAAAGCACACCGCCTTCGCGGGCGCGCAGTGGGAAGACGTGGCCTGGACGATTGAGATCGCTTGGTTTAGCACCATCGGCAATCGCAGCGCGAATGGTGGTGATACGGTCTGCTGCAGATACGCCGGTTGTCACACCGGTAGCCGCTTCGATGGTCACGGTGAAGCCGGTGCCATAAGAGCTGGTGTTGGTTTCGACCATCATGGGCAGATCCAACTGCTGGCGGCGTTCTTCAGTAATGCACAGGCAGACAATGCCGCTGCCGTGGCGAATGGTTAGCGCCATCTGCTCTACGGTCATGGTTTCGGCGGCAAAGATCATATCGCCTTCGTTTTCACGATTTTCATCGTCAAGCACCATTACACCGCGAGCGTTACGCAGCGCATCGATGGCGCGTTCTACACGCTGTTCAGGCGTGCCAAATTCAGAAAGAAGCGTCTGATTCATGGTAAAAAACCTTATAAAAAATATATGAGTTACCAGAACCAGGGCGTGCTTAGGAGTGCGCAAAAAAACACATGGCAAAAACGTGACGCGGGCATAAGCCCGGCTGATGTCGTTACCCTCTCCCATCCGGACTCTAACCGTCGGCCCCGGAATTACACCGGATCTGCTGACCTTTCACTGTAAAGCAAAAGCGCTCGCGGGCTTTCAGCCGAAGCTGATTTACCGCCGGTGGGGAATTTCGCCCCGCCCTGAGAATAAGCGAGGTCACTATAACGCCAATCATCTGGACGGGCAATCGCCAAAAGTGCAAATGCTTTTGCATTTCCTGCGTTGCGCAATTCAGGTTTAACCTTTTCGGTTCTGGCATTACACTTACCCTTTGTTGAGTCGGAACACGCGCTGTTATCAGCCACCGCAACCAGGAAATCACCATGATCGACACGAAAAAAATTGAACAACTGGCTCGCCAGGTACATGAAGCTATGCCGAAAGGCATTCGCGACTTTGGCGACGATGTCGAAAAGAAAATTCGTCAGGTATTGCAGGCGCAATTAACCCGCATGGATCTGGTTAATCGGGAAGAATTTGATGTGCAGACGCAGGTGTTACTGCGCACGCGTGAGAAGCTGGCCGCACTGGAACAGCGCCTGGCAAAACTGGAGAGTGAGAGCCCTGCCGCTCCGGCTCCTGCGGTGGTGACACCGGATCCAGCGGGTAAAATCGATACACCACAGTGATGTTGCGGCGTGCCTTGGCACGCGCGCAATAGCATCGGCCGGCCTGAATGCCCTAATGCCGCTTAGGGCATTTTCACACCGGTGCGCATAAATGCACACCCTACGTAACCGCGCACGATCATCGTAGGGTTGCCATTTATGGCGACCAATATGCGCCTGAATGACAAAAATCAGGCCTTAAGGTCGCCCCGACAGCATCAATGGCTGCGGATGGTTTTGATGATATTGGTGGTAGAGATACCGTCTTCAAAGTTAAGCACACGCACATCGCCGCCGTTGGCCCACACTTCTTTGCTGCCCGCGATATCTTCCGGTTTGTAATCCCCCCCTTTCACCAGCAGATCGGGGAGCACTTCAGCGATCAAACGCTGCGGCGTGTCCTCTTCAAACAACACCACCCAGTCCACTGCTTCCAGCGCGCCCAGCACGATCATGCGGTTTTCCTGTGGGTTAACCGGACGTGTTTCTCCTTTCAAACGTTTGGTGGAGGCATCACTGTTCACTGCAACGATCAAACGATCGCCCAGCTTGCGCGCATTCGCCAGATAGGAAACGTGGCCTGCGTGCAGGATGTCGAACACGCCATTAGTCATCACGACTTTTTCACCACGCTGACGCGCCTGGGCAACGGCCGCTTTAAGCTCAGATTCCGTCATCACGCCAAATCCGCTGTCCGGACGCGCGTGAATGGCATTTTCCAGCTCAACGGTGCTGACAGTCGAGGTGCCCAGCTTACCGACAACCACACCGGCTGCCGCATTGGCGAGGAAGCAGGCTTCTTCAAGGCTATCGCCCGCCGCCAGCACCGCGGCCAACACGCCAATCACCGTATCGCCCGCACCGGTGACGTCATACACTTCCTGCGCTTGTGTTGGCAGGTGTAATGGCGCTTTACCCGGTTGCAGCAATGTCATGCCGTTCTCTGAACGAGTAACCAACAGAGCAGAGAGGTCGTAGTCAGCGATTAACTGCATGCCACGGCTGACAATCTCTTCGACCGTTTTACACTTACCGACCACCGCCTCGAACTCAGACAGATTTGGAGTCAGTAAGGTTGCGCCACGATAGCGTTCAAAGTCGGTGCCTTTCGGGTCGATCAGCACCGGAACCTTGGCTTCACGTGCCAGCTGAATCATGGTTTCGACGCTGCTTAACGCGCCTTTGGCGTAGTCTGATAGCACCAGCGCACCGGCCTGCGCCAGCGACTGACGCATACGATCGTGGATCGGCTGTGGATCAACCTGTTCGAAACCTTCTTCGAAATCGAGGCGGATTAACTGCTGGTTACGTGATAACACACGCAGCTTAGTAATCGTCGGGTGGCTTTTCACCGCAACGAAATCGCAGTCAACCTTCACCTTCTGCAGCGTTTCACTCAGTACGCGTGCTGCGTCGTCTTCACCGGTCAGGCCAATCAAACGCGATACCGCACCCAGTGCAGCGATGTTCATGGCCACGTTTGCCGCGCCGCCCGGACGTTCTTCAATGGTGTCCACTTTCACCACCGGCACCGGAGCCTCAGGTGAAATACGGCTTGTAGGACCATACCAGTAGCGATCTAACATCACATCGCCGACAACCAGCACAGCGGCTTTGCCAAAAGCAGGCAGCGTTACTTTCATTCCAAAGACTCCAGACTTCGTACTTCAGTCAAAATATTGCGCGGATAGTAGCATAAAGCCAGCATACTTCGAGCCACTGGTGCGATGGCAACGCCTGTTTACCCCAGCCTTGTAAGCTCCTGGGGATTCACACACTTGCCGCCTGACTACAGCTCAAATTATCTCGGGTTAGCTTGTGAACGACTACTCCGCGCCATCAGATTCGGTGGCGGCCAGCCAACGCTGCCAGCTGTGATGAACAGCAGCGCGTTCGGCGGCAAAGGACTCTGGCGCAACATGCCCCGGAAGCTCCTGCAATGCCAAATGGTGCAGGGCATCTCGCAGTGCCATGTAGGCATGGGTAAGCGCCTGCGCTTCTTCTGCCTGCATGATGTCCTGACGCGCCATCAATTCAAAAATGCGCACATTGTCCGACCAGCGCGTCAACGCAGGCTGTTCGGCCGCGTAGCCTAAGACAAGATATTGCGCGATGAATTCAATATCGGTTATCCCGCCTTCATCGGTCTTAATTTCCCAGCGCCCTTTGTGCTTGTTGCTGAGATGCGCACGCATCTTCTCGCGCATCTCGCGCACTTCTTTTTGCAACGTACTGCGCTCACGCGGCAGGCAGAGAATGCCACGGCGGATCTCATTGAAGCGGTCGCACAGTGTGGTCTCACCAAACACAATCCGGGCGCGCACCAGCGCCTGATGTTCCCAGGTCCAGGCTTCATTGCGCTGATATTCATCGAAGGCGGAAAAGGTACTGACCAGCATTCCCGCTGCGCCAGAGGGACGCAGACGTGCATCGACTTCATACAAAATACCGGACGAGGTGCGCGTGCTAAACAGATGCATCACGCGCTGAGCCAGACGCAGGTAGAACTGGCGGCCATCAATGACGCGTTCGCCGTCGGTTTCCGCATCATCCGGGCAATCGTGCAGGAACACCAAATCCAGATCGGAACTGTAACCCAATTCCCAGCCGCCCAGTTTGCCGTAGCCGACCACGGCAAAACCACGCTCATTGTCGCTGGTCAGATGCGAGGGGCGGCCATAACGCTGCACCATCATTTGCCAGGCTTGCTGTACCACTGACTCAATGATGGCTTCAGCGAGCCAGGTTAAGTGATCGCTCACTTTCATCACCGGCAGCGTTTCTGCGATATCAGCCGCGGCGATGCGCAGATGTTGCGCCTGCTTAAACTGACGCAGTGCTTCCAGCTGTTGCTCTTCATCATCGGTGGGAATACGCAGCAGATA
This sequence comes from Pantoea vagans, assembly GCF_001506165.1. Lineage (NCBI taxonomy): Bacteria > Pseudomonadati > Pseudomonadota > Gammaproteobacteria > Enterobacterales > Erwiniaceae > Pantoea > Pantoea vagans. The sequence goes on along the minus strand of NZ_CP011427.1, from coordinate 402,666 downwards.
CTGACGCAGTTCATCACGATAGGCATCGGTCGCGGTGGGTTGATACAGCGTGGCGGGATCGAGTAATTCATCCAGCAGCAGCGGATAGCGCGCCAGCTGGCTGGCGATCATCGGCGAGGCGGCGCACAAGCGGATAAGATGACGCAACGCGCCATGATACTCCGTCAGCAGTTCCAGATAGGTACTGCGGGTTAAAACGCCCAGCAGCAGCGGTGTCAGACGTCCTAACACCACATCTGCATCTTCGCGCGGACACACTTCACTGAGCAAACGCGGCATCAGTTGATCAAGTGCGAGGCGGCCACGCGGGCCAATGGTGCGACGACCCACGTCCTGACGGAAGCTGTTCAGCGCGTTAAACAGCGCGTGGCGTTGCGCTTCATCCAACTGCGGCACCACAGGAATTAAATCACTCTCTTCCAGCGTGTCCTGCCACAAGCCGGCAAATTCCGCCAGCTGCGGTTGGTCGTCGACGTCTGGCGCATCATCGCCAATCAGTTCATCAAAGATACGGCGCACACCCGCCATTTGCTGCTCAAGTTGCTGCATCAGTGCATCCCAGTCCGCTGCCCCCATCGCCCACGCCAGGCGTTGACGGTCGAGTGGGTTTTCCGGCAGCGTTTGCGTCTGCTCGTCGTTGATGCTTTGCAGCAGGTTTTCCAGGCGACGTAGGAATAGATAAGCGTTATGCAAATGCTCGACCTGCTGTGAGGTCAATAATGCCAGTTCACCAATCGCCTTCAGCGTAGGTAACAGGGACCGGAGTTGTAGTGAGCGCTCACGTCCACCACGAATCAACTGGAACACCTGCACGATAAACTCGGTTTCGCGAATACCGCCTGCCCCGAGTTTGATGTTGTCTTTCAGGCCACGACGACGCACTTCACGCGCGATCATGCCTTTCATGTTACGCAGCGACTGAATCACGCTGAAATCGATGTAGCGGCGATAAACGAAGGGACGCAGCATTTGCTGCAGCTCCTGGCTCCAGTGGCCGTGATCGTCGCCCATCAGCCGCGCTTTCACCATCGCGTAGCGTTCCCAGTCGCGGCCTTGTTCCTGGTAATAATCTTCAAGTGCAGCAAAGCTCAGCACCAGTGGGCCGCTGTCACCAAAGGGGCGCAGGCGCATATCCACGCGATAAACAAAGCCATCCACGGTGGGCTGATCCAGCACTTTAATCAGGCGTTGGCCCATGCGAGTAAAGAACTGCGCGTTGTCGAGTTCACGCCGTCCACCCTGCGTTACGCCGTTTTCCGGCCAGGCAAAGATCAGATCGATATCAGAGGAGAAGTTGAGTTCGCCGCCACCCAGCTTGCCCATGCCCAGTATCAGCATCGGCTGCGCTTCGCCGGCGTCATTGGTCGGGGTGCCAAAATCGCGGCTGCAGTCCTGCCATACCCAGTCACGTGCGGTAGCGATAAGAATCTCCGCCAGGGTGCTGAGTTGCGTCAGGCTCTGTTCAGTATTGGCGTGTTGCAGCGCCTGCATCCATGCAATACGCACCAGCATATGACGACGGAACAGACGCAGTTCGCGCATCAGCGAGGCTTCATTCTCCACCGATTGCAGCGCACCCTTCAGCCAGGTCGAATAATTCTGCCACTCATCCGCCACCGGTGGTTGCTGCTGAAGTTGTTGCCACCATTCCGGGTGCTGCTGCAGGTTATCAACAATAAAGTCACTAAAGGTCAGCGCACCCGCCTGTTCTGGCGTAAAGGCCGAAGGCGGCACATTAAGGCGCTCGGCCACGATAGCTAACTGCGCCTGCATCAGCGCCGGTAACGGTAACAACATCTTCCCTCCCTGATGAGATAGTGCGTCGGGCTTAGCGTTTCACTCCGCTATTCAGCCAGAACGGCGCAGGCCGAATGGCCAGGTTAACCAGTTGCATCAAGCCGCGCTCCTGATGAGTGTTAATGGCATGCTGTAACTCTTGCCAACCCGCCAACCAGACACTCACCTCTTCCGCTGGATAAGCACCAGCCAGCAGATGCACGGCCAACAGCTGGCGATTCAAGCGCGTAGACTTGTCCTGAAATTCATTAAACAGCTGCACATCAACAAAGGTTTCACGCAGATCGGCGGCGATGCGGCTGAGCATAATGTCGCTGAAACGTTTGAACGACCCCTGCAGTTTGCTTTTGCTCTTATCATCCAGCCAGTTATGCCATTGTGACTCTACCAGCCAGTGAGTAAGTGCTAACTGGGCGGCAACGGAAACGGGAGAAAAACAGGCGCTTTCCGCATCAATATCAGCCTCTGCCAGCAACTCATCAAGGTGAGTCAGTTTTTGACGCAGATCGCTGTTGGCCTTACGCGGCACCAAAGCACCAAATAAAGAGAACGCCTGACGCAGTGTCTCCAGTGCTTCAACCACAGAATCTTTGGCATCGTGATTTCCGCTCAGCCACACTTCTTCGTGGTACTGCCACTGATTCAGTGCCGCTGTCATGGCGTTCACCATGCCCTGCTCCACTGTCGCTTTGGCGGCGATTTTTTGCAGCGCCAGCGCACGCAGTGGTCGCTCCGGATTGCCTTGCGCCAGCTGATAGCCGCGTGCGGCTTTGCTTAAACTGCCAAGGCGCAGGCCACCGGTGGAGATCAAGCTTTCAGCAAATTTCAGCATGTCCGCGCGCTGGCCACTCTTTAACTCCAGCTCAACTTCATACAGCGGTTCGCTTAACTCACCTGCAGCGACTTCACCGCGATCAAAAGCGACTTCGATTTCGCTGTCACCATACTGAACCAGCCAGACTTCACGCTGGAAATGGGTGCTGAAGAGCGGCTGTAAACGCTGCTGTAATGCCGCGATATCCGTGCCTTGCGGCCAGATTTCGCTTGGCAATTGGGCGATATCCAACTGCGGCTCGCTGAGATCAACGTTATATTCCGGGCGCTGATGCAGACCGCCAACCGTTTTACCGGCGGCTTTCAGCGTCATTTCGTAGCGCTGGTCAACACCACGAATGCGCAGGCCCATATCCCAACGACGCAATTGATTGTCATCGGTTTCATAATAGATGTTGGTCAATTCGCGTGCGGCGAAGTGCTGATGCGGCCATGCGGCAAGGATTTCCCCGAGTTTTTCGGCGGCTTGCGGTGTGGCAATGAACTTTAGTTCGATTTCAATGGTCATAATTTTTTATTCAATACGCTGCTGGCACTTACGAGTTTAATCTGGCGAAGAGTAATGCACCGGAAGCACGCTGTCTCTGCTTTCTTGTGCTTTTTAGACCCTTTTCGCACCGGATTGAGACCAGGATAGTTCTCATTCAGATTTTTGAGAAGCGTCCCCAGACTGTGCCAGTAATTTTACGCCATTAAGAAAAAACGATATCGAATGAAAAAAATCACACTTGCTGCCCTTTCTTTGCTGGCTTTTAGCGCCATCGCCCCCGTTCATGCTGCTGATGAAAAGCGTTATATCTCCGATGAATTATCCACTTGGGTACGCAGCGGTCCTGGCGATCAATATCGCCTGATTGGCAAGCTGAATGCCGGAGAGGAAGTCACCCTGTTGCAGGTCAACAACGATTCCCAATATGGCCAGATTCGCGATGCCGAAGGCAAAACTAACTGGATTCCGCTGTCACAGCTCAGCGCTCAACCTAGCCTGCGCACCCGCGTGCCGCAGCTTGAGCAGCAGGTCAAAGATCTGACGGATAAACTGGCGAATATCGACAACAGCTGGAACCAGCGCACCTCTGAAATGCAGAACAAGGTGGCGAACAGCGATGGCACCATTGATGGCCTAAAAGCCGAAAATCAGAAACTGAAAAATGAGCTGATCGTAGCGCAGAAGAAAGTCAGTGCCGCGAACGTCCAGTTAGATGACAAACAGCGCACCATCATCATGCAGTGGTTTATGTATGGCGGCGGCGTGCTGGGTGTCGGTCTGCTGCTGGGTCTTTTGCTGCCGCACATGCTGCCGCGCCGTAAGAAAAACGATCGCTGGATGAACTAAACCACCACGCCGATTTGTTCTTTTATTTCAGGGGACCGTAAGATGCCCCTTTTGGCATGCCCGATTTTTGGCCAAAGTATGCAACAATAACGCAACATGCGTGCCTGGCGCGCAGATTATCATTGCCTCTGGAGTGGTTGAGTGAAGACGTTTCTGGTCGGTGGCGCGGTGCGTGATGCCTTACTGCGCTTGCCGGTAAAAGATCGAGACTGGGTGGTGGTGGGAGCCACGCCCGAGAATATGCTCGAACAGGGTTATCAGCAGGTTGGCCGGGATTTTCCGGTTTTTTTGCATCCGCGTAGCCGTGAAGAGTATGCGCTAGCGCGCACCGAGCGCAAAAGCGGTAATGGCTACACTGGCTTTGTCACGCAATTCGCCCCAGACGTCACGCTGGAGCAGGATTTGCAGCGCCGCGACCTCACCATCAATGCGATTGCTCAAGCTGACGATGGCACCTTGATTGACCCCTATAACGGTCAGCAGGATTTAGCCCAACGCACTCTGCGCCATGTCTCTGCTGCCTTTAATGAAGATCCGTTGCGTGTATTGCGCGTGGCGCGTTTTGCCGCTCGCTTTGCCCATCTCAATTTCCGCGTGGCAGATGAAACGCAGCATCTGATGCGCGAAATGGCGGAAAGCGGTGAACTGGCGCATCTCACCGCAGAGCGCGTCTGGAAAGAGACCGAAAAAGCGCTGTTGACCCGCAATCCGCAAGTCTATTTCCAGGTGCTGCGAGACTGTGGCGCACTTCAGGTGCTGTTCCCGGAACTGGATAATCTGTATGGCATTCCCGCGCCGATTAAATGGCATCCGGAAATTGATACCGGTGTGCATGCGTTGATGACGCTGACGATGTCCGCCGCACTTTCAGACGAGTTGGACGTACGCTTTTCCACCCTGTTCCACGATGTTGGTAAGGCGCTGACTCCGCCGGAAAAATGGCCGAGCCATCATGGCCATGGTTTAGCCGGTGTACCGCTGGTTGAAGCACTGTGTCAGCGTTTGCGCGTGCCGAATCAGGTACGCGATCTGGCATTGATCGTGACCGAATTCCACGATGTGGTTCACACCATTGAGCGTCAGTCGGCGGCATCGTTGATAGCATTGTTTGATCGTATCGATGCGTGGCGTAAACCCGACCGCGTTGAGAAAATGGCGCTGACCAGTGAAGCCGATGCGCGCGGTCGTGCCGGGTTGGAGAGCATGGCGTATCCGCAAGGTGATTATTTGCGCCAGGCTTTTGCCTTGGCTCAATCAGTGCCGACTAAAGAGGTGGTGGCTGCAGGCTTTAAAGGGCCAGCCGTGCGTGAAGAGTTGACGCGTCGTCGTGTGATGGCCGTGCAGGAAGGGTTGATTAACGAGCGGCCAGCATAACTGGCCGCTCGCCGCGCTTACATGAAGATGGCGTAAACCGCCGCCGCAACAATAAAGCGATAGATAGCGAACGACACAAACGAGATACGCTTAATCAGTTCCAGGAACACTTTGATCGCCAGCAATGCAACGATAAAGGCGGTCACGAAGCCGACAGCGAACATGGGGAAGTCCTGCATCGTCAGGAAGCCCATGCTCTTGTAAAGATCCAATCCGGTGGCACCAATCATCATCGGTACGGCAAGGATGAATGAGAACTCCGAGGCAGCATAGCGGCTCACGCCCATCAGCATACCGCCCGAAATGGTCGCACCCGAGCGCGAGAAGCCCGGCCACAGCGCCAGACACTGGAAGCAGCCAATCATAAACGCCTGACGATAGGTGATGTCATCGATACCTACCGCTTTTGGCTGTTTCGGCTTGAAGTATTCCGCCACCAGCAGCAGCACGCCCCCCACTACCAAGGCATACATCACGTTGATTGGGTTAAACAGGCTTTTGATTTGATCGTGCAATACCAGCCCAATCACCACCGCCGGGACCATGCCTAACAGGATATGGATCAGCGTCAGTTTGCCGGTTCCGGTACCTTCATGTGGCTCTTTACCAAAGTGAATACCAATCAATCCGAACAGGCGACGCCAGAACATCACCACCACCGCCAGAATTGAACCCAGCTGAATGACCACTTCAAAGGTTTCGGCTTTGTCGCCCTCGAAGCCAAGCAGATGGCCAACAATGATCATATGGCCAGTAGAAGAGACCGGCAGGAATTCCGTGAGGCCTTCCACAACCCCCAGGATTGCAGCGACCCATAGCTGATGAATATCTGCCATCAAAATTTTTCCTCTATCCGTTTTAAACAGTAAAAAGGCGGTCGCAAGGTGCTACCGCCTGAAATTATGCCCGCGCCACGCTGAAGGAAACCTTAAGAAAATCGGTCACTTCGCGCCCGTTAACGCAACGGCCTCAAGTGAGACACACCATAATTTGGTTTGGTTTCATTGTGATGGCAATCACGGAGAGTTTATTTAGGAATAGTCCCGCGCTCGATACGCACGCCAACGGTCGCGGCTTGGGCAACGGCACCCGGTTTACCGACCTTGATACGCACGCCGGGAGTTTTGAAACGGTTCATCAACAGATCGGCAATTTCTTCCGCCACGCGTTCCACTAAGGCAAAGCGCTGGCCCTGCAAATGATTGAGGATCACTTCCGTGACATCGGCGTAGCTCAAACAGTCATTCACATCGTCGCTAACCGCCGCACGGCGGTTGTCCCACGCCATTTCGACATCGAGCACCAGCTTCTGCTGCATGCCCTGTTCCCAATCGTAAACGCCAATGGTGGTGAACACGGTGAGTTGTTCTATAAATACGATATCCATGATGTCAGTCTCTGTTTTTGGCTATGCCGGATACCACTTCCGGCGGATTATGCGTATTATCCACGCTTATCGAGAACAAAACGACCCAAAAGGAACGGTACGAGGCTATGAGTGCTATCGCGCTTGGTATGATTATTTTCGCGTATCTTTGCGGTTCGATTTCCAGTGCGATACTGGTTTGTAAACTCGCGCGTTTACCCGATCCGCGTACTGCCGGTTCCGGCAACCCTGGTGCCACCAACGTATTGCGCATTGGCGGCAAAGTCCCTGCAGCCGCAGTACTGATATTTGATGTAGCTAAGGGTATGCTGCCGGTATGGATTGCCTACCTGCTGCACGTCACACCGATGTATCTGGGCCTGACAGCCATAGCCGCCTGCCTCGGCCATATCTATCCGGTATTTTTCCGTTTTCGCGGTGGAAAAGGCGTCGCAACAGCGTTTGGCGCGATTGCGCCGATTGGCTGGGATTTAACGGGGTTGATGACCGGCACCTGGCTTTTAACCGTGTTGTTAAGCGGCTATTCATCACTTGGCGCGATTGTCAGCGCACTGATTGCCCCTTTCTACGTCTGGTGGTTCAAACCGCAGTTCACCTTCCCGGTTTCGATGCTGTCCTGTTTGATATTGTTACGTCACCACGACAACATCCAGCGCCTGTGGCGCGGCCAGGAAAATAAGATTTGGAAGCGGAAGAAGAAGAAATAAAAAAACCGGCGCGATGCCGGTTTTTTCGTTTTAGATGGCGGGTAATTCTGCCAGCGGCCAGCGCGGCCGCACGGTAACGCCGAGTTCACCACGTGTGCCGCCTTTCAGCCGCACCATGCCGGCATAGGCAATCATCGCGCCGTTATCGGTGCAAAACTCCGGACGGGCATAGAACACCTCGCCACCACGCTTTTGCATCATCTCGGCCATGCGTTCACGCAGCGTACGGTTGGCACTCACACCACCGGCAATCACCAGGCGTTTAAACCCGGTCTGCTCCAGCGCGCGTTTGCACTTGATCATCAGCGTATCCACCACCGCATCTTCAAACGCCCGGGCGATATCTGCGCGAGCCTGTTCGTCGCTGTTATGCTCACGAATGGTGTTCGCGGCGAAGGTTTTCAGACCCGAGAAGCTGAAATCCAGCCCTGGGCGATCGGTCATCGGGCGTGGGAACTTAAAACGGCCCGGTGTTCCTTGCTGCGCCATGCGTGAGAGCATGGGACCGCCGGGATAATCCAGACCGAGCAGTTTGGCGGTTTTATCGAAGGCTTCACCGGCGGCGTCGTCAATCGATTCGCCCAGTAAGGTGTATTCACCCACACCGGTAACGCTAATCAACTGCGTGTGACCGCCGGAAACCAGCAGCGCGACAAACGGGAATTCTGGCGGATTCTCTTCCAGCATCGGCGCTAACAAATGGCCTTCCATGTGATGGACAGGCACCGCCGGCACGTTCCAGGCAAACGCCAGCGCACGGCCAATGGTGGCGCCCACCAGCAATGCGCCCACCAGACCTGGGCCTGCGGTATAGGCTACTGCATCAATGTCTTTCGCTGCCAGTCCGGCCTCTTTAAGCGCGGCCTGAATCAGCGGCACGGTTTTACGCACATGGTCACGCGATGCCAGTTCGGGCACCACTCCGCCGTAATCGGCGTGCAGTTTCACCTGGCTATATAGTTGATTCGCCAATAGACCGGACGCATCGTCATAGATCGCGATGCCGGTTTCATCGCAGGACGTTTCAATACCCAGAACTCGCATAGCTTTTATCACCCTCTTCTTGCGGCGCGCAGTGTAGCACAGGCAAATCACACGCCGGAGCAGTTTGCCAGGAAAAAGTGTTTTTCTGTCGCACAAAGAGTGCGCTATACTCCACGGCCTGAAAAAACCGGCAGCCGCGATGACACATGTCTCTGTTGGTTCTAAATTGTTCATGGTGCTTTACAAGTCAGCCGCGGCTGAAGTAAAATGCTGCACCATTTTAAAAGTGCTGGCGCCGCAGTCAGCAGCAAAACCGAATTTTATCGAGGTAAGAGTTACATGCCGGTAATTAAAGTACGTGAAAACGAGCCTTTCGACGTAGCACTGCGTCGCTTCAAGCGTTCTTGCGAGAAAGCAGGCGTTCTGGCTGAAGTTCGTCGTCGTGAGTTTTATGAAAAACCAACGACTGAACGTAAGCGCGCTAAAGCGTCAGCTGTTAAGCGTCACGCCAAGAAACTGGCTCGCGAAAACGCACGCCGCACTCGTCTGTACTAATTTCTTTCGGAAGTTCGCTTCCGTCGCGTGTTAAACGCAGACAGAGTCAAGTAAGAGGCCGTGCTTTCCGAAAGGAAGCGCGGCTTGTTGCCGTTTATGAGCTGAAAAACCGGGGCTTATGGCTGGACGAATTCCACGCGTATTTATCAATGACTTACTGGCACGCACGGACATCGTGGATCTTATCGATGCCCGCGTTAAGCTCAAGAAGCAGGGTAAGAACTATCACGCGTGCTGTCCTTTTCATAACGAGAAAACCCCCTCTTTCACCGTAAGTGGTGAGAAGCAGTTCTATTACTGCTTCGGCTGTGGCGCCAAAGGGAACGCCATCGATTTCCTGATGAATCACGATCGTCTGGATTTCGTTGAGAGCGTTGAGGAGCTGGCTACGCAGCACGGCTTAGAAGTGCCGTATGAAGCGGGCAACGGCCCTAGCCCAATGGAACGCCATCAGCGTCAAAGCCTTTATCAGCTGTTAGAAGGCCTTGACGGTTTCTATCAGCAAAGCCTGCGTAACCCGCAAGCGACATCTGCACAAAATTATCTCGCCACGCGCGGTCTCAGCCAGCAAGTGATCGACCACTTCGCTATTGGTTATGCACCCGCAGGATGGGATAACGCACTGAAACGGTTTGGTCAGCAAAAAGAAGACCGCGAATCCTTGATGGAAGCGGGCATGCTGGTCAGTAACGATTCAGGCCGGACTTACGATCGTTTTCGCGATCGCGTGATGTTCCCGATTCGCGATAAGCGTGGGCGCGTCATTGGCTTTGGTGGACGCGTACTGGGCAACGACACGCCTAAGTATCTCAACTCCCCTGAAACCCCGATTTTCCATAAAGGCCGTCAGTTGTATGGCCTGTATGAAGCATTAAAAAATCACCCGCAACCGGCGCGTTTACTGGTGGTGGAAGGCTATATGGACGTGGTGGCGTTGGCGCAATTCGGCATCGATTATGCCGTTGCTTCACTCGGCACCTCGACCACGGCGGAACACATTCAGTTGCTGTTCCGTTCGACCGACACAGTGATTTGTTGTTATGACGGCGACCGTGCCGGGCGCGAAGCCGCATGGCGGGCACTGGAAACCGCATTGCCTTACATGAATGACGGTCGTCAGCTACGCTTTATGTTTTTGCCTGATGGCGAGGATCCGGACACGCTGGTGCGAAAAGAGGGTAAAGACGCCTTCGAAGCGCGGATGGAGCAGGCACTGCCGCTCTCCACGTTTTTATTCGACAGCCTGATGCCGCAGGTCGATCTGAGCACGCGCGATGGTAAAACCAAGCTGGCCACGCTGGCGCTGCCATTGATTAGCCAGATCCCAGGTGAAACGTTGCGCATTTATATGCGTCAAACGTTGGGTAATAAACTCGGCATTCTTGACGATAACCAGTTAGACAAGCTGATGCCGAAGCTGGCAGAAAGCGGCGCGGCACCAACGGCACCACCGTTGAAGCGCACCACCATGCGCGTATTGATCGCGTTACTGGTGCAGAATCCGCAATTTGCCGCCATCGTCCCTACGCTGGACGGGCTTGAGCAGTCAAAGATGGCGGGTTTACCGCTGTTTGTGGAGTTAGTCAGTCGTTGTACGGAGAATCCTGGCCTGACGACCGGACAGCTACTAGAGTTATATCGCGGGACAGAATTTAGCCAGCCCCTTGAAACGCTGGCAACCTGGAACCACATGATAGTGGATGAAGAGGCGGAAGCCGTCTTCCATGATTCACTGGCGAGCATTTATGACTCTGCCCTTGAACAGCGCCTCGAAGCGCTTATCGCGCGTGACCGAACCGAAGGCCTGAGCGCCGCCGAACGCCGCGAGTTCTGGGCATTAAGCCAGGCATTAGCGAAAAAATAAGATTTATACCAGACCAGAACGCCGAAGGCTGTTAAAGCCCCGTTTTGGTTTGTTCGTCCGGCCCGTTGAAAAGCGCACCGTACGAGAGGCGTTAACGTCGCAGCCAGTTTCAACGCTGCCAGCGCGCAGTAACCGGAGCGTACTGAAGTACGTGAGGATTACGAGCACTGCCAGCGTTGAAAATGGCAAGTAAGTTAGCCTCGAAAAAACTTAATACGAGGGCCGTCGGCGTCAAAGGCAGTTTCGCCACCGCCAGCGCGCAGTAACCGGAGCGTACTGAAGTACGTGAGGATTACGAGCACTGCCGGGGACGAAAATGGCGAGTAAGCCAGGCCCGAACATAATTCAAGCGGCTTAAGTGCCGATATATGAAGGGTGAATACCCTGGCCGCGTTGAAGGCAGCGGCAAAAACACAACGCCTTCACTGTTATAGTTGGCTCGCTGCCGACCGACACCAATCTAATTAACAGAAGTGTGGATACCGTCTTATGGAGCAAAACCCGCAGTCACAGCTTAAGCTGCTTGTCACCCGTGGTAAGGAGCAGGGCTATCTGACCTATGCTGAGGTCAATGACCATCTGCCGGAAGATATCGTCGACTCCGACCAGATCGAAGACATCATCCAGATGATTAACGACATGGGTATTCAGGTTGTTGAAGAAGCGCCTGATGCCGATGATCTGATGCTGAATGAAAACAGTTCCGATACTGACGAAGATGCCGCAGAAGCTGCCGCTCAGGTGCTGTCCAGCGTTGAGTCTGAAATTGGCCGTACCACCGACCCGGTGCGCATGTACATGCGTGAAATGGGTACCGTTGAACTGCTGACGCGCGAAGGCGAAATCGACATCGCTAAGCGCATCGAAGACGGTATCAACCAGGTACAGTGCTCCGTTGCTGAATATCCGGAAGCCATCAACTATCTGCTCGATCAGTACGATCGCGTAGAAGCAGGCGAAGCACGTCTGTCTGATATCATTACCGGCTTTGTTGATCCTAATGCCGAAGAAGATATCGCGCCTACTGCCACCCACGTGGGTTCTGAGTTGTCTGAAGAAGATCGTGATGACGACGAAGACGAAGACGAAGATGGCGATGACGACAGCTCTGACGACGATAACTCTATCGATCCAGAGCTGGCGCGCGAGAAATTCAACGACCTGCGCGTACAGTACGAAACCGCCCGTACTGTCATCAAAGCCAAAGGCCGCAGCCACGCTGATGCCATTGCAGAAATCAACAATCTGTCTGAAGTGTTCAAACAGTTCCGCCTGGTGCCGAAGCAGTTCGATTACCTGGTGAACAGTATGCGAGTGATGATGGAGCGCGTGCGTACGCAAGAGCGCCTGATCATGAAGCTGTGTATTGAACTGTGCAAAATGCCGAAGAAGAACTTCATCACTCTGTTTACCGGTAATGAAACCAACCCAAGCTGGTTCAAAGCCGCGCTGGCGATGAATAAGCCGTGGTCTGAAAAACTGCTGGAAGTTGAAGACGACGTTACGCGTTCACTGCAGAAATTGCAGCAGATTGAAGAAGAAACTGGCCTGACTATCGAGCAGGTTAAAGACATCAACCGTCGTATGTCGATCGGCGAAGCGAAAGCGCGTCGTGCGAAGAAAGAGATGGTTGAAGCAAACTTACGTCTGGTTATTTCGATCGCGAAGAAATACACCAACCGTGGTCTGCAGTTCCTCGATCTGATTCAGGAAGGTAACATCGGCCTGATGAAAGCGGTTGATAAGTTTGAATACCGTCGTGGTTATAAGTTCTCAACTTATGCGACCTGGTGGATCCGTCAGGCTATCACCCGTTCTATCGCTGACCAGGCGCGTACCATCCGTATTCCGGTGCATATGATTGAGACCATCAACAAGCTCAACCGTATTTCGCGCCAGATGCTGCAAGAGATGGGCCGTGAGCCGACGCCGGAAGAGCTGGCCGAGCGTATGCTGATGCCAGAAGATAAAATCCGTAAGGTGCTGAAAATCGCTAAAGAGCCGATCTCCATGGAGACGCCGATTGGTGATGATGAAGATTCGCATCTGGGTGATTTTATCGAAGACACCACGCTGGAGCTGCCGCTGGATTCTGCGACCTCAGAGAGCCTGCGTTCAGCCACCCACGACGTGTTGGCAGGCCTGACCGCGCGTGAAGCGAAAGTTCTGCGTATGCGTTTCGGTATCGATATGAACACCGACCACACGCTGGAAGAGGTAGGCAAACAGTTTGACGTTACCCGTGAGCGTATTCGTCAGATCGAAGCCAAGGCGCTGCGTAAGCTGCGTCACCCAAGCCGCTCTGAAGTGCTGCGTAGCTTCCTTGACGATTAATCCTCGTTGAGACGAAAAACCCCGGCTTGCCGGGGTTTTTTATTGCCTTCAAAACGGCGTCAGCCCTTTCTCCTGCATCATTTTGCGCGCCTTGTCGCTCTGCAGATACTTCACGAACTGCGCTGCCGCCTTGGGTTGCTGCGTACTGCGGGTAATCACTGCGCCGTACAGGGTGTCCTGCTGCACCGCAGGCGGGATCAATCCTACGATGGTGATGCCTTTTACCGCCTGCAATTCACTGTTCTGCTGGAAGCCCAGCTCCGCTTTGCCCTGCGCCACCGCCTCGCCTACCGGTGTGGCTGGAATCACCGACACTTTACTCGCCGTCTTCGGCCCTAAGGCCAGTTTGTCCAGCATCTTACTTTGAATGTATTTGCCGCTGGCGCTGTCCGACACCGCAATGCTGGAGGCTTCAGTTAACACCTGTTTAAACTTGGCCACCGTGCTGATATCCGGCGGCGTCATGCCCTGCTTCACCGCCATCGCGATATAGGAGTGCGCCAGCACCTGATGGCTTTTACCCTCGACCCATTTCGCCTGCTCCAGCGGTTTGATGGCGTAATCGACCATCACCAGCACATCGGCATTGTCTTTACGTTTTAATCGATTGGGGATCGCCTGCGGTGTATCACCCATCGACGGCGCGGCTTCCAGTTGCAGGGTATTGCCGGTTTGCTGCTGATAGTCTTGTTTTAAGCTCTCAATCACCGGGTACATGCCACCGGAGCTAAACACTTTTAACGTCTCTGCCTGCGCGCCCTGTTGCGCCAGTACCATAAGCGCCGCCAGCGCGAATATGCGTTTCATCATCCCTCTCCTTTTTGCCATAAAGAGTTGGGTTTAGTCAGAAACAGCAGATTGAACAACAACAGGACCGCGCTAAGCGGAGCAAGCTCACGCGTTAATCTGTAACCAATCATGAAGTTGGCGATAGGCCGCCGCCATTACTTCCAGCGAGGCGCGGTTCAAACCGCTGGGATTAGGCAGCACCCACAGGCTAGTTTCACCCAACGTTTGTGGCTGCTCGCCCCACTCCACCTTACGCTGACGAAACGCCCGCTGAAACGCATCCTTGCCCAACACCGCCAGCGCGCGCGGTTGATAGCGTAAGATCTTTTCCTGCAAACGCGCCCCGCCATCACGCAGCTCATCCCCTGCCAGCTCGTTGGCCTGAATCGTCGGGCGTTCAACCAACATGGTGATACCACAGCCGGTTTCCAGTAGTCGCTGCTCCTGCTCTGGCTTCAATAACTCACGGGTAAATCCCGCCTGATGGATGACTTTCCAGAAACGATTGCCCGGGTGGGCAAAGTGAAAACCGGTGTGCGCCGAGGATTTCCCCGGATTGATGCCGCAGAACAGCACCTGTAAATCGGGTGCAATGATGTCCTGAATATCGTGTTCGCTCATGCGCTCTCCAGTCCTGCCCGTTGTTTCACCGCACGACGGCTGATCGCCAGCATCGTGCGGGCTTCCTCGTCATCCGGACAGGCTCGAGCCAGCGCTACGGCACCGACCATTTCAGCCAGTATACTGCTTGCCACCTCATCAGCCTGTGGATGCTTTAATTCGCGCAGCGCCTGCGCCAGCCGTTGCTTCACGGCATCACGACGCTGCGAAAACAGTGTGCGCGTCTCGATGGGCAGATGGGCGATCTCACTGACCAACGCCGGCATCGGACAGCCTTCACCCGGCGTATTGCGGTGATGCTCTGAGAGATAGTTGTCGATCAGTTGCGTCAGACGCTCCGCCGGATCTTCCAGATTGACGATGGCCACGAAACGCTGCGCCGAATCGGCAAACATCTCAGCTATCACCGCTTCAACCAGCGCTTCACGCGAGGCAAAATGCGCATAAAACCCGCCGTGGGTCAGACCGGCGCGCTTCATTAGTGCCGCCACGCCAATGCCTTCGGTGCCGCATTCACGCATCACCACTGCGGCTTCATCCAGTATGCGCTGCCGCGTACGCGCTTTGTGGCTCAGCTTTTCCATCGTTCTCCGTCCTGCTCATCGTTGATGCCAATCAGTGTAATTATTACGATCATCATATTCCAGCTTGACGATAAATATGATGATCGTCATATTAAGTCTATCAGATATGACAACCATCATTTACAGGAACCGAACATGACACAACAACTGGCTTTGATCACCGGCGCGTCCAGCGGCATTGGCGCAACTTACGCAAAACAACTGGCCGCACGCGGCAGCAACCTGATTTTGGTGGCGCGCGATGCAGCACGTCTTGACGCACTGGCCGCATCACTTCGTGAAGCGCATGGAGTGGAGGTGAACGTGCTGGCGGCGGATCTCACTCAAACAGATGATCTGGCGACAGTGGCGCGTGAGCTGCGCGAGAACCGCGACATCACGATGCTGGTGAACAATGCAGGAATGGTGGTGGAAGGTGAATTTACCGACGCCGACATCCAACCGATTCAAACCATGCTGTCTCTCAACATCATCGCGCTGACCGAACTGGCCCACAGTGCGGCGCAGGGCTTCCGTGCACGCGGACAAGGCAACATCGTGAACATCGCGTCTGTGGTTGCGCTAGTGCATGAGATGATGAATGGCGCCTACAACGCCAGTAAAGCTTATGTGCTGTCGCTGACGCGCAATATGGACCGCGAGTTGGCGGGCAGCGGCGTGGTGCTGCAAGCGGTATTGCCAGGCTTCACGCGCACCGAGATCTTTGATCGTGCGGGGAAATCGATTAATGAGATCCCCGCCGAGAAGATGATGGAAGTTGAGGATCTGGTCGCCGCTGCGCTGCGTGGGCTGGATGCTGGTGAGCTGATTACCATCCCATCTGTGGAAGACATGGGCCTGTGGCAGAAGCTGGATGAAGCGCGTGGCGCGATGATTCCGTTTATCTCGCTGAATAAGCCTGCTTCACGTTATTTGTAAGAGTTAGGGTTTATGGGCAAGGCGCGTGGTGCGTCTTGTCTCAAAAACAGAACGGGGTTGGGTGGTTTGGGTGATCATTCGTTGTGGGAAGGGATTTTTGTTTGGAGATCAAGGACTCATGCATTGTTCTAATTTTCACCAACCGATTGGCGAACGCTGGATCACCTATCCGAGATACTTTATAATCCCCGCTCCGCTGGCCCCTTAGCTCAGTGGTTAGAGCAGGCGACTCATAATCGCTTGGTCGCTGGTTCAAACCCAGCAGGGGCCACCAAATAAAACAAGGAGTTAGATGAGAAATCGTCTGACTCCTTTTTGTTTGGGTGCGATTTGGGTCAGGTAATGGGTCAGGTAACGTTTCAGCATCATTATCTGTACCTTTAAGACACTGCCTGGGTTTGAGCCAAATTCTTTTTGTTACTTTTAGCTAATGAACGAGAAAATCGAATGGACATAAACTCAATGACCATGATTGACCCTCTTCCTTCCAAAGACCAACTCATTGCGACCATAATTTTCGCATAGTGGCTGGTTTAAGCCCTGATGAGCATCATCGTTCTTCGATTAAGAATAATGGCAACAAATCCTACAAAAACGAGAATGACTTTTTTCAATCTTTTGTTGATGCAGAGAGAAACCGGCGGGCTTGCCTCGAAAAATCGTGCAAGATTTCGCTTAAGCTTAATCTGTCGTCTGGTTCGCGAAGTTCTATATCGGCAACCGATTGAATTTAAGCTATATGCTTCGGAGGTTGCATATGAGATACATGATGATTTTACCTCAGAAGTGAGGGCGCACGTGGAAATCTATGGCAAGGAAAACACTTTCGGTGCTCGCGATAAAAAAATACATATGCCTTTTTTAGAACTAATAACGCGAGAGATTCGTAAGCAAGTCAAAAAAGGGTATGAGCTGATTAAATCTAAAGCAGATAAGTTTTACCCAGCCCCTGGATCCGTACCGGCATAATCAGAAGCACTTCAAAATGCCCATCACCAACTAAATCCTAAGGAGGATGGGCATGAACATCGACAATCATACGAAACAAGAAATTCTCTCTTTTTACGGTATTGAAACTGATCGCTTAGTCCGGGAAAGTGAACGCCATTAAATTACAGCGATCTCTCGTTCTCTGTCATGGAAGCTGGAAAAAGATGGCCAATTTCCCCCACGTAAAAAGTTAGGCAATAGTAGTTGTGCATGGTTACTATCAGATTTATTACTCTGGTGCAACCAGCGTTAAGGGATACTGAACGATGCTCATCCCTACCCGCACAGATCTAACACCAGTATCGCTCATTCGATATCATGGTAAACGTGATGTATGCCATCACCTTAGAATTAGCCGCTCGACACTTGATCGCTGGATTCGAAATGGTGATTTCCCCGCACCGCTTAAAGTAGGGAAAAAGGTTGTGGGATGGCCTCCAGAATTAATCATGTGTATCAAACACTAGCCAGAGAGCGAATTAATTGAGGTAACTCGACAGGTATATAACCTGTCGATTCTTCTCGCCCTGATGATGAACCAATATTTCACTATTTTCGATAATACATTAAGTCGTCAGGACGTGTAACGTCACAAGGCAAAGCTAACATGCATTTAGGATTATTCATAATATATGGATAATAGCAACTCAGCAGAAATGTTTCAGGTGTCACGAAATAAGCTCGGTTATTTTTTGTATCAGAATCATGCATTGCCGGTATATGAATGGTCACGAGGCATGATCCGTCCTGAGCCAAAAATTATGCGAAGTATTCTGGATACTGTGCTGGAAATGTTTAGTCGTTCAACTAAAGTGCTGGTGGTTCGTTTCGACTTACATGTCAAAGAACATAGCGAAACAAATCTTATCCTGAGCAAGTTCAGTAAAATGCTAACTAAAAAATTACTTAAGAATTACGCTAAAACTTGGTTTCATCTGATATGGGTATGTGAGCATGGCCACAGTCCATGTCAGCACTATCACTGCGTATTGATGGCGAATGGGCAAAAAATTAGCCATCCTGGAAAGCTAAACAAATTAATGGCAATGTGCTGGCATGAAGTTTCCGGGGGAACATTCAGTCTGCCAGCAAACTGCTATTATATTTGGCGGCTCGGTAATAACAAACTGTTCGGGCAGATTATCTATCGATTGAGCTACCTGGCTAAGAATACGACCAAAAAACGTTTTAACATGTACACCAAACGGCATGGAAATCGACGAATTTTAGGAGACCAACAAAAGCAGAATAAAACATTAACTCAACTGCTGCCAATGATTAATTAAACGATACAAGTATAAATAATCGATATTTATTTACCCTCAACACCAGCAGAGTCATACCCGCTCTGAATAACATCTCAGATGACTGATGATGTCGTAAAAACATTTTTACTCAGTACGAACCTCTGCACTCTGAAAAGCGATAAGGATAATTTAATGCCGTATAATCATAGTTATGAAAGAGCAAGCCAAGCGAAAAACTCTACGCTCCATAAATAAAACAATACTGACCTATGAAAACCTTAATAGTTTGATTCCTGCAGAAAGAATCCAGGCCATTCTGGCTTTCAGGAGTGTGAGCTTGACACAGTTTGCAAAAGCGATGCAAATGCCCTTGTCTACTTGCCATTATATAGTAACTGGATATACACGTATCACAACAGAACTGGCGCTTCGATTAAGCTATGTGCTCGGTGGCACACCTGCAAATTGGATTCGCTTACAGCATGAATATGAACTATCTCGGTTTGTTTTTAATCCAAATACTCTTAAACGGGTTAACTACAAATTTGATGAACCAAAACACTGGAACTTTAGGGATGGAGTCGATAAAGAAATTGAGGCCGGAAATATCGATTCGTTCAAAGCTAATGGGCCAGAAAGTTTATAGAGTCGATTGCACAGCTGAAGCAACACAAACCTCAGAAAAAAACATGGCTGATCCAATGACCAGCTCAGGATGCCGTGAAGCTTAAACTGTACTGCGGCCCAATAGCCCTAGTAAAAATGTATACATATGCGGCCAATTGCGCATTAAGCACTTCAAAAGTGATCATGTAGCCAAACATATTTTCATATGATCACTCTTAGATTGAGTTAAAAAGCGATCATTACTATTAAGTCGTTGTATATTATATTTTTTTCACATTTCACCTTTTGTGAAAACAGTGACCGCAAAAAATAAAAGAACTGCACATCACACAGTCCAACTGTTGGACACCATTTCTGCCTGTTTCAGTATCAGTTCAACGGCATAGGGTGTTTTGTCAGGCGGATACTTGTACTTACGCAGCGTCTGACGCACCAGAATCCGTAATCTCGCCCTCACGCTTTCCCGAACCTGCCAGTCAACGGTCGTTGATTTACGAAGCTTCAACGTAACCTCGATAGCCAGTTTCTTAAGAACATCATCACCCAGTTCTCGCACTGCGCTTTCATTTTCGGCCAGCGCATCATAGAAAGCGATTTCATCCGGGTTCAAGCCCAGCGCATCATCGCGCGCCATCGCCTCCTGGAACGCTTTCGCCATCTCTATCAGCTCTTCAATCACCTGCGCGGTTTCAATAGCGCGGTTATTGTATTTGAGCAGAACTGCTTTCAAGCGGTCAGAGTATTTCTTCTGCTGCACCACGTTATTACCAGAACGGGCATGAATGCCGTCATTGAGCAGTTTTTCCAGCAGTTCCACTGCCAGATTACGCTGCGGCATTTCCCGCACTTCTTCCAGGAACTCATCCGACAGCAGGCCGATATTGGGTTTATCCAGCCCGGCCAGCGCGAAGACATCCTCAACCCCAGTCGCAATAACCGCGTTATCAAGGATCTTACTCAGCAGAGAATTTTTTTCCGACTGGCTAAATTTTTCCTTGGGATCAAGTTTGATAAGCCCCACCCTGACCGCCGAGAGGAACGCGAATTCTTCCTGTAAGGGTTTCACCTCATCCAGGGTATTACACAATGACCAGGCTTTACTCATCGCCAATGAAACGTCGAGATAACGTTTTTTACCGTCATCCAGACCCAGAATGTAGTTCACCGCATCGCGTAAGAACGCCAACGGATCGCGAGAAAAGCCCACGTAGCTAAAGCCTGGTTTTCCTGCCGAGGGCGCAAACATCCCGTGGATGATGTCTATTTTTTCCAACAGGATGGCAAAGGCTTCCCGGGCATCAACCGTGGTCTGCCCTTTTCCTTTTGAGTCGGTATAGGTTTTCAGCGCCTGCTTTAGCTCGTTCGCAATACCGATATAATCCACCACCAGCCCGCCGGGCTTATCCCGGAACACGCGGTTAACGCGCGCAATGGCCTGCATCAGGTTATGGCCACGCATTGGTTTGTCGATATACATCGTGTGGCAGCATGGCGCATCAAACCCGGTTAGCCACATATCGCGGACAATCACCAATTTCAGTGGGTCGTTCAAATCTTTAAAGCGAGCTTCAAGGCGTTTTTTAGTCTGCTTGTTGTAGATGTGCGGCTGAAGATGGTCTTTGTCTGATGCCGAGCCAGTCATGATGACTTTTATCGCGCCTTGTTCAACGTCCGTGCTGTGCCAGTCCGGGCGGATCTCAGTGATGGCGTTGTAGAGCTTCACGCAGATATCACGGCTCATGGCGACAATCATCGCCTTGCCATTCATGGCTGCGTTACGAGTTTCAAAGTGCTGAACCAAGTCAGCGGCAACTTGCTCAATACGCGGCTCAGAACCCACCAGCTTTTCCAGACGGCTCCAATCACCTTTGGTTTTCTCTTGCTGGCCGGTCTCTTCATCTTCCACCAGCTCATCCACCTGATCGGAGAGCGTTTCCAGCTCCTCATGATTCAGGTCGAGTTTTGCCAGTCGGGATTCGTAGTAAATCGGCACCGTCGCGCCGTCATCCACAGCATCCTGGATGTCGTAGATAGAGACGTAATCACCAAACACCGCGCGAGTATCTTTATCTTCAGACGCTATCGGTGTACCGGTAAAGCCCATAAACGAGGCGTTCGGCAGCGCATCGCGCATGTGTTTGGCATAACCGTATTTATAGACGCCAGTTTGTCTGTCCAGCGTGGCGCTAAGGCCATATTGGCTGCGGTGCGCTTCATCGGAAATCACCACGATGTTGCTGCGCGCGTTAAGTGCAGGATGGCTCTGCTCATTGTCCAACGGCGCAAATTTCTGCACAGTAGTAAAAATAATACCGCCGGATTCACGGGCATTGAGCAGCTCGCGCAACTCGTCGCGGTCGTTGGCCTGTAACGGCGTTTGTTTCAGTAAATCTTGCGCTTGGCAGAAGGTGGCGTAGAGCTGCCCGTCGAGATCGTTACGGTCGGTCACCACCACGATGGTCGGGTTGTTCATCTCTGCCTGTTGCAGCAGTTTCCCGGCGTAACAGCACATGGATATACTTTTACCGGAACCTTGGGTATGCCACACCACGCCCGCTTTTTTACTGCCGGGCTGGATGTTACTGCGCAACGGCAGATGTTTTCCGGTAGACGCCACAATAGTGGCCGCGACAGCTTCACGGACCGCATGGAACTGGTGATAAGCGGCAATCTTCTTGATCAGCCGTTTACCGTCATTTTCGAACAACACAAAGAAACGAATGTAATCGAGCAGCAGTTCCCGGTTAAAGAAGCCCTGCACCACGGTTTTAAACTGCCAGTCAAACTGCGGCTTGTCGTCTTCGTTAGCCACGGTTTTCCACGGCAGGAAGCGCTCTTCATCAGCGGTCAGCGAGCCGATACGCGCATTCTGCCCGTCGCTCACCACCAGCGCTTCGTTGCAGATAAATAGGTCGCTGAGTTCGTTTTTATAGGTCTGCAACTGGTTAAACGCAGCCCAGATATCGGCATTGGCATCAATCGGGCTTTTCAGCTCCATCACCGCCACCGGCAGGCCGTTGATATAGCCGATAATATCCGGGCGACGAACCTGTTTTATCCCCTGAATAGCCACCTGGCTCACGACCATAAAGCGGTTAATACCTGGATGGTTAAAATCCATCAGCAGCGCTTTATCGTGAACCGTCTTATCTTCGCGTTTGTACTCTACGGGCACACCGTCGAGTAGCAGGTGATGAAAGGCCTTATTGCTAACGACCAGATCCGGGCTTTCGGGACGGGTAATACGCAGTATCACCTCTTCCAGCACGGAAACAGGGAGATGGGGGTTGATAGTTTGCAGCTGCTCCAGCATTACTGGGCGTAAAAACACATCATGAAATGAGACACGCAGCGGATTGTCGCCATCTGGCGCGATATCGGGCCCGTGCAGCACTTCCCAGTCCTGTTCAGCAAACCATTTCAGGCATTGCTGCTCTAAATCGTCTTCGCTCAGCATCAGGCTTCCTCTGTCTCAGGTTCTTCCGTTTCTTCCGGCGCGTTGGAAATATCTTTAAGCGCCATATTCAGTGGGGCGATAAAAGGCTCCAGCGCTTTTTCAAACGCCGTCAGGTTAACCAGCAGCCAGTCGATCATCGCTGGCCAGTTGCTCTCATCGAGGCTGGTAGCAGGCGTGGCAAAAGAGATTCTGCACGATTTTTTGCCCGGCAACGGTTCCCACTTCAGTTCATGACCAAACGACTTCTCGATTAGCGCTTTGTGTTCATAGAGCCAGTTAAACGCAAAGGTATTGCTCTCAGCCGAAGATTTGGCAATCCACAGCTCAACACGAATCTCTTTTTTGCTGAAAATCAGATTAAACGATACCGCGCTAATACCAGACCCGGCACTGAGCCAGTGGTCGGTCGAGGGGCTAATATTGTTGTAAAGCGTACACTGGCTGGCTTTGAGACGTTCCAGCGCTTTGGTCCAGAAGGCCTTGCGCAGATAATGCCGGGTTTTCAGTTCGCCGCTGGTGGACTGCTCTTCCGCTTCTTTCTGTGCCATGCCAATCATGAAAGATTCGGCTTCAGGTGTGGGGATCACCTGGCGAATATCAACAAACACATCGTCGTTGAATTTGTAGGGCTTAACCTTAAAGCACTGCACCCGCAGGCCAAACTGCATCAGCCACAGCGCGGTGTTGGTCACTTCTTTGCGGAAGCTGGCCGCCACCATCATCACTCGCTGGGTGCGACTCTGGTTGATTTGCACTTCATCCAGGCTTTCGCACTCCAGAAACTCCGCCATCACTTCCGCCGCCGGACGGGTCTCTTCCGGCTCGTATTTGTCGAGATAGAGCTGAAAGATGTCGAGGATCTGTTCTTTGCGCAGATTGGCGCAGTAACCGGCATATTTCAGCGCCTGCCACACTACGTCGCGCCCGGAGTCATCGAGCTTGTTTTCGATGATCACCAGATTGCGCTGCTTATCGATAGCTAATAGATCGAGGCGCTCTTTGGTGTCGTCAAAACCGGCGAACTCCTTCTGAATAATCAGCAGTTCGTCGTCGTTATCGCGGGTCAATGCCTGAGGATTTTTTGCCAGCCACTCCTGCAGGTGATAGCGCTCGGTATAACCGAGACTGCTGAAGGACACCTCTTGCAGAGAATGCAGGCTGTTGGTCGGTGTATCGACTTTATACATTTTCCGCCTCGCTTACCGCCTGCTCGGCGTCCGGTAGGGTGATTTCGCCGGAAAGGAGTTTAGGGAGAAGTGTATCTCTAAGCTCAGAGAGAAAATTACTTTCCTCAATCGTTATGTTTATCTTAGAAAAAATAGATTTGACATGCTTTGCATAAATATCAACCCACTCTTCATTAGCTAAAATAAATTTATAATTTGGAACCGCATTTTTGCTTAGGTGTAATACAGTTGTTCCAGTTGAATGTGAGTTTGTATGGTTTTGGAATTGTTCAGTTCTTGCCACCCCATAGAGATAGTATTTTAAATTATCATTAAACGGCCTAACTACTGCGACGTCGAGCGATATTACGAGATGTTTGTATCTGGTATCACTTATTACCATTGCAGGCTTACCGATAACGTCTGCCGCCTGTGTTACATCGGTGTAAGCGATAATCAAATCACCCGCAAAAACCTCTTGATCGGGTTTATATTTACCAGTGTATTCCTTAAGGCCATCAAGCCTATATCCACCTCCTCGATTGAAAGACTTTAAGGTAACTAATGCAGTCTTGGAAGAATCGAGTTCAGTACTTTTATAAGATTTCCCTTTTACCGTGCTCGCTACATCCTGAATCGCGGGTGTTGTCCACCCCGCCGGAATCTCCCCCAACTCACTGTCTTGCATCGCGGACGGAAACAGTTCTGCCGTGGCTTTTAGCTCTACATGTTGCTCAGGGTGTTCACGCTCAAAAAGCGCCAACGCATCAGCATCTTTCCCGGAAATCGCCGTCATCGCCGCAAAGGTCGCGTCTTCCTGCGAGCCGCCCGCTTCCAGCACTGCCATTTTGGCTTTTACCGGTTCAAAATCAACAAACCAGCTTTTGAACAGAGCTTGTGCCATTTGCTCGAGGGATTGATTGATTTGATGATTGAGTTGTATTTTTTTATCAAAAGATTCAAGCTGAATTGCTATCCAAGTCTGTACGGCAAGCTCCGGCTTGCAAACCTCTAATGATTCAATATGTGACTTTGTTAAGGCATTTCGGGTTGCCCCCGCACTAGCAATCGCTAAGAGTAATTCTTGCTGTTCTGGTGATGTGAGAAAGTAACGCAGAAACCTAGAATCGAATTCATCTGGATCTGGTCTGATGATCGCAACATGCTGATTGACGCGAGCTGGCAGATACTCATCTGGTGCCAGACAAAGGCGTGCCACTGAATCACCAGTAATATTTAAAAGAATATCACCAAGTTGTACCTCCACATTTTTTAATTTGTTGGCGGCATCTAATGTTATATAAGCAAGCCCATCAGGTTTGAAGGTATCATTATAGACATTCTGACTACGTATCAGCGCTATTTGACCAGCGTCAAGATAAACGCTCTTACCACCTTTCGGAGTGGCACCACTACCAATCTTTAGGCAGTAATCGCCAAGGCGAACAAAAGGCCAATTAGCACTCATAACCCAGCCCCCCCAGATTCGCTTTAATCTGCGCTTCCAGCTTTGCACTCTCTTCTAACTGAGTTTTAAGTTGTGCCGTAAGCCGCGCCATCTTCTCGGCAAACGGTTCATCGTCTTCATCCCGTTCGACGGTACCAACATAGCGCCCCGGGGTCAGCACAAAATCGTTTTTCTGAATATCGTCAAGCGTTGCAGAGAAGCAGAAGCCAGCTTCATCTGCGTAATCTTTATCCGCCTGCCAGGCGTGGAAGGTATTGGTAATTGTGGCAATATCCTCGCGGGTAAAATCACGCAGTACGCGGTCTCTCATAAAACCAATCTGGCGAGCATCAATAAACAGCACCTCGCCTTTGCGATGTGCTTTGCCGTTGCCACCGGATTTATCTTTGGTCAGGAACCAGATACAGGCCGGGATTTGGGTGTTGGTAAAGAGTTGGCCCGGTAGCGCCACCATACATTCCACCAGATCCGCTTCAATCAGGTTGCGGCGGATCTCGCCTTCATTGTTGGTGTTGGAACTCATTGAGCCGTTCGCCAGCAGCAGCGCCATCGAACCTTTTGGCGCGAGGTGGTGGATCATATGCTGCATCCACGCAAAGTTGGCGTTGCCCTGAGGCGGTGTGCCGTATTTCCAGCGCACGTCGTTTTCCAGCTTCGCGTTCCACCACTCCTTCATATTGAACGGTGGGTTAGCCATTACGAAGTCGGCGCGCAGATCCGGGTGCTGATCGTCGAGCAGGGTATCGGCGTTTTTGGCACCAAAGTTAAAATCAATACCGCGGATCGCCATGTTCATCGCCGCCAACTTCCAAGTGGTGGGGTTGGATTCCTGACCGTAGACGGAGATTTTCTGCTTCTGCTCGGCGGCGTTGTAGTGCTTCTCCCCCGCGTGCTCTTCAATAAAACGGTCGCTGGAAACAAAGAACCCACCGGAGCCCATCGCCGGGTCATAAACACGGCCGCTGTAGGGCTGTAAGCACTCAACAATCAGGGTGACGATGCTTTTTGGCGTGTAGTACTGGCCGCCCTGTTTGCCTTCTGCCAGCGCGAACTGGCCGAGGAAATATTCGTAAACGTGACCGAGAATATCTTTGCTCTTTAAGCTGAGTTTCTCGCCGTTATATTCAGGGTTGCTGAAGTTCGCGTCAGAGAAGGTGTTAATCAGCCCGGTCAGCACCTCGTTGCCAAGTTGGTACTGACTGATGCGGTTTAGAATGCCTTTAAGTTTCGGGTTGGTTTTTTCAATTTCATCCAACGCGTTGTCCACCAGCCAGGACACGGAGCGTAATTTGACCTCCTGCCCGTTGGTATCATCCACCCACAACACCGTGCCGGTCGGCAGCATGGCTTTGTTTTTCAGCGTTTCCCAACGGGCAGCTTTCGGCACCCAGAAGATGTTCTTTTCGGTGTAGTAATCTTCCACCTCCAGCTCATCAACAATCGCCTGCGCGTATTCTTCATCAGAGTCGTAACCGTCGCGCAACATGGCATAGATGTTGTCCGGGTTGCCGACATCGCGGAACAGAGTCACAAGTTCCTGCTGGCGGGCCTCAAAGGCATCGGAAACATACTTCAGGAAGATGAGCCCCAGTACCACATGCTTGTAGTTGGCGGCATCCATATTGGCGCGCAGCTTGTCAGCGGCCTTCCAGAATTTGTTATCCAATTCATTAAGAAACAGTTGTTCGGCGTTGTTCATCAAAATCCTCGGGGGGTAGATCGCAGCGAAAAAGCAGCCATGCCTCATCGCAGATTCGGTTTTGGGATACATTTCGCAAAATGATACCCGGTACGTCAATGATTACAAACGATGGAGCATAAAGAAGTTTGCATTCAACGGGTAAAAAAGAGGAAACTGGACAACCGCTTTACTCATTGCCCTACTTTGTATCGTTCATCCCCTGAACGTCTTTAGTCACATAGGGACAATGTAGAGACACAATGACAACCATTTCAGCTTTTTTTAGGTAATTGAACTAGAAAGTTGTCTTTGGTGAATTTAATAATGGATTGATTTTTACACAGGTAGAACAATGTCCTGGCTTAATTCTATTTTAGCTGTGCTTACCTCGGTGGAACCCCACAAGGTGCCAGTCACCGTTATTGGCTTGGTGAGTTTTGCAGTCATTTGCTTTTTTTTCTTTTATTTAATTAGAGTCTTTAAAATTATATTTGGCTTAAGACGCTATACGCAATCCATTATCACCATCAAAGAAAACCAGCCAGAATCTCAGCTTGAGCATTTAAAAAACCTGTTTCAGCAGCCTGAACTGAAACATGCCTGGAGTGAGTTTGAAGAATCGTTACACCCGCAGCGTGAACTGGAGAACGGGGACGAAAAAATCGTTCGTGTTCGTGCTACAGCCCCAAGCGCTAGCTTTTTCTCTGAACAACAACTGGTTGATATTCCACTTAACACGGAATTCTTCAAACACCTTCCTGGTATCCTGACTGGCGTAGGAATTATTGGCACCTTTTATGGCCTAATGATCGGCCTCAGTCACTTTGATCCTAGCACTCCAGAACAAGTCACTAGTAGCGTAAATAATCTTCTGCACGATGTGTTGTACGCTTTTCTGGGATCTGCTATCGCTATTTTTGCCTCCATTCTGGTTACCTGGCTAGAGAAGCTGTCCATCGCTAAATGCTACAAATATTTGGAAAAATTCACGGCTGCTCTGGATTCCCTGTATGAGAGCGGCGTTGGTGAGGAGTATTTAGCCTCACTGGTGAAATCCAGTAATGAAAGTGCGACCCAGGCGCGCCATCTGAAAGAGAGCCTGGTCACCGATTTACGCGATATGTTGCTTCAGCTGGCCGAAAGTCAGAAAGTAGAGAATGAGCGACTGGCGGCCACCCTTAGCACGACCTATCGTGAATCAGGACAACAATTTGCTGAACAAGTCAGTGGCGCGATTGAAAATAGCTTGAAGTCGCCGCTGGATAAAATTGCCGGTGCTGTGCAGACCGCCAGCGGCGATCAAAGCGGCATGGTGCAAAACATGCTGCAGGATGTGCTGACCGCGTTTATGGCGAAACTCGATACCACCTTCGGTCAGCAATTTACAAGTCTCAACGACATGATGGGGCAAACTGTTGGCGCGATTCAGACAATGCAAACCGGTTTTGCCGCGTTGTTACAGGACATGCGTCAGGTGAGCGATGATTCCCGACAGGGTAGCGCTCAACTCATTGAACAACTGCTGTCTGAAATGAAGTCGGGCCAGCAAGCTTTGCAGGCAGGCATGAATGACATGCTTACTAGCCTTCAGACCTCAGTGGCTAAAATTGGCGCAGAAGGTGAAGGGGCCGGTGAACGTATGGCCCGTCAGTTGGAGAAAATGTTCGCCGATAGTGAAGCGCGAGAAAAGGCACAATCCGAACATATGGCTGCCTTTATTGAAGCCATTCAGAACTCTGTCCAGCAGGGGCAAAGCGCCACAATGGAAAAAATGGCAGCCTCTGTCGAGTCGCTTGGTGAACAACTGGGTAGCCTGTTTGGGCAGATTGATAAGGGTCAGCAACAGATTTCAGCGACTCAGCAAGCGAATCAGCAGTCACTGCACGAACAGACACAGCGAGTGATGAGTGAGGTAGACGATCAGATTAAACAACTGATCGACACTGTTGCCAGCCAGCATCAGGGAACGACAGAAACACTTCGCTTGCTCGCAGAACAAACCAACCGACAGATTCAGGATATGCAAAACGGCGCGGACAAAATGCGTCTGGCTGCCGAACGCTTTGAACATGCAGGTGATCGGGTGTCGGAAGCAAATCACCTTACCGCTGACTTGCTGAATAAAGCGCAATCAGCAGGTTCATCACTATCCCTTGCCACCAGCGAACTCACTTCCGTTGTGGCTGATTATCGTAACAATCGGGAAGCTGTTAGCAAATCCATTGCCATGCTGGAGCTGCTCGCCGCAAATACGCAGTCTGAACAAACCACACGCAGCCAATTCATCGCCGATCTTCAGCTACATGGTGAGCGTCTTCAGGGCTACAACCGTGAAGCACAGGCTTTTATGGAAAATGTCAGTGACGTGCTCGGGAAAGGGTTCGAAGACTTCTCTGAAGGTGTTTTACGCAGCCTGGATAAAACGCTGGGCAAACTGGACGTCGAAATGGCGAAGGCCTCTACTCTGCTCGCGGGTTCTGTTGAACAGATTGGAGAGAGCGTCAGCGAGCTTGATGATGTCCTGTCACGCGTTCGTGCCTAAGGGGTGACAGCTGATGTTTGGAAACGCATTTGGCGTTAAAAAACGCCGCAGCGATGAAGCAGAGAAACCATTCTGGATCTCTTATGCCGATCTGATGGCGGCCATGATGGTGTTATTTCTGGTCGTCATGGTTGCTTCGTTGAGCTCCGTTACACAACGTATCCAACGTGCAGAGCAGGGTGAAAAAACAAGAGGTCAGGATATATCCAGATTGTGTGAGCGACTGGAAATACATGCCCGTAACGTGAACAAAACTATCGTGGTGGATTGCCACGATAATCGCATCAGTTTTGGTGAAGCCGGGCGTTTCGATCACAACCGGTTTTTCCTTAACGCTGAAGGGCAAAAAGCGTTGCAGGATGTCGTCCCCCTGGTGCTGGACGCAGCTGATAGTGAAGAAGGCAAGAAGTGGTTTAAGCAGATCGTTATTGAAGGGTTTACCGACACTGACGGTTCGTACTTATACAATCTACATCTCTCCTTGCAACGTTCTGAGTGGGTAATGTGTAGTCTGCTCGATAGCCGCAGCCCGCTGCAAAAAAGCATAACTGCAGAACAGCAGATCCAAATCCGTAAACTTTTCCTCGCGGGTGGCGTCTCCTTCAATAATGCCAAGGAAAGCAAGGAAGCCAGCCGTCGTGTCGAATTACGTATGCAATTCTTCGGACTTAAAGATAAACGTGATGGGGCTGATGAGGTGGATTTCCCCGCAGTCGTCAATAAAGAAGTCTGTCAGTTGGTAATGCCCTAATGACGCCAGCCCTGAATTCTCTTTCTCAGCGTATTGCTGCGAGACTCTCTTCCAATCAAAGGGAAGACAATTATCTGCATAATGATTTCCATACGTTGGCTTCCGCTGCCTTCGATATGGAAAAAAGGTTTGATAAAGCAGAAAAAATCCCATCACCGCCACAAGAAATGCGGCTGGAGGCTCTACGTCGCCTTCGTCTTGCAAAAGAACTCACCGAGCGAGAATGGCGGATGGTATTTTATGGTCTAGCCGATAACGACCCGTTATATCCAGACCGACCAATCTTGCTTGAGGATGATGTATTTTTTCCTGAGGTCGACAACGCTATCATGAAGCGGCTTGAATCTAAGGAATTGAAACGAAAGGATTGGGCAGCGCTTTGTTCAAGTTATTTTGCATATCAGCATGAATCTCCTGAGGAAAATCCACATTGGTGCGTACTACGTGGGCACATCGCCCAAGGCTACTCTGTGGTGAAAGCCGCTATCCGCAGAGAAAAGTCGTGGATGAAAACCATTGAGTTTTATCACGATATTTTTACGCCGCAAGCGGGCGGCGTGATATCCCAACAGCTACTTTCCGGTGAGAATAACTCTCTATCATCACTGGAAAAAATCGCGCAAATCCCCGATGGCAGCTGGTTGTGGAAGCGTATTTTCATGGTGCTGTTGGCACAACTCGATACGCTTGACGATCCACAATTCTTGGAAAAAATTAGCTGGTTATTAGGTCTGGCTGCGCAGTGGCTACGTTTTCGCGACGACATTATGACGGCAACGCTGACGCGTTATTACCATTCCACTTATCGCGATCAGGCTCATACAGCACTGAAACAGGCCGCGCTGGAATACTGGGATAACCCGCAGCTAAAAAGCCAGCAGAATAAGTGGAATCAATATGTTCCTGAGCCCGTTGCGGCTATGGTGCGGGGTTGGCTGGCAAAACAAGACCTGATGCACTTCTTTGAACTGCTCCGCGGCAATGGCGATGTTGACCAGGCAAGGTTGCACTATTGGCTGCGTTTCGCCAATCAGATGGGATTCACTCGTATCGTGATGGGGCCTGATGCCTGGCACGATCGTGGTAACGACTTTATGAAATTCCGTGAGGAGAATCGTGGACGGCTGAGTCATTTGCGTGGTGGACGTAGCTTTGATAACGCCATGATTATGCAGATTAACGATTACATTTTCGTGGAGTTTTCCGGGACAGGGAACGCAATGTACGCTTACCGAGTAGGTCAGGCACCGTTCAATCCAGAGACAGGTTCATTAGATATTAATATCCATTTAAAAGATAAATACCGTAATGTTCTTCGACTGCCGCATACCCCTCGGGCTGAGGGCTATAACAAGGTCCGTATCACCGGCTGGATGTTGAAATACGACGATGAGCTGCGCAAGCTAGGCATCCGTTGGATGGCTGAAGAACCCATCAAGTTTGTAGACAAGAAAGCTCCCTCTCCCGTCTCGGTATCTGATGTTAAGATCATCAACCCATTGAGAGATACGGCCATACAGCGTCTGGTTGAAAACACCTCATGTGTCGTCAGCGATAACCGGCAAAAAGGTGGTGTGCTGTCTGTGCAGCTCAAATCACCGGATGAGACAACGGAACGAGAGTTGCTCCGACTCGGTTTCGCCCCCGTGACTAAAGAACCACATCGCTACTGGATCAAATAATGCTCAAACGCCTGTTAAGTAAACTGACGGGAAACCGTCAGCAGATAGAACGCCACCTAAAGAATCAATACCAGGTTGAGGATAACGGACTCAGCTTTCCGCTATCGCTGGTTGATGTGCCGGAGCTTTGGGCTCTGGCATCCTGGCTTGAACAACTGGCTGAAGAAGACTATCTGATATCACTTACAGACCGGTGGTTGTTGAGCTGGGATGCATTGTACCGTCTGTTGGAAGATGAAGAGCATGCCAGTAGCCTGCCTCTGATTGGCGTCCCTGAGGTTTTGCCATTACGCGCAAGTTTAAATTCGCGAGGGGCATTAAGCGACAGTGATTTTCGCGTTTGGATTGCTGAATGGGCCACGCTGCCAGCGCGTAAGCCGATCCGTTTCAGTCGTACCGGTGCCATTTTAACCCACGAAAATCAGCAATACCTGTTATCGCGGGAAAACTGGGCACTCATACAGGCAACAGAACAACTCAGTGCACAGCAGAGTCAGACTCCTGGTGAAACCACTAATCAGTTGGGATGGGCCGCTATCCGCAAATGTGCAAAGCAAGCAGCGGCAAAATTTGATGATTATTTAGAAAAAACGCATGTCGTCAAACCAACTTCATTGTCATTACGTCTGCGTAAAGCAACGGTTGCCGATACTGCGGTTATCGAAATTGAGCCCCATTTCGAGGACCAGCCTGCTAACTGGCTGGGCAGTTTTGACAAGAATTCGCAGGTTCACGATAGCTATCGAATCCCCGGCGAAAATGGCGAACTCAGCCACGTCATCATTCCTCCCGAAGTGAAAGAAGTCCTGAATTTAATACACTCCATTCCAGGCCGCCGAGTAGCCGGAAGTGAAGCTCTGTCATTTGTTCGCAACCCCTACACATTCCTGGGTGAAGATGCCGCTAGCGTGATTGCCCCTGAAGAGCATGAACAGGCACTCTTTGATGCCCATATTTTCTTCCATCACTTTAGACTCCAGCCCCGTCTAAATGATGAGAACAAGATAGAGGATATTACGTTGGTTCTGGAGCCCGTTTCGCCAGTACCACAACCGGAAGTCACCTTCCTCTTTTCCGCCCCTTGGGAGCTGGATAAATTTGTTCAGGCATTGGGAATCAGTGTTGCGGCACAAATGCCTGCAGGCTCCTGGCAGGGTTACGAGCTGGAACTGAGCCAATTCACCGAACAGCAATGGCATTATTGCCAGTCACTATTATCTCGCTGGCAACAGGAAATCGAAGGTAAAGAATTCGATGATGTTCTCGATATCGATAAATATGGCGATCGTGTTATCGGTATTGGCGAGTTCGAAAAAATATCATCTCCCTGGCTGACCAAAGCGCAAAGTGAAAATTGGCTCCCCGATGACATCGATTTCTCTACATTTTCGGTCGAAACACTGGATGGCTGGCAGCCTGAAAACCTGCACCATCTCGATGAACTGCAGGAAAGAATCATTCAGGCAGAAGCAGCTGGTGAAACGCATATCATCTCCCCTTGGAATGATGCTGAATTACCACTGGATGCGGCTAAAACCTTCAGTAAGAATTGGGAAAAACAGCAAAATACGGCAAATGAATCACAGGGCAATGTTGATGTTAAAGCGGCTCGGGCCGTCCTTAAAATTGAACAGAATATTGAAGAAGCGGCCTACATCAAACAGCGCCGGGATTCGCTCCTCAATGCGCGTCATGCCGAGCCTGAAATTCCCCTAAGTCTGAAAGAACATATCCAGCTCAAAGATCATCAGCGGAAGGGTGTTGCGTGGCTCCAGCAACTCTTTCTTCTCTCACCACAGGAAACGGCAGGTTGCTTACTGGCGGATGATATGGGTCTGGGGAAAACGCTGCAAATCCTGAGTTTCCTGGTCTGGTTCATTGAAAAATTCCCACAAGAACCGCCAAGTCTCATTGTTGCTCCTGTCTCTCTTTTAGATAACTGGGAACGTGAGCTGGACAATTTCTTCTATACCGCAGGAATTCCGGTATTGAAATTGTATGGCGAGACCATTAAAGCGGTGAAATACCCCAAACAGGCTATACCTGCTCATCTGCAGTCTCAGGGGATCAAAAACCTGCTTAAACCTGGCTGGCAGGGCGAGGCGAAAATCATACTGACAACCTACGAAACGCTTCGCGACCAGGAGTTTTCTCTGGCACGCCAGCCGTGGTCCATTATGGTGTGCGACGAGGCACAAAAAATAAAAAACCCAGCTGCATTAATTACACATGCGGCCAACGCGGTACAAGCCAGATTCAAAGTGGCATGCACAGGAACGCCTGTCGAAAACACACTTGTCGACCTGTGGAGCTTATTTGATTTTGCCCAGCCTGGATTGTTAGGTGCACTAAATGAATTTGGTAAACATTATGTTCGCCCCATCGAAAACGAAGATGGTCGCGATACGGAACGGCTGGAAAGCCTGCGGGCGCTGATAGACCCCCAGACTTTACGCCGCACTAAAGAAGAGGTTGCGCGTGATTTACCTCAGAAAATTGAAGTGGAAAGCTGCAAGCAATTGACGTTGTCTGGCGTGCAAAAACAGCTCTACCTTTCGTCTGTTGCAAACTGGCAACAGCAGCAAGCCCTGAGTGAAGGGATGCAGCAGGCCGGAACCGGTATGTTAGGTTTGTTACACCGACTGAAACTCATCTGTGCACACCCTGCAGTAGTTAATCCAGAGCCACGTTTTCGTGATAACTCACCCAAGCTGAATTGGCTGCTGAAAATACTCGCAGAAATAAAACACACCACGAAAGATAAAGTCATTATTTTTACGGAGCTTCGAGATTTACAGCGCGAACTTCAACATGCTATCCACCAAAAGTTTGGTTTCCGCCCTGTCATTATCAATGGTGATACCAGTACTAAAAGTCAAAGCCAAAACAGCCGACAGCGCCTGATTGATGATTTTCAGGCTCAGCCCGGGTTTGGGGTAATTATTCTCTCTACGGTTGCTGTCGGGTTCGGCGTTAACGTCCAGAAAGCCAATCATGTTATTCATTTCACTCGCTGCTGGAATCCAGCCAAAGAAGATCAGGCAACGGACCGGGCGTACCGAATTGGGCAAACTAAAGACGTATATGTCTATTACCCGACGGTAAGGGACTCTGAAATCATTACTTTTGAAGAAACTCTGGATGACCTACTGCAGCGCCGACGTGCATTGGCCAGGGATATGCTGTGTGCAACCCCTGATTTGAGTGGTGCTGATTTTGAGGCTGTTGTTGCCAGAAAACCTTCGATTTAAATACCGCTAAATGCTAACCACGCCACCAGCCCAATAAGCGGCTGGTGTCTCCGCGTTTTACTATCTAGCCTTTCATTAACCTTGCCAGCACATTGTAGTACAACTACAATCCTGAAAACATGGCGAGGACTTGCTAATGAGACAAGAAACAGCACCATCTCAGATTACCAAAGCACAGATATACCGTTCTGTTGCCAGCTCAACCGCTATTGAGACAGGTTTTTCAGTGCAAAAAATTGAGCAGCAACTCAAACAAAATCCAGTACAGGCAAAAGCTGTTGGCCTCGCACGCTAGCACGCTAGTTTGGCAAGATGTCGTCCACCAGTTGCATCATCGGGCTGTAGTTCCCTGATACACCAGCCTGTATTGCCTTGAAGTAAAATGCCTTGTGCTCATCCCACAGGCTGTAATCCAGTAAGCCCTTCCCCGCCATAACCGACAGCACATCACAAAGCAGTCTCGACAGACGCCCGTTATCTTCTCACTACAAAGTCACCTTACTCTGATACCGGCCATCTTTGCGGATTTTACTATGAATCGCATCCAGCCTGACGGAGGAGTAAACTCTCTCCCGCGAGTGTTGCTGCCACTTATTAAGTTCAGGCATAACTGAATCGGTTAAAACATGGCTGTTGGTAGTATGCGAAGTCGCTGCTCCGGACACTGAAATATGTGCCTCGATAGCCGTCATGGGGGTTCAGAACGCTGGAAGATATCTGCGGATAAGTTTATGGGTTGGTAAGAGCGGCGTCATGTGTAAGACTGTGACTTACCGAAACGACGTGATGAACTGTATAGTCGGGCGTAGAAAGCGCATCTTGAATGCGATTCAGGGAGAACAAGAAACTGGCAACCGGAAGGTCCTGTGACTTTGAATCCGTAGCGGGGAAAACAGACAGCTTAGATTAACTAATGAGTGTCAACTACCTTGACACTTACCGGAGGTCGATGCGATCTTTTCGATTACATCAAAATGCTTTGTAACAGTAAGCGTAGGCATGCTTTGAGCGATAAGGTGTCACCGATCGAATATTAAAACCAATATCATCAATGAATGAGATATATCTAAGTTATCAGTGGCGATTCAATCATGGCTTTAGAACAAGTTATCTATGATCCTGAAGAAGTTAAAGGATTCTCTGATGAAGAGCTTTATCGACGACTGTGTGAGAGCTGGGGTTCAACTAGCGGAAAACTAGCAGTTTGGGGCAAGATTAAAAATCGAACAAACTTTGATGACCGAAAGCTCCCGACACTTCTTCTAGATATAAAATCCCTCCAAACAGGGCTGCACCTTGAATACCCAATCAATGTTCGTTTGGCCATGGTCAAAGGTGTTTTTATTTCTTTCAAAAGCGTCGAAGAGTTGTTTGGTATAGATGATGAGAGTTTTATCTCATGCGAGCTTGCTTTAGCGCCTCAATCCGAGCGTGAAAAACATGAAAACCCATTTGAATGCAATGTGGTAGTGAGTTCAGTTCGTCGACTTATCAAACTTCCTGAATATAGGGCGAATGACATCATCAACGGCGATGAAAGTATTTTCTTAGATGATGCTGTTTATAAACTGCATTTACAGAACGTTCAGTCAAGAATTGACGGCGAAGTCAGTGCGCTAAAAGCAGAATTCGAGCGAGAAGAATCTTCATTAAAGGCGCAGATATCATCATATGAAGTTCTGCTTCAGCAAACACAAGAAGAATTAAATAAAAATAATAATATTCTTTCTCAAGCAAGAGTTAAAACTCAAGAGTTGGAAGAAAAAAATACAGAATGGCTACGCAAAATCGCGTTGCAAAAGAAGGTAGAAGAGACGATGTCAAAAAAAATTGAACGCTTGAAAGCTTATGTCGAGAGTAAGGCTCTATTCCTTAAGAGCTTTGAATTTCTGGATGATGAAGATTTCGATATTTTTGTAGGCAATCGTTCATCTGCAGCACAGCAAGGCAAACATATCTCCTTTTCACAAACTCTTGACTCTAAATACAGTAATGCAGTTTCTTACATTCAAGCACACTTGAAAGAACGAGACATTCTGTACCCGCGCCATATCATCGAGAATTTCCTTACTCTAATTCGCACAAATGACCTTATCATTTTGGCAGGCGATTCGGGTTCAGGCAAAACGAACCTAGTTCAGTCGTTTGCTAAAGCGATTGGTGGAGTATCGAAAATCATCCCAGTTAAACCAAACTGGACCAGTTCAGAAGACTTGCTGGGCTATTACAACCCACTAGAGAAGAAATACCTAGCTACGCCATTTCTTGAGGCATTAATCGAGGCCAAGCAAAACCCAGATATCCCATACTTTATCTGCTTAGACGAAATGAACCTTGCCCGAGTGGAATATTACTTTGCCGATTTTCTATCCAAGCTAGAGGAGCGTAACGAGCAACCGACGATTCAGCTTTATTCGGATGATGAAGCAGCCCATGTTCTTGCAGAGCTAAAAGGGGTTGTTTCGGTCATTTCAAACGCACAAGAAAAATTCAGTAAAAATGGCATCGTGGACTTCGTTGCGCTCCTGCAGGATGAAGAGATTAACGCTGAAATGAAGCGCTCGTTTGGCTTTAGCGACAAAGATTCGTTAATTAAATACCATGGTGACATCAGACGCATGTTGGCAGGTGTTCTTGGCACACCTTCGTCTATCACGATTCCAGCAAACGTTAGGATCATTGGTGCAATTAACATCGACGAGACTACCCATTACCTATCACCAAAAATTCTCGATCGTGCGCATGTGATGAAGTTTAAGAGCCCTTTACTGACAGACTGGGATGCAATTTTTGATGAGATCGATTCTTATGGCCTTGATGACGTCAATTTGCCACTTGGGTTCGATATTGCAGAGCTTGGCGAACGTAGCCCTTATCCGAAATTTGAACGTTCGGATGAATTCTGTGAGCTGTTCACCACCTTAAATCGAGAGGTTTTCGACCCGCTTGGAGTGGAGTTTGGTATGCGTACCATTCGTCAGGGGCTTAACTACATAAGGTTGTTTAGCGATGTAAACGACAATAAATCTCTGGCCATTAACAACTTTATCGTTCATAAGGTGTTGCCTAAATTCACGTTTGATGGCGGTAAGCAAGTGGGCGATTACAGTAAAGTTGAGCTTGTTGGCCGTGTATTCTTACCTCGTCTTGAATCCCTTTTAGATAATCAGACAGAGATTGCGGCGGAGTTTTCATGCACCAAATCGGTAGAGCGTTTGGTTAAGACAGCCGAAGCAAATGATGGCGTTGTAAACTACTGGGCATAATCATGGACGTTCCATTCATTATCAAGTTTATCGAAACCAAATGGCATGATAAGCAAACTTTAGTCAGTGTTAACGAGTCAGAGTACTCGCTGAAGCTTGAGCATCTTGGAAACAACACGTTCTCTGCGCATACGATCATATACCCCAAGGTCGAAGAGCTACGATTTGCTCAACTAGCGATTAAAGCTAAACACGGCGACAAGTCACCGCCTTATATTGCAATGCCCAATGGCGAGAGGAAGCCTTTAGAGTCGATTATTGATCCTGCTTCTAATTCTGTGTGGTGGGTTGAACCTGCTCATTGGGATAAAAAACAACGGGTCTGGCGCAGTGAGGCGCGGCGAACTGCTGGCCAGATCACGTTTGTTGTTGGTAACTCAACGCTAAAGCTTGATATTGATATCTCCGAACAGACCAAATCAGACCTTTCTCGCTACCTATCAGATTTCAAAGCAGACCTGTGGGAGTTGATTCTCGATGAGAATAGCCATATTACGGGCGACGCTAAAAAATCTCTGGTGGCGACCATAGATCAAAAGGCTTTGTCACTGGTCGCATCTATTCTGACTAATGTACAAACAATCCTCAAAAAGCCCAAAGTTGAGCTGAAAGAAATTCAAGAATTGAAGCCGACCAAAGAAGTACGCCCTGTTCCACGTACGTTTATGGAGATTTGCACTAAGGGATCGCGTAACCATTTAACCAGTCGCGCATCTGAGCCAAGCTACAACGTGCCTGAAAATCAATATGTCTTGCATGTCGTTTCGAACACGCTGAACATTGTAAAAAAATTGGTTAGGGTGGCTGAGAGTAAAAAAAGTCGTTTCTCTGATGCCGTCGACAAGCTTAATGAGCGTTTAGAAAGTTTAAAAAACTATCGCTCTATCAACCGTGATCTAGTGGTTAAAGACTTAGAGCGGTTGAAAAAACTCTTTGATACAAAAGAAATCAATAAAGAATTAGCGAACAAATTAGATGAAATTAAGACCAATATGTACTTTTCACAAAATATTGCCGCCAAAGGTTACCTCAGATTAGAAAAAGCTACAGGTTCTGAGAATGAGTGGTGGGCTAAAATTAAGCCCCAACTAAGTGATGATTGGCAACAGTTTGAGCAAGATAGATATACTATTTTTAGCTCTGGAAGCCCGTACTCAAGCTTGTTTAAGCCTTACAGTGACTATGAGATGGAAGCGATAATGCCTGCACCTGCTAAGAGAGGAACAGCTTCTATATTGCGCCCAAAG
The DNA here is from genome assembly GCF_001506165.1 of Pantoea vagans. Taxonomy (NCBI): domain Bacteria; kingdom Pseudomonadati; phylum Pseudomonadota; class Gammaproteobacteria; order Enterobacterales; family Erwiniaceae; genus Pantoea; species Pantoea vagans. The sequence continues at coordinate 363,207 of NZ_CP011427.1, read as the reverse complement.
CACATACTCCGATTAACTCTTTTGGCGGATTCGCCATCACTGCAGAGATATAAAGAAAATTTTGCCAAATTGCGCAAGCAAGGTATTGTTCTAAATGAAAATAATTGGAAAATGAAGCTAACACCGGAAGAGCTCTCTGAACAGGAAAAAGAGCGTTCGACCATCAATAAACGCTTGGGTTACTTTGCCACTGAACTTAAAAAAGTGGGAATAGTAAGCAAAGTTCTGGAGCCAAAAATAAAACCTTTCCAACAACTAGAGAAAGAATGGCGTCAATGCAAAGTCACAAGTAAAAGTACCTTTCCCAACTCCATGACATTTGTACAGAACCCTCCCTACCAAGCGGTCTACTCAGGTTTTAAAAATTTGAAAGAACAGATTGGTCTAGCAGATGAGGACATTTTGCTTTCGCTGGAGAAGATCGAGGCAATAGGCATGATAAACATGCCACTACTCTATGAGCGCTGGTGTTTACTTCAAATCATTAAGGTGTTAACTCATGCTTTGCGATATCAGCCGGAGGACAACTGGAAACGAAAATTAATTTCGCATATTCATGGCAATGAAGAACAAATCAGCATTCAGTTTTTCAACCCAAGTGTTTCCAGAGCGATTACTTTGCAATACGAGCCGTTTCTAGACAATGGTAAGCGCCCAGATTTTGTTCTGGATGTGAAAGCGACCACCAAAAGTGGTGAGCAGATTTCAAAGCGGCTAGTCGTTGATGCAAAGTATTATTCAGCTACATATCTCAAGCAAAGAGGTGGAATCGGTGGCGTTATCCATGAACTTTACAGTGACAAGGATTATAGCGAAGGCCAAGAGAACAGCGTATTTGTTCTTCATCCCGTGTTAGAGGCAGTGGAGAAAATTGTATCCCCGCAGGAATGGGCGAAAAACAGTTATCTGGGCGAGCTTTCCATGTTCGATTGGGAACATGCGTATCACGGACGCCAAGCAACAAGCTATGGGGCGGTGTGTGCCAATCCAATGAAGTCGCAACGCTATCTTGACGAAATTCAGCGTATGCTTGGCATGTTTCTACAGTATGGCATTGAAGATAACTCTTCTTTACGAGGAGCATCGGATGATACTCATGCCGTGAATTTCTGTGTTTCTTGTGGCTCACCAGACGTTGAAGACATTTCTAATCCAATACGCTCTAACAAAGAAAAGCGTTGGTATCGGTGCAATGATTGCACACAATTTACGGTTTATACCCATTGTGGCTCTTGCAATACGAGGCTTATCAAAAATGGAGAGTACTGGACCTACTTGTCCTTGATGCCCATGTCATCGATTAATATCAAATGTCCAAATTGCGAGTCTCCCGTTTGACACGTTTTTGTCCAAAATAATGCCAGAGCTTATCGTCCACTACTCCGTTATCTGAGACATACCTGAATAGAGTTTTCTAACTGCATTATAGTGACACGGTGAATACAAAAAATAAGGCCTTTCCATCCATAAGAAAGGCCATTGCTGAAAAAATTTATCACCTGCGACTACAACTGACTTGCTTCCCGTTGCTTAATACACCGCGATGTTAGTAATGTCTTCATAAGTCACTTCGGGATGAATGCCTGAATGAACACTGGTTCAGCGATATTCTTCATGCCCGGAAAATCATTAATGACTGGCGGCAGGACTATAACGAGTCCAGACCTCATTCATCGCTGAATTACCAGACGTCGACTGAATTTGCAGCAAGCTGGAGAAATGGAAAATTAGAAAGTAAACAAACCGACATTACTAACTGATCGTTGTATCTAATACTGGGGGCCGGTCAAGTGAGTGAGTAGTATAAGCCCACCAAATTTCAAGTGTTCTTTTGGCGTGTCAATATAATTATTCCGTTATGTAATAAAATTAAAAATATGTAATTTATAAAAAATTTAATAGCACACCTAAACTCGCACAGTGAATAATAGCCACCATTGCTCTAGCCATAAATAATTTAATTTACCCTAATCCAAATGAAATAACAAAGGGCCAGAGTACTGGCCCAAATTACAATCACGGATTTAAACTTGGTTGTTTTTGCATATCACACTATCAATGATCTGTATATAACTTATGAAAATATCAATATAACCCTTTATATCTGACAGACTAATATCATTAGCGTGATCATTGTGATGAATAATATTATTTCTTTTTGTAACTATTGCATTAACAATATCTTTATTCAAGTTGAAGTCATTAGAACCAATAAGGTTTAAACCCAAGTAGGAAAATGTCTTTATTGTTTTATATGGGTTTCCAGATAAATTATCTGACAATTCACTTTTATAAACTTTTAAATCAGCATCAATATACTTAAGCTCTTTATCTTTGAAATCTTTTTTGACTCGCCAAAGTAAAAAATTATGAGGTAAGGAAGCTGCCTTTAATTTGTTGTTAATTCTATCACAATGCCATTCAGCAGCGTCAGATAAGTATGATTCCAGATAAGTACACAAAGTGATAAGATACGACTTGACAAAAAAGTTTATATTTTTGTTAAAAAAGTCGACTTCTTCACGTAATGTATTTCTCTCGGTTTCATTAACGATTTCTTTCAACGAAAGAAACAATAAACGATAGCGTTCGAAACACTCAGTCTTTTCCATCAGTAACTTCCTTCAGAAGTTTCGTCCAACTATCTCTCCGCCTAATTACAGAGCTTTTGTTTTGCAACCCTCCAGATAAAGTTCTTTTAAATTCATTGCTGGAGCATAAGTCTTCCCAAGCCTGACGTATATTCTCAGCCTTATCATTTACAACTTCATCACTTAATTTACCTATAGTAGGCATCAATATGTCGTAATGTACCAACCCTTTTCTTTTTCTTCTAACAGTGGGGTTTGTGAAAGTATCATCGCCAAATATTTTTTCACATTTCTGAAGAGATGATTTAAAAATCTCACGCATCTCATTTAAACGATCTTCTTCCAGAGTCGAAAACGTCTCCATTTGATCATCTAAAAAATCTTTCAGTGTATTATTAAAGTGCTCTGCAAAACCATCATCGTAAAAGGCAAAGAAGCGTAAAACTTGTTCATCAGGTTCACGACTATCTCTTTTTACAGTAGTTGTTTCTGCTAATCCAAAGTTTTTTATAGCTTCAATGCCCCCCAGTTCATTTAGTAAATCGTCGAAACCTCCTGGATATAACGCATGTCTAATTTCTTGATCAGAAAGTTTTACCGCGCCCTGGTTTAATCGCGAAAATATTTCTCGTATTAGAGCTTTGGGATTTTCTTTACGTAATACAATGCATCTAATCGTGGTTGATTCAAGCTCAGACCGTAAACTTCCTAACTCAGAAAACTTTTTACCCTCTAATTCCTTAAAGGTAGTCATTCCTTCCAAGGAAAATTCATCATTAAAGAACTTCTGTATAGTAGTTAAACGTTGAACTCCATCAATAACAATATGATTACCATCGTTTTCCTCTGCAAAATAACAGGATGGAAGAGGTATTCTCATTAAGCAAGATTCAATAAATTTTGAAGATCGCTGCCATCCATCCTGATCCCATTTATACTTCCTTTGAAAGTCTGGATTTAATTTCAACTTAACAGGATTTGATTCCATCCTTGAGCATAACGTTTCAAATGGATAATCTATAGGAAATAAGTTTAAAGTCTTATCATCGTTAGCCATTTATCATTCCTTGCGAGCTTAAATGTTGAAGGGGAAGCTTGTAACATTGAAGGTAATCTTTACCATTTCTTATGAGAAAAATCAAAACCTGATTACTCTTGGAGCCAAATGGCAGAGATTAACTAAACATAAATTATGAAAATGATACTGACCATTTAAACAGCATAATCCTTCTTTTAGTCTTGACAAATGCACACTGATTTACTTCAGTGCGGAATACTATCCCTCCATTGCCACCCTTACGGCCTTAACCTTAAGTTTTTTCTTCCAGTGAAAATCAACCATTACATTGTGTATGTTCGTGTTTGCAACCATCTGAGCGCAATGCTCTCCCCGCCACGTCTGTCCGTTTCGTGGGCCGCCTTTGATGCAAGTGCACGTTCCAGGATAACAAGGCCAGAGCTGGCCTTTGAACGGTACAACCGCACAGAATCCGTGGCAGGAAGAAAAAGAAGACAGATGTAAGTTGAGAGGGCTGGTTGACGTATGGTATGGCGCCCATGGCATTACCTTGAAAGACGATTTAAAACGCCAATTAGCCATGAACCATGCTTTTGTGTGTATTTGCGATCCGCTCGCACGCGATTTCAATGCGCAGAGGTTTTCCCACTACAGAGAGAAGAGGCTGAAGGGTGAAGGGTGAAGGGTGAAGGGTGAATGGTGAATGGTGAATGTGCCCATTAATCAGCACACAGCGATGCTCATAAAGTCTTCATTAGCAAAGTACCGCCCTCTCTCCCCCCACGCATCAGCATCAAAATGCCGATAATTCAGAGGAGTGCCCATTATTATGAAGGTGGTCAACAACTCTCTTTTTAACAACACTTAACCATTCTACTGCCGTCATATCCCATCTATCTGGCGCAAAATCATACTTATACCGTTCAGAAAAAATCTGAAGACTGTCAGATTCTTGTTCAAATTCTTGTATGTTCGCTAGCAGCATTCTTAAATTGAAAACTGGTGCGGTAGAGAGATAATCATTTAAGAGGTTATTGAAATTACAATCAGGATCAATAAGATCGCAATCTTGGCCAAAGTAAGCGACGACGAGCGTATCCATCTCACAGGATTTTGTCATATCAGTATCCATATGGCTCCTTACGGCGTTGGGAATGCGGTGACAAGATAGTACTGTTTGCCATTGAAAGTTGCTGGCCTGATGACAATACGGACGCTGTAAGCCTTCTTAACCTCAGTAGCCCCTCGATCAATGTAAGTGCCAATCGGGAAATTAAACTTGTGAGCATAAACAAGTGTAGTGCGAGCATGTGAATACTTTAAAGCATATTCCATCTGCTTACTCTTAACTGACAGCACTTCAGAAATAACCAACTCAGCTTGCCTGAGACTCCCAAAACTGCTGGAAATATGGGGGGCACGAGGTTCAGAGAAGCGAGCGATAAGCTGTTCTGGAGTCCTGCCAACATGGCGGGCAATCGTATGCCCTAAAGACCCACCCTCATGTTCCATCAACCTGATGCGCCCTGAATAAATAGATGCGACTCGTGATGCTCCTGCTAGCGAGGCGAAGCCAATAGGTACAATTAGATCAACTGTCGCACCTATCTTGTAAGCCATCTCAGGATTCGCACCAAATTGACTTGCTGCTTTTTCTGCAAGCTGTGCCGTTGCCGTTTCCATGCGGTGCCCTGTCCAAAGCTGTTTAATTGAGGTATTCAGCGTATCTAGACTATGAGAACCCACCACCACACATCCAGCTTTCGTTAACATAGTTGGCTCAGGTACAACACACAAAACGCCTGCGCCAAAAATTTCAGCGACACCTCCTAAAACCCCCACCCCACCCCACCCCAAAGTCGGTTACTGAGTGTCTCACCTTCACTCACGGTTCCTCTGCGTAAAATGGCCGCAAGCTGCACAGGCGAAAGTGCTACAGTTAAGCCGTCATCATCAGTCATTTTCAATCCTTTATCGGACGAAGTTATGAGTATCGGATTACATTCAGAATAGGTATGAAGAAACTTTATACAATAGTAAATATCTTAATAATCCCATGAAGATTAATGTTACCAACAGGGATAATAACAAGAGCGAATTATTGTGTTATCAACATTGAATTCGTGAAATTAACATTCAGCACATTTTGATGCATACCTAACACAAAAGCACCAAGATAAAACAAAAATAATTTCATGACACAATCACTTTTATTCTTCACCAATAATTCTTACTTAAATAAAGCATCATTCCAAGCGTGGCCATTTTAAGTTTTATCAATCATTATCGAATCAGGTGAAATTCAGGTTTTTTTAAAAAATCAAAATCATCAATAAACGAGATTCCACATTGAAGACAAAAAAATGAAGAAAGCCTTCCTGTGGTTAATTCAGTCATTCATCTACCTCATACCCCTCGCCGCCATTGTGGCAGGTATCTATATATTCGTACGATTCATTCCAAATTATGCTGCATTACTGAGTATATCTTGGGTGATCTTTGTTTCCTTCATATACATCAAATACAACAGATGGTATTGAATATTTCCAATACCATCTGTCAGCACTCGATTTTAACTTCCGAACCAAGTCATCAATGATAGAGCTTCCCCCACATTAGAGGAGAGGAAACGAAATCGTATCGCAACCCATCACTCCCCTTCCAATCCACAAACCTGCCACCGCACCGAACTCACACCCTTCTCCAGACTGATCCTGCCCACCAGATTTTCCAGCTGATCCGTCATGCTCGGTTTCCCCAGCACTTCGGCATTCACCTCCATACGGTGTGGCGGATCCATATCCTCGCTGTGCAGTGATTGCAGGCGTAAACCGCTGCCGCCGAGGCTGTGCAGCATCAGGCTTCGCACCTGCACTTCATCCTGCGCCAGACAGATGATCTGCACTTTGTAGTGCTGCACCACCTCTTCAGCAGGCACCAGGCTTTGGCGATTGATCCCTTGCGCCAGATCCCGCAATAAAATGTTGGCACACAGGATCACCATGCAGCCGATTGCCGCTTCCAGCAGCAATCCCATGCTACACAACACGCCCACGGCGGCGGTGCACCACAGAGTTGCGGCAGTGTTCAGGCCGCGTACGTTGAGCCCATCACGCATGATCACGCCGCCGCCGAGAAAGCCAATACCGGAGACCACATAGGCCGCGACGCGGGAGGCATCGGTGGCGATGCCGGGAACGCTTTGCGTCATCAATACGAATAAACACGCGCCGGTGCTGACCAGCGCATTGGTGCGTAAACCAGTCATACGTTGGCGAAGCTGGCGCTCGCTGCCAATCAGCGCGCCCAGAACCAGCGCGACAGTGACGCGCAGTAAAAAGATTTTCCAATCCATCATAAACCTCACTCCGCCACTTCAGGTGACGGAACATCAAGGGGTAATAAATGGATTACAGCCGGTGCCATTACCGCTGAAATTCAGCAGCATCACGCCAAAAAAGAGGGGAAGATTCAGGAAGGAAATCCACCGTCTTAACGCACGGTTAAGACAGCGTAGAGGGCTATCTTACCGCAGGGACCTTTTGTAATCGTTCGGGACAGGTGTCCAAGGCTTTTATCCTCATGGGTAAAAATTCGTCGGGATTCTAAACCCCGCACCCTGTTATGGCTACTCTGAATAGCGCTTTCGTTTAGGTTGGGTTAAAGACACCTCGGTCCGGTTACCCGCGCTGTTGATGCCTCTAATCACCGTGCTATCTTACCCACTCGCTTTACCGCAAACGGATCAACAGCAATGGCAAAACAACGTGTAGGAATCGTGTTTGGCGGCAAGTCCGCTGAGCATGAAGTGTCGTTACAATCAGCGAAAAACATCCTCGAAGCGATTGATAAGAGCAAATATGAGGTGATGCTGCTGGGTATTGATAAACAGGGCGAGTGGCATCTGAATGAGGCATCAGGCTTTCTGCTGAATGCTGATAACCCAGCGCTGATTGCTCTGAACCGTTCAGGAGAAAACGTGGCGCTGGTGCCGGGTAGTGCTTCGCAGCAGCTAATTAGCCGCCAGCAGGCACAACCACTGTCACAGCTGGATGTGATCTTCCCGATCGTACACGGCACCCTGGGTGAAGATGGATCGCTGCAGGGCTTGCTGCGCATGGCGAATCTGCCGTTTGTCGGTTCGGATGTGCTGGGATCGGCGGTGAGCATGGACAAAGACTTCACCAAGCGCTTACTGCGTGATGCAGGATTGAAAGTGGCACCCTGGATCAGCGTCACTCAGCCGCAGCGTGCTCGTCTGGATGCGCAAGCCGTGGTCGATCAGTTTGGATTGCCGCTGTTTATCAAGCCAGCCAATCAGGGTTCGTCCGTCGGCGTGAGTAAAGTGGATCGCGTTGAAGATTTGGCGGCAGCGCTCGATCTGGCCTTCACCTTCGATCGCAAAGTACTGATCGAACAAGGCATTAAAGGTCGCGAAATTGAGTGTGCGGTGCTGGGTAATGATGAACCGGAAGCCAGCCCGTGCGGTGAAGTGGTGGTGCATGATGCCTTTTACTCCTACGACACCAAATATATCAGCGCAGACGGCGCGCAAATCGTGGTACCTGCTGCCATAGCTGAGCAAGAAAGCACAGCGATTCGTGAGGTGGCGATCCGCGCTTTCCAGGCGTTGGAGTGCTTCGGCATGGCGCGCGTGGATGTGTTCCTGACGGAGCATGGCGAGATTGTGGTGAACGAGGTGAATACCTTGCCGGGCTTCACCAATATCAGCATGTATCCGAAGTTATGGCAGGCGGCAGGGTTGAGTTACAGCGATTTGATTACGCGGTTGATTGAGCTGGCGCAGCAGCGTCATCAGCAGAGCAGTCAGTTAAAAAGTAGCGTTTAATCAGTAAGATCAGTGTCGTTTCCTGGTGCGGATGAAGGTGCAACCGAGCACGTGGGTAACAGATTAGACCGGGCACATAGGTAACACTTTTGGCTGGTCTGGCTAACGTTGCTGGGGGTATCGTGCACGGCCCCATAAAGGCCAGCCCGATCGCAAAGGAATCACGCATCCATGCAGATCGGCCGCCGCTCCCGGCGGCGGACGCTTTGCTCTTCGGGCTGGCCTTTACGGGGCTTTTAGCATGGTCATTGCTGCGGCCAGTGTTGGCATCAATATGCTCCCCAACCGTCGCGGCACAATTTATTGCGCATTTGCGCTGCAGCCAGTGATGACATCAATATGCTCACCAACCGTAGCGGCGCTATTTATTGCGCATTTGCGCTGCAGCCAGTGATGGCATCAACATGCTCCCCAACCGTCGCGGTGCAATTTATTGCGCATTTGCGCACCTCAGGCCACGTCATTCACCATGCTGCGGGGTTCCATCGCCGGAGAGGTTTGATTGCGGCCATTGCGTTTCGAGAGATAGAGATTCTTATCCGCCGCTGACACCAGGCGATTGATCAAGCTTGGCCACTCGCGTTCGTTGATGCCACTGCCGCGCGCCAGACCTAAACTGGCAGTCACGGTCACGGTGTTGCCCTGAATCCAGAACTTCTCTTTGACCATCGCCTGACGGATGGCTTCCGCCAGTTGATACAGTTGCAGGTGGCTGTAGTCGAACACTACCACCACAAACTCCTCGCCGCCAAAGCGACACACCATGCCGCGATTACCCACCACTTTCTGGATACGGCGCGCAATTTCTTCCAGTACGCCATCACCGGCATCATGGCCGAAGTTGTCGTTAATCGCTTTGAAATAGTCGACATCCAGCATCACAACACCCGCTTCACGCTGCAGGGAGAAAGGCTCCTGCTTCAGACTTTCATATAAACCTGAACGCGACAGTAACTGGGTAAGAAAATCAAAGTTAGCGCGTAGCGCCAGGCGATGGTTGAGCTGGCGGACTGCATCCATGCTCACCGCCACCAACAGTGGGCTTAAGGCCACGGTGGCAACGCCCAAGCGCGCTGAAGTCAGGTGGCTGATAGGCAGCAGTGCGTCATCGCCCTGAATATTCATCACACCATGTGAAACGAGAACGATCTCAGTGATGCCGGTAATCAGGATCACCAAGCTTGTAACAGGAATCGGTAACACGATGGCGCACCAGATCAATGCCGGCACCGGGAAAGTCAGGCTGCCTGCGCCACCAATCAACGCGCCCATGGTTAATGAGAGCACCACCGCCGCCAGCGGTAACAGCTTGCCGGGATGCAGCAAGGCACGCGGGGAAACGCTGCGCAGCGAACGCGCCAGCATCACCGGTAACAGCATTAATGAGGTGGAGAACTGCTCGCTAAACCAGTCACCCCAGGCCACCACAAAGCGTGCATTGAAATCGATATCCTGCGCCCATGCGCCCCAGGTCGCACAGGCTGCGGCCCCGAGAAAACAGGCCGGGAAGATGCGCATCGCATTGAACACCTGGCTGTTAGCCGAAGGCGGTTGCAGATGCTTAATCAGCATACTGACTGAAACAAGGATAAACAGGATATTGGCGAAGTTGACCGTGACGGCGGGCAGCGCCCAGCCTGAGAACACCGTGTCGTTAAAAATCATCGCAGCAAAACACACCAGATAACTGGAGGTGGTATGCAGGAATGGATTACGCACCATCAAACCGGCAATCAGTGCGTTCACCGGCCAAAACAGTGAAAATTCCTCAGGAACACGCAAATGGCTGCCAATAAAGCAGAAGAAAAGCGTAATGAGGAACAGCGAGAGTGCATTCTTTTTTAAATTATTCTCAGCAAACAGCTTAACGCGCATACGTCTGAACCCTGTAACCTGGAAATCGCTGCTCTCTGCCCACGGGCATCAGCAAGCATTAAACCTGAAATACCCGTGTGATGATTCGGCAATTAAGCGGGTGTTCGTCAACCTACTCTGCGACTGGGGGTGCTCAATCGCTGCAATTATGCCCTGCAAATAAAAAAATCGGATATCCGAGATATCCGATTTTTACCTTAAAAACCCGTTTTTAAGCAAAGTGATATTGCTATTTCACCGCAACTGGCCACTGACTCAGACGAATACCACGCTGAGGGGCGTTTTCACCGAAATCCTTCAGAACCGCTTTGACGTCCGGGTCCATGTAGCTGGCGTTATCGTGGTCGACAATCACCGTGCTGTTTTCTGGGATCTCCGCCAGCAAACCCTGCAATTTCGGGTTGTGCATAAAGGTCAGATTCTGCTGGAAGCGGAGGACGTAATGATCGTCATGACGGGTTAACTGCAACGCATTACGATGGCTCTTATAAATGCTGTAGAGGATCTGCGTGGCGATCCCGATGCCAATGCCCGCCAACATGCCAAACACGATAATGCCGCCAATGGTGGCGAGAAAAGGAACGTACTGCTGCGCCCCCATGCGGAATTGCTCAACGAACAGGCGCGGCGTCGCCAGCTTGTAGCCGGTGTACAACAGCACGGCCGCGAGGCTGGCTAACGGAATGGTATTTAGCAGATCGCTGAACCACAGCCCGCAAATCAACAACAGCGCGCCGTGGATCAAGATGGATAGCTTGCTTTGCGCCCCGACGCTGACGTTCACCGAGCTGCGGACAATCACGGCAGTGATCGGCATCGCACCCAGCAAGCCAGCCGTCAGGTTGCCAACGCCTTGGGCGAACATCTCTTTGTTAGGTGACGGTGCCGGATGCTGAGAACGCAACTTTTTCAATGCCTCCTGGCTCAGCAAAGTTTCCAGGCTTGCCACCAACGCCAGCGTCACGGCGACCACCCAAACCGACGGATTTTGCCATGCCAGCCAGTCCGGCGTTTCCAGTTCAGCCGCCAGTGCCGACAGGCTGTCAAAGGCCGGCAAGACAATGCGGGGTAGCCCGTCCGCCAGGCTTGGGAACAGGCGATCGCCAAACAGCGTCGCCATACAACCGAACAGCACCGCGACTAACGGCCCCGGGATCCAGCCCAGCGCCTTAACCGACTTCACTACGGGAGTGGTCCACAGCCACAAAATCGCCAGGCCGATGCCTGCAACCAGCATCGCACTGAGAGAAAACTGGAAATCGCCCTGCACCAGCGAGACCAGCTCGGCATCCCCCGCTGCACCGAGTGCGACAGGGATCTGCTGCATAATCAACAGAATACCGATGGCCGCCAACATCCCTTTTATCACGCTGCTTGGCACCAGGGAAATAAAGCGACCGGCGCGCAGCACGCCGAACAGGCACTGCAACACGCCCGCCAGAATCAATGCGGTGAGAAAAGCGGAGAAGCTGCCGAGTGTCTCGATCGACGCGACCACAATGGTGACCAGACCCGCTGCCGGGCCACTGACCGCAAAGCGTGATGGACTGAGCGAGGTGACCAGCAGGCCACCGATCACGCCGGTAAGCAGTCCGGCAAAGGGCGGCAGACCGCTGGCCTGCGCAATGCCTAAACAGAGTGGCAAGGCCACCAAAAACACCACCAGCCCGGCGGGCACATCCTGACGCAGTGTATTCAGATTCATGGCACAGGTTCCTCGCTAAATGGCTGGGCCAGCTGTTTTAGCTGGCCGATCCACAATGAATGCGGTTTCTGCTGATGCAGATATTGCGCAAAATAATCTGGATTGTGCTCAAGGCGTTGTAATGCCACGCTGCGATTTTTCGCTAATAAGGGTTTTAGTGTCGTCATAATTATCTTTTCTCTACTGCCAGAAATAGGATTTTCAGGCTGAGCCACAGGAGTTTAAAAGCCGCAAGGACAGGCGATGGAAGGCAAAATCCGTGCTCCTTCACAGAAATTGTTTATAGCTGCTAATGCTTGGTGTTGCATGCTGAATATTTCCATGCGCCATAAAACAACACGCTCTGTAAAATTAACGTCAAAAAATGTCATTCGAACGTAATTTAGTGCAAGCGAGAGAGTTGGCTTGAAAATCAGCATATTAAATAAATATCAATCAATTAAGACGAGATTTAAATCATTCATTTCAAATGAAATGACAAAAATATACACGCACTCTCTTTATGCCTATGTACTGGTATGGTGATATAAACATTTTGGGGTGAGAAAAATCTTAATTATAAAATTTATGATTAGCGTGATTCACTGGACGAATATTAAATTAGCGGCATTTTTCTCTAAAATACTACCAACAACAAAGCAAGATATCAGGAAAATAATGAGGGAAGTAATAATGACGAAGAAAAGTAAATATGACTGGCCCTGAATAAAGGATTAATAGCGCCTGCCAGACAGGCGCTATTTCGCTTGACGAATTATTTACCGTTCCACGCTTTCAGGCGAGCTTCACGGACCTGCAGCTGCTGTTCCGGCGTCAGCTTGTTGTAGTTTTCCGCCATGCCGCTCTCCCAGTCACCGTACAGCGGATTAGGCAGCACGATAAACTGGGTGCCAAAACGCTGGTGATTAAGGCTGACAAACTGCTGGCGTTGCGCATTGCCCTGATGCCAGGTTCCACCGCCGAAGTCATTCAGATTATCGCCCACATACAGCACCACGTTGTAGCCCGCATTTTTGATGGCATCAAAACGATCCTGTTTGTTGGAATTTCCGGTGCTGAGGCGCACGGTTTGGTCGCTGACACCGCTGAAGCCCAGCTTGTTGAGGTTATCCACTGTCGCCGCGTAATCCTTTTGGTCGCGGTTAGAAACGTAGAACATGGTGCCGCCATGACTGTTCACGTAGTTGGCAAACTCTACTGCGCCCGGCACCGCAGTGGCCTGACGCGCCTGAGTCCAGGCGGACCAGGTTTTACCGGAGAACGGCTGACCGTTTTTCGCCTGCCATGCGCTGTAGGCGCTGTTATCGATCATGGTTTCATCCAGATCGACAATCACCGCTTTAGGCTTGCCCGCCAGCGAAGGGGCGGCATCAAATGCCATACGGGCGCTGTTGAATGCCTGCCAGCTTAACGCCTGATATTCCCCAGACTGCTGGAACCAGTTCACCGCCAATACCGATTGCTGGCTGAGTTGCTGCTGAGCCTGCTGTTTGGCGGGTTGTGCGCATCCTGTCAGCAGCAGCGCAAGCATGCCGGACGCCGCCAGCAATGTGGTGTTTTTCATCATTTCATCCTTAAGTGATTATGGTCAGTTTGTGTAAAGCTTTAAAAATGTAGCAGTTAACGTAAGCTGTGGGCAGAAGAAAGCTGCCGCCCAGTCAAAGGAGACACTTATGTCACATGCCGGACCGCGCTCAACCCTGCTTGATGCTCTGCCATGGCTTGATTATGCCTTTCAGCCTGCGGGCCAACCGGTGCCCACCGATGCCGCTTACGGCCAGCAGCGCCATACCGCCACCGTGGTGCTGGCGACGCAGAATCAGCCGCCAAAAAGCTGTGAATCTGATGGCGTAATCGGTGAAGATCACCTGCCCGTGGCGGTCTATACCGCAGACTGCCTGCCGGTGCTGTTTGCCGATACCCAGCACCATCTGGTTGCGGCGGTGCACGCCGGGCTAAAAGGGACGCTGGCTGGTGTGTTGAACAGCGCGATTGATGGCCTGCTGGCGCGCGGCGCTCGGCCTGACACGCTGCGGGTGGCCATCGGCCCGGCGATTGGGCCGTGCTGTTATGAGTTGGGTAAGGATCTAGTGGCAGAGATGCAGCAGCGTGATGATTTGCCTGAATTAAAATGGGCCAACCAGCAACCGCAAAATAGCGCGGCGATCCGTCCGCAGGCCCGCGCGCATCATCAGGGTGTCTGGTTTGATTTGCCGCATCTGGCACGGGGATTGTTGTTACAGCGCGGTATGGCGGCGCAACACATTGAGCTGCTGAATGTGTGCACCTATTGCATGGCAGAGTCGGGATCGAGCTATCGCTTCAACACCCATTTTGACAGCGGCTTCCAGTCACGTTTTTCGTGGATTCGCCGCCGGGACTGATGGCTTCACGTCCCTGTGAAGCCGTGACCTCAGTGGATGATGGCGTTGAGCGCCAGTACTCCCGCCAGGCCGAGGATAGAGATCAGCGTCTCCATCACTGTCCAGGTTTTCAGGGTTTCCACCACGCTGAGGTTGAAGTAACCCTTGAACAGCCAGAAACCAGGATCGTTAACGTGTGAGGCGATCACACTGCCCGATCCCACCGCCAGCACCATCAATGCCGGATCGGCATGGGTCGCAGCAATGATCGGCGTGACGATCCCCGCCGTAGTGATCGCCGCCACGGTTGCCGATCCCAGTGCGATACGCAGCATGGCGGCCACGGTCCAGCACATCAACAGCGGAGAGAGCGACGATCCTTTCATCATGTCGGCAATGTAGTTACCGACGCCGCTGTCCACCAGCACCTGCTTAAAGGCACCGCCGCCAGCAATGATGAACACGATCATGGCGATGGCGGCAATCGACTCGCCGCACATATCCATCACCTCTTCCATCTTGCGTCCATTGCGCAGGCCCAAGGTCAGCACCGCAATCACCACCGCGATAAACAGCGCCACCGCTGGGTTGCCGATGAACTCAAAGAACTGGCGCAGCGGGTTCTCTTTCGGCGTGGTCAGCTCAAAGACTGCGGCAATCGCCATCAGCACCACGGGGATCACCGCCGCAAAGATACTGATGCCGAAGCCTGGCATCTCCTCTTCACTGAAGATTTTAGGGTTGTACAACCCTTCCGGCGGCGACTTCTCAAAGCTCTTGAGGAATTTCGAGAAGATCGGCCCAGCCACGATCACCGTAGGAATGGTGATGATCATGCCGTACAGCAAGGTAGTACCGAGATTCGCTCCAAAGATGGTGGCGATGGCGGTGGGGCCGGGATGCGGCGGCAGGAAGCAGTGCGTCACGGAGAGCGCAGCCACCATCGGTACGCCGACGTACAGCAGGGGCAAACCGGCCGCGGCGACGATGGTGAACACCAGCGGCAGCAGCAACACGAAGCCCACTTCGTAGAACATCGCCAGGCCGACGATCAAGCCGGTGACCACCAGCGCCCACTGCAGCCGTTCCTTACCAAAGGCCGCAATCAAGGTGGTGGCAACACGCTGTGCCGCACCGGTATCCGATACCAGCCGCCCGAGCATGGCACCGAAGCCGAGGATCATCGCTAATCCGCCGAGCGTCGAACCGATACCTTTCTGGATCGAGGCCATCACGTTAAGCGGCGTCATGCCTTCGGCAATCCCGACCACCGCGGAGACAAACACCAACGCAATGAAGCCGTTGACCTTAAATACAATCATTAACACCAGCAGCAGTATCACACCCAGCACAATAATGGTTATTGGCATTTTTTTATTATCCTTAGAAATACAGAGGGGTGATTAAGGTTTAGGCGCGGCCCGGCAATAATGCCAGCCGCGCCATGGCATTACACGGCGACGCGCATACCGCCATCAACAAACAGCAGATGACCATTCACAAAATTAGAGGCACCAGAAGCGAGGAACACAGCCGCACCAATCAGCTCTTCCGGTTTACCCCAACGAGCAGCTGGAGTGCGTTTGGTGAGCCAGCCGGTGAAGGCCGGATCGTCGGCCAGCGCCTGCGTCATTTCAGTGACAAAGTAGCCCGGTGCGATGGCGTTCACCTGGATATTATGGCGTGCCAGCTCGACGCACATGCCGCGCGTCAACATGGTCACCGCCCCTTTTGAGGCAGCATAAGGCGTGATAGTGTCGCGGCCCAATTCGCTCTGCATCGAACCAATATTGATGATCTTGCCGCGTTGACGATCGACCATTTTCTTCGCCACGGTTTGTGACACCAAAAATACCGCGGTCTGGTTAACGGCAATCACGTCATTCCAGTCCTGCTCCGGGAATTCCAGGAATGGACGACGACGCTGAATACCGGCATTGTTGACCAGAATATCGATCGGCCCCCACTCCGCTTCAATCTCATCCACCGCTTGTTGCACCTGGGCAGACTGCGTCACATCAAAGGCTTTGGCGTGCGCGCGCAGGCCCAACTCGCGTAATTTCTCTGCGCCCTTCTCTGCGCCCTCAGCGGTGGTGGCGTTAATAATCACTTCCGCGCCGGCTTCACCTAAACCCCGTGCCAGCAGAAAGCCGATGCCGCGCGCAGAACCGGTGAGCAATACACGTTTGCCTTCGAGGGAAAATAACTGACTCATCACTGCTCCTTAAAAGGTTAACTGAACTTTCGCTGCACGGGTTTTGTCCCCGGCAAACTGCAATGCTGCATCGATGTCCTGCAAATCGTATTCACCGCTGAACAACGGCAGCGGTTGCACTACGCCGGTCGCCAGCCACTCCACGGCGGTGTTGAACTCGTGCGTGAAGCGGAAAGAGCCGACCAGCTGAATCTCTTTGGCAATCAGCGCCATAATCGGGAAGTTCGGGATGGTGCCGCCCATGCCGACCTGCACCAGCGTGCCTTTGGCGCACACCACATCCAGACAGCGCTGCAGCGAAGAAGGATGGCCAGACGCTTCAAACGCCACATCGAAATAGCCTTTGTCCGCCAGATACGGCGTGAAATCGCCGTCGGCGGCGTGGATCACCTCGCTCGCGCCCATCTGCAACGCCATGTTCAGTGAACGCTCACTGATGTCGCTGCATACCACTGAAGCGGCACCGCGCGCTTTGGCGGCGGCGGCAATCAAGCAGCCAATCGGCCCCACGCCAGAGATAAATACGTGCTTGCCGGTGAGATCGCCCGCCTGATGCGTAGCATGAATGCACACCGCCAGCGGCTCGGCAAACACCATCACCGTTTCATCAGCGTCCTGTGGGAAGGGAACACACTGCTTGCTGTCCACCACTTTGTATTGGGTGAAACCGCCATCCACATGCGGTACATACATGGCGCTGCCGAAGAAGCGCATGGAGGTGCACTGGTTTTCCTGGTCGCGCTGGCAGTATTTGCACTCGCCACAGGGTTTGGAAGGGTTGACCGCCACTTTCTGATCCTGCTTGAGGTTAGGATCATCACTTTCGACCACCTGACCGATGACTTCATGGCCGAGGATCATCGGCATTTTGACTTCAAAATTGCCGACCTTGCCTTCCTGGTAGTAGTGCAGATCAGAACCGCAGATGCCGCCGCGCGTAATCCGCACCAGCGTGCCTTTACCCTCCCACTTCACCTGCTGCTGCGCGACACTGACCTGTTTTTTACCGGTGATCACGCAGGATTGTGTTTCGATATTCATGATTTCCCCATTTGGTGCTGTTGCAATGGCGCCATAACAACGGGATCCGCACGACAAAACTGTGAACCAGATCACTCAAAATCATGTTACGAAAAAGCTGTTACCTGGAACGTGAACTACTCGTGCTGAAGATGGAAGCTGGATCACTTTTTTCTGGCGAAAACCAAGAACGGTCTGGGGGATTAAGCGGGAACGGTTGTGCCATTATCGCCACACCCTCACCCGGGAATGTTGTTTAGATTGAATCTGACAGGAGTCATAACTATAGAGCTAATTCATTAGCCCGCATCTTCATGTTATTACAGGGCGCGCAGGTTTCTTCCCGTGCCTGGCGAAGGAGTCCGAACCTTTCGCTTGCGACTTGCCGCCCTGCTTTTTTTGAGGTTTCTCACAGCCTGAACGCCGCGAATTTCCATCCCGCCCTTTTCCCGCTACAGTTCACTCATCCGACCACTTTCTGAGACTGTGATCATGACTGAGCATTACGCCCACTTGTTTACCCCGCTTGATCTGGGATTTACCCAACTGAAAAACCGTTTTTTGATGGGCTCAATGCACACCGGGCTGGAAGAGCATGCCGATGGTGCTGAGCGCCTGGCGGCGTTTTATGCCGAGCGGGCGCGTGAAGGGGTGGCACTGATCGTGACGGGCGGTATCGCGCCGAATCCGCAAGGGGTGGGTGCGCAAGGGGGTGCCGTCCTTAACCTGGAAAGCCAGTGCGACTGGCACCGCACGCTCACCGATGCGGTGCATGCGGAAGGCGGTAAAATTGCCCTGCAAATTCTTCATACCGGACGCTACAGCTATCAACGCGATCTCGTGGCGCCTTCGGCGTTACAAGCCCCGATTAACCCCTTTACCCCGCGTGAACTCAGCGATGCGGAGATTCGGCAAACCATTGCGGACTTCGCGCACTGCGCCCGCTTAGCTCAGCAGGCCGGTTATGACGGCGTGGAGATCATGGGCTCGGAAGGCTATCTGATTAATCAGTTTTTGGTCGCGCACACCAACCATCGCGATGATCACTGGGGTGGCGATGTCGTGCGCCGTCGTCACTTTGCGCTGGCGGTGACCCAGGCGGTACGTGAAGCAGTGGGTAACGAGTTTATTATTATCTTCCGCCTGTCGATGCTCGACCTGGTGAATAACGGCAGCTCGCTGGAAGAGACGCTGACGCTGGCAAAAATGCTGGAACAGTGCGGCGTGACGCTGTTCAACAGCGGCATTGGCTGGCATGAAGCGCGCATTCCTACCATCGCCACCTGCGTGCCGCGCGCTGGATTCGCCTGGGTGACACAACACTTACGCGAAGCTGTGTCGGTACCGGTTATCGCCACCAACCGTATTAACCATCCGCAGGTGGCGGAAACGCTACTGCGCGATGGCGTCGCCGATATGGTGTCGATGGCCCGCCCCTTCCTCGCCGATGCGGCTTTTGTGCGCAAAGCACAAGCCGGGCAGCCCGATGCCATTAATACCTGCATTGCCTGTAATCAGGCCTGTCTCGACCAGATTTTTGTCGGCAAGGTCACCTCTTGCCTGGTCAACCCTCGCGCCTGCCATGAAACGCTGATGCCGATTGAGCCTACACAGCACCGCAAACAGATCGCGGTGGTAGGTGCTGGCCCCGCAGGCATGGCGTTTGCACTGCAGGCGGCGCAGCGCGGGCATCAGGTTACGCTGTATGAAGCCGATGCGCAGATTGGTGGGCAGTTTAATATCGCCCGGCAGATCCCCGGCAAACAGGAGTTCAGCGAAACGCTGCGCTATTTCCGCCATCAGTTGGAAGCCGCAGGCGTGGCGATCCATACGCAGCATCGTGTCTGTGCAGATGAACTGGAAAGCGCAGATGAGGTGGTGATTGCCACCGGTATTACGCCGCGCCAGTTGAGCATTCCGGGCATCGATCACCCCAGCGTGCTCAGCTATCTCGAGGTGATCCGCGATAAAAAACCGGTGGGACAACGCGTGGCGATTATTGGTGCCGGCGGTATTGGTTTCGATACCGCCGAGTTTTTGCTGCATCGAAATGAACATGAGGACTTCTACCAAAGCTGGGGCATCGATCGCAGCATGCAGGCGCGCGGCGGATTAGTTCGCCCGCAGCCGCTGGCAGCCGATCGGCAAATCTGGCTGTTACAGCGTAAGTCGGGTAAACCCGGTGCCGGACTGGCAAAAACCACTGGCTGGATCCACCGCGCCAGTTTGCAGGCACACGGTGTGCAGCTGTGGGGCGATGTGGAATATCTGAAGATTGATGATGAAGGACTGCATCTGCGCCATCAGGGCGAGGCGATCACGCTGGCGGTGGATAACGTGGTGATTTGTGCCGGTCAGGAACCGATGCGCCAGTTGGCGGATGAACTGGCCGCACGCGGTAAAGCAGTGCGGCTGATTGGTGGCGCGGATGTGGCGCAGGAGCTGGATGCTCGCCGCGCCATCGCTCAGGCGACTGAACTGGCGCTCAGTGTGTGATTAACGCAGTTTAACCGAGCGCAGCACCACAAATTTGGCATTGGACGCCACCAGCTCACAGTTGCCAAACAGCTTTTTCATTTTGACGTGATAACCGAGGTGACGGTTGCCAACAATGCGCAATTCGCCGCCATATTGCAGGCAACGTTTGGCATCGCGCAGCATTTGCCAGGCCAGATGATCGGTCACCGCGTGCTGCTGGTGGAACGGTGGATTACACAGCACGGCGTGCAGACGATCCGACGGGAAGCCACTCAGCACGTTGTTAACGCGGAACTGGCAGCGCGCCAGATCCTGCGGACGGTTCACTTCCACATTGAGCTGGCTGGACGCCACCGCCATGTAGGATTCGTCATAGAACAGCACCTCGGCATTCGGGTTCTGCTCCAGCGCCAGTAAACCAATCACGCCGTTACCGCAGCCCAGATCGAGGATTTCACCTTCAATATCTGATGGCAGATGCTGCATAAAGAAGCGTGCGCCGACATCCAGCGAACCGCGTGAGAAGACGTTGGCGTGGTTATGGATCTGGTAAGACGAATCATCCAGTGGCCAAACCGTTGTGTCTGATACCTCCGGCAATTTCGGT
Organism: Pantoea vagans; assembly: GCF_001506165.1. Taxonomy (NCBI): domain Bacteria; kingdom Pseudomonadati; phylum Pseudomonadota; class Gammaproteobacteria; order Enterobacterales; family Erwiniaceae; genus Pantoea; species Pantoea vagans. Next base: position 342,486 of record NZ_CP011427.1, on the reverse strand, counting down.
TCCGTGAAGGTGCAATAAATCAGACGGGCTTTCTTCCACGCCAGTGACGTTTTGCTCTCACCGAGGATACGGTCAAACAGCTGTTGCGTGGAATTATGAATGTCTTTGGCTTTTGCCGCGCCGATGATCAGCGTATCAGGCGTGACCACTTTGCGCAGCGCACGCAGTTGATGCTCTAACAGCGCCAGCGCTTTCGGGATTTTGATCAGTACGGCGGCAGGCGCGGCCGGCAGTGGCGCCAGGCTATCGATAAAGTGCACCTGATCTTCATCCATCTCATTCAGACGCAGGTTCTGTTTCGCCGCCATCTGGCTGAGCCAGGAATCGCTCACGTGCCAGACTTCACGGTTGCCCAATCCACAGGTCAAGGCGCCAAAATTGTCGTTGAACACCAACACCGGTCCTTCTGGCAGGGCTTGCTGCAACAGGTATTCATCGGCGGAATCCCACGCCTGTAACGGGCTTTCTTCACGCATTGGCGGGAAGCGCTGCAACGTCAGCGTGCGATCGGTCAGTTCAAATTGGCTCATGGAATCTCCGGCGTGGTACACTTTGCGCGATTTTCGCCCTAAAAAGGGGGCGCAGTATACTGTCTTTCGTCGGGAATCCCAATGTCATTAATCTATCTGCAGGGTTACCCTGAAAACATCCTCGAACAGGTGCAGTTGCTGATTGATAATCAGCGATTAGGCAGCTTTTTGCAGGAACGTTATCCCGATACCCACGATGTAGTCAGCGATCAGGCACTTTACGATTACACCCAAGCGATGAAAAGCCGCTATATGCGCAGCGCGCCGCCAGTGAGCAAAGTGATTTGGGATAACAAAATTAAGGTGATGAAACATGCGCTTGGGCTGCACACGGCCATTTCACGCGTGCAGGGTGGCAATCTGAAAGCCAAAGCCGAGATTCGCATCTCGACCTTCTTCCGCCTGGCGCCGGAGCCTTTTCTGCGCATGATCGTGGTGCACGAACTCGCGCACCTGAAAGAGAAAGAGCACGATAAAGCGTTTTATCAACTCTGCTGCCATATGGAACCGGATTACCACCAGCTGGAGTTTGATGCGCGCCTGTGGATGACAGACCAGGCGATGCGCGGCAACGCGGCTTAAAGAAACTCCTGCGCCTTCTGTATCAAGCTGGTTTTGGTCAGGGCGCCCATAAAACGGCGCTCCTGCGGGTTGTTCAGCACCGGCAAGCGCTCTAGCGTCACCCGCGCAAACGCCTCCCAGCCTTCTCGCATACTCTGATTCTGATAAATACACGGGAAGTTATCGTCCATCACACTGCTAACTGGCGAATCCAGGGTGATCTCCTGCGTCAGCACTTTGCGTGAGATATCGTGAATCGACACCACGCCAAGGAACTGCCCAACGCTGTTGATCACGTAGACATAGCGTTCACGTTTGAGCGAACTCACCGCCAGCGCCTGTCCCACTGACTCTTCCGGTTGCAGCGCCGCGCCGGGGATAATCAGCTGATCCACGCGCATATTATCGAAGTCGAATTTGGCTTCTGAACGACTAAAGTGATTGCTCACCACCGGATAGGTGCTGGCGGATTGCAGCCGGTACACCACCATCGAGGCCAGCACTGAGGCAATCATGATTGGGAACAGCAGGCTGCTGTTGAGCGTCATTTCCAGCACCATCAACATCGCCATTAACGGCGCCTGACTGACTGCTGCCAGCACCGCCGCCATGCCAATCGCCGCATACAGCAAGGTGTTACCTACCGGTATATGCAGCACTACGCCAATCTGCGCCAGTGCCACACCCAGCAACGCGCCTATCAGTAAAGAAGGGGTAAACAGCCCGCCCACCGCGTTCGATCCCACCGACAGGGTGGTCGCCAGGGTTTTCAGCACCAAGAGGCCCACCAATCCCGCCAGCACATAGTGACCATCGATGATTTTCACGATCACTTCGTAACCATTGCCCAGAATATCCGTGGAGATCAGCGCCAAAAAACCCACCGCTAAACCGCCTAACCCCAGGCGGGCGGGCAGAGATGAGATACGAGCAAACTGCGCTTTACTGCGTGCAATCAACTTAATCAGCAGCCAGCCCGCACCGCCCGCCACCAAACCAATCAGAATGGTCATCAGCAAGCTGCTGATATCCATCTGGAATAGCGCTTCGGAGAGCGGATAAAGCGCGCTGCGGAAACCCAATGACCACATGGTCATTACCGCCACCGCCGACGCGACAATCAACGGGATCAGCCGTTGTAAGGCCGAAATACCGAAGGCAATTTCAGCCACGAAGATCGCGGACGCTAAGGGAGCGTGATACACCGAAGAGAGCCCAGCCGCCGCGGCCATTGCTACGATATCGCTGTTACGCATCTGCGGAAACCAGCGCCCGATCAGGCTGCCGCTCAGCGCCGACAGTTGCACCATCGGCCCCTCTTTACCGATCGAGGCGCCGCTGCCGATACTGGCAATCGATGACAGCGCACGGAACAGAGAGGTTTTGGTCGGCACCGCATCCAGACGGGCGTTGATCACTTCGAGGTAATCGGTTTTGACCGTTTCCTGTTTCTCGATCGCCACGGCAAAACGCAGGAAATAGCCCGCCAGTACCCCGCCTGCACCCACCAGCAGTGGCCAAAAGATCCACGGCCAAACGTGCATCGCCACGGTGATTTCGCTGTCGCTGTTAAACAGCAGACGGTTGATGAGATCAATCACGCCGCGAAAGGCGAGCGTCACCAGCGACGCGACAAATCCCACGGGGATAGCGATTAACAGCGTGGTCCAGTTCAATGCATGTTTACTTCCACTCACCCACGCGTCCCCGTTTGCTGGTTAAGAAAAATGTGCCGCATCATCATATTGGAATGCGGATCGCATGATCAAATTTCGTCTGACGACCTTCCCGCTGAACATGCTACTCTGCCGCTTTACTGTTGCAGGAGAGCTAACCGTGATTCGTTTTGCCATTGTGGGAACCAACTGGATAACCCGCCAGTTTATCGACGCCGCGCACGAGACCGGCAAAATGAAGTTAAGCGGCGTCTATTCGCGTCAGCAAGCCCAGGCTGATGCCTTTATCGCCGACTATCCCTGCACACTCACCTTCACATCGCTTGACACGCTGGCAGCCAGCCCGGAGATTGACGCGGTCTACATCGCCAGCCCGAATGCGCTGCATGCTGAACAGGCGATGCTGTTTATGTCGCACGGCAAACACGTGATTTGTGAAAAGCCGATGGCCTCAAACCTGCGTGAAGCCGAAGCGATGATCGCCTGCGCGCGTCAGCATCAGGTGGTGCTGTTTGAAGCCTTTAAAACCGCCAGCCTGCCTACTTTCCTGCAACTGCAGCAAACCCTGCCGCAACTCGGCAAGCTACGCAAAGCATTGATCAATTATTGCCAATATTCATCACGTTATCAGCGTTACCTCGACGGTGAAAACCCCAACACCTTTAATCCACGCTGGTCGAATGGTTCGATCATGGATATCGGATTCTACTGTCTGGCCGCAGCGGTGACCCTATTTGGCGAGCCACAAAAAGTGCAGGCACAGGCTTCGCTGCTGGAAAGCGGCGTGGATGCACACGGCGTGGTGGTACTGGGCTATGGGGGTTTTGACGTCACTTTGCTGCACTCTAAAGTCAGCGACTCCCAGATCCCCAGTGAAATTCAGGGTGAGGCCGGTTCGCTGGTGATTGAGAAAATCTCTGAGTGCCAGCAACTGCGCTTTATCCCGCGCGGCGGTGAGAGCCAGACGCTGACGCAGCCCCAGCATACTAATACTATGCTGTATGAAGCCGAGACCTTTGCCCGTCTGGTTGAACAGCATCAGGTTGAACATCCGGCCCTGGAAACCTCACGTATCACGGCAAAACTGCTGACGGAAATCCGTCGTCAGACCGGTGTGGTGTTCCCGGCGGATCAGGTTAATCAGTAAATATTGCAAAATATTTCCACTCCCCCATTGTATCTGCTTGCGGTTGGACGTATGTTGAGCGCTGCAAAGGGGAGTAACTTGTATACCCGAAATAATTCGATTTTCAGGAAGGCGGCAAGTACATGAACCCGCAGGAGCTTACTGAAGTAAGTGACTGAGGTGAATGCACGTAGCCAACGCTCCTGCAATTTGAATTATGAAAGGTATTAGCTGATTGATCGTCATTACGATGCTAAACGCATCCGGTCGTCAGGCAACCCGGAATCGAATTCTGAGTTGTAAGTGAGACCTTGCCGGAAGGCGAGGTTTGCTTGCAGCTTAATAAAAGCGGCTAACGTCTTCTGACTTAGCCGTTTTTTATTTTCCGACAGGATACGACTATGCACTCTGTAGGCACACCACTACTCTGGGGCAGCTTCGCTGTTGTTGTGCTCATCATGCTGGCGATTGATCTCTTCTTACAGGGACGTCGCGGCGCTCAAACCATGTCATTCAAACAGGCGGCTATCTGGTCTCTGGTTTGGATCTCCATCTCCCTACTCTTCAGCGCGGCGTTCTGGTGGTACCTCGAAGGCACCGCGGGGCGTGAAGTGGCAACCGCACAAACCCTGGCTTTCCTGACTGGCTACGTGCTGGAAAAAGCGTTGGCGGTGGATAACGTCTTTGTGTGGCTGATGCTGTTTAGCTACTTTGCGATTCCGGCGCAGCTACAGCGTCGCGTCTTGATCTACGGCGTACTGGGCGCGATTGTGCTGCGTACCATCATGATCTTCGCGGGTAGTTACCTGGTGACGCAGTTCAGCTGGATACTGTACATCTTCGGTGCTTTCCTGCTGTTCACCGGCCTCAAAATGGCCTTTGCAAAAGAAGGCGATGATGCAGCGGTGGGTGATAAACCGGTAGTGCGCTGGCTGCGAAAACATCTGCGCATGACCGATAACCTCGAAGGAGAGAAGTTCTTTACCCGCAAAAACGGCGTGCTGTTTGCCACCCCGTTGCTGCTGGTGCTGATCATGGTGGAATTGAGCGATGTGATTTTCGCGGTTGATAGCATCCCGGCTATCTTCGCGGTCACCACCGATCCCTTTATCGTGCTGACCTCAAACCTGTTCGCGATCCTCGGCCTGCGTGCGATGTATTTCCTGTTAGCGAACGTGGCGGAACGTTTCTCAATGCTGAAATATGGCCTGGCGATAGTGCTGGTGTTTATCGGTATCAAGATGCTAATCGTCGAGTTCTATCATATCCCGGTTGGTGTCTCACTGACGGTGGTGGGTGTGATTCTGGGCGGCACACTGCTGATTAACGCCTGGGTTAACCACAGAAACGACCAGAAGGGCATCTCACCATAATCTGCTGCAGGGGCGATAGTCGCCCCTGCATTATTTTGCCAGATTAAACCTTCACCTTTTATCGCTCTGTCACACTTCCCATCATTAGCAGATCAAATAACCGATCCAGCCCATACAAACAGAATTATCTCTTTTATCACCAAGACTTTTCCTTATACTCCGCCGGGCAAACCGTTAGGTGCGGAGCAACCGCGCACAACATTCATACCGCTATAAAAAGACCGAACTATGCAAAACAACTTTATTGGACGTCTGGGCGCGCTGTTCGCAGGAAGCCTGGTAAAACAAATCATGATTGGCCTGGTTGCCGGTGTGGCGCTGGCGTGGTTCTCACATGATGCCGCCTTGGCGGTGGGCCTGCTGGGTGAACTCTTTGTTCGCGCTTTGAAGGCTGTGGCACCGTTGCTGGTGCTGGTGCTGGTCATCTCTTCGATTGCCAATCACCAACAGGGGCAGAAAACCAACATCCGACCGATCGTGATGCTCTATCTGCTCAGCACCTTCTTTGCGGCGGTGGTCGCCGTAAGCATGAGCCATCTGTTCCCGCAAAACCTCTCCATGAAAGTGGGAGCGACCGAGATTTCCCCGCCGTCTGGCATTACTGAAGTGCTGCATGGTTTGTTGATGAGCATGGTGGCCAACCCGATTGAGGCGTTAATGAACGCCAACTACATCGGTATTCTGGTATGGGCCATCGGGTTAGGTTTGGCATTTCGTCACGCTAGCCCCAGCAGTAAGGCGTTTCTCAATGATGCCTCTCATGCGGCGACATGGGTGGTGCGCTGTGTGATTCGCTGTGCGCCATTGGGAATTTTTGGTTTGGTGGCTTCGATTCTGGCCTCAACCGGCTTCGAGGCCCTGCAGGAGTACGCCACACTGCTGGCGCTGTTGCTGGGATGCATGGCCATCATGGCGCTGATCGTCAACCCGATGCTGGTGTTTCAAAAGCTGCGCCGTAACCCGTATCCGCTGGTGTTTACCTGCATCCGTGAAAGTGGCGTGACCGCCTTCTTCACCCGCAGCTCTGCCGCCAACATTCCGGTGAACATGGCCATCGCCAAACGTCTGAACCTGGACGAAGACACCTATTCCGTCTCGATTCCTCTCGGCGCGACCATCAGTATGGCGGGCGCATCCACCACCATCACGGTGTTAACCCTGGCGGCGGTGCACACCTTAGGGATTGCTGTGGATGTTCCCACCGCGATTCTGCTGAGTTTTGTGGCATCAATTTGTGCCTGCGGCGCGTCCGGTGTGGCGGGCGGTTCTCTTCTGCTGATCCCGGTGGCCTGCAACATGTTTGGCATCCCTAATGATCTGGCGATGCAGGTGGTGGCCATCGGCTTTATTATCAGCGTGTTGCAGGATTCGGCTGAGACTGCACTGAATTCATCGACCGACATTCTGTTTACTGCGGCGGTATGTCAGGCTGAGGCAGAGCGGGAACCGAGCACTGCATAATTTGTAAAACAGCGTCCGCCGCCGGGAGCGGCGGCCGATCTGCATGGATGCGTGATTCCTTTGCGATCGGGCTGGCTTTTATGGGGCCGTGCACGATACCCACAGCAACGTTAGCCAGACCAGCAAAAAGTGTTACCTGTGTGCCCGGTTTGCGCATTCATGCGCCGGGGAATTTACAGCGTCACCCCACTCTTAAATATCGCTAACTCACGGAAATCATTGGCTTCGTTACGCGCTGGTTTCCCATTAGCTATCGCTACGATCATATCGACGAACTCGGCCAGCATCTCCGGCATGCTCATGCCATCAATCAACCGTCCAGCGTTAAAATCAATCCAGTGCGGCTTCTTCTCAGCCAACTGGGTGTTGGTCGCGATCTTCACCGTGGGCACAAAGCCACCGTAAGGCGTGCCGCGACCGGTGGTAAACAGCACCATATGACAGCCCGCACCGGCCAAGGCACTGGTGGCTACCGCATCATTTCCCGGCGCACTCAACAGATTCAAGCCCGGCGTGTTGAGACGTTCCCCATATTTCAGCACGTCCACCACCTGGCTCTGGCCCGCTTTCTGCGTACAGCCGAGGGACTTTTCTTCCAGCGTGGTGATGCCGCCCGCTTTGTTCCCTGGCGACGGGTTCTCATAAATCGGCTGCTGGTGATCGATAAAGTAGCGCTTGAAGTCGTTAATCATCGCCACAGTTTTGTCGAAGGTGGCTTCATCCCGGCAACGGCTCATCAGAATGCGCTCTGCGCCAAACATCTCCGGTACTTCGGTCAACACCGTGGTGCCGCCGTTAGCAATCATTTGATCGGAGAAACAGCCCAACATCGGGTTAGCGGTGATGCCGGAGAAACCGTCGGAACCACCACACTCCAGACCAAACTTCAGTTCGCTGAGTTTGCCCGGCTGGCGCTGATCTTCGCGCATCACGTTATACAGCGCGTGCAGCCGCTCAAGTCCGGCCTCCACCTCATCGTCCTGCTTCTGACATTCCATAAACTGCACGCGGTCGCTGTCAAAGCCACCGAGGGTATCGCGGAACACATCCACCTGATTGTTCTCGCAGCCCAGGCCAATCACCAGCACTGCGCCAGCATTCGGATGACGCACCATGTTTTGCAGCATGGTGCGCGTGTTCTCATGGTCCTGCCCGAGCTGTGAACAGCCAAACGGGTGGCTGAACAAATGCACGCCATCAATGCCTTGCGCGTCATTGGTTTCTTTCATAAAGCGCGACAGGATTTGCCGGGCGATACCATTCACGCAGCCAACGGTGGGCAGAATCCATAGCTCATTGCGGATCCCCACCTCGCCACTGGCGCGTCGGTATATCTGCACCTCACGGTCAGCCGCCTGGGGCGGAATCGTGAGGAATTCTGGCTGATACGCATATTCATCCAGATCGCTCAGATTGGTGCGTGCGTTGCTGGAGTGAATGATTTCCCCTGCAGCAATTGGGCGCGTGGCATGGGCAATCGGCAAACCGTATTTGATCACCAGCGCATCGGTTGCCAGCGGTGTCAGCGCGAACTTATGGCCGCGCCCTACTTCATGCTGCAGCGTGATGACCTGATGATCGATTTCAACCTGGGTGTCAGCTGCTAAATCCCGCAGCGCCACCGCCACGTTGTCGCGTGAATGTATTTTTATCGCATCTTGCATAGCGTTATCTCAGTGGGTTCAACGCCGCCCGCATCCCGTGGACGATGATGTTTTGCAGGTGTTGGCTGATGGCGGCCACAAGTCCGGGCCGCTGAGTCAGATCTTCGCCCCAGTGTTGGCTGTTGCTCAGCACGGTCTGCACCAGCTGTTCTGGGGGCATTTTGTTTTGGTTTACGGCGGGCCACAGCTCAGCGAACTGCTGCAACCAGTGATCGTCATCCTGTAAAGGCCAGTGCTGCTCACCCTGTTCGCCACGATAAAACGCCAGCAGCGCGGCAAACGCGAAGGTCAGGTGAGTTGGCCATTGGCCGGTTTGCTGCTGTGACAGCAACAGCGGCGGCAGCAAACGGGTGCGGAACTTGGTCATGCCATTGAGCGCAATCGAGAGCAGCGCATGGCGGATAAACGGATTGCGGAAGCGGCGCTGCACGGCATCGGCAAAGGCGTGGAGTTCATCGCGGGGTAGATCCAGCGTCGGGATCACCTCATCACGTAGCAGCGCATCGACATAGCCTTCAATGGCAGCGTCATCCATCGCTTCGCCGACACTCTCCAGCCCCGCCTGAAACGCCACCGGTACCATGGCGGTATGCGCGCCATTGAGGATCGCCACCTTCTGCGCTTTGTAGGGCGTGATATCATCGACAAACTTCACCTCTGGCGCCAGATGATCCAACTTCAACTCCTGCGCCAGCGCATCTGGCCCCTGAATCACAAACTGGTAATAGACTTCACCCGCCACCAGATAGCGATCTTCATAGCCCAACTGCGCAGATATCGACGCGCTGTCGGCGGGATAACCGATGACGATGCGATCCACCAGCGTGTTATAAAACGCGCAGTGATCCAGCACCCAGCGTGCAAACCCGGAGGGAAGCTGCCAGTGCTTGATGTAGCGCAACACCAAATCGCGCAGCGCATCGCCGTTATAATCGATTAACTCGCAGGGCACGATCAGCCAGCCCTTGTCTGCGGCACCAGCAAAGTGGTTAAAGCGTTCCCACAGCAATTGCGTCAGCTTGCCGGGAAAGGAGGAGGCGGGCGCATCCTCCAGACGATCCTGCTCAGCAAACGCAATACCCGCTTCGGTGGTATTGGAAAACACATAGCGCATCTGCGGTGCGCGGGCCAGTGCGAGGAAATCGTCATAATGCTGATAAGGCTGGATCTCGCGATTCACGCTGCGGATCAAGCGGGTTTCACTGACCTGCTCACCCGCCGCATTCAGGCCACGGATCAGCGTGGTGTACAACCCATCCTGCTGATTCAGTGAATCCGCTACCACGCGATTGCGCGGCCGCACCACCACCACGCCCGCATCGGTATCCTGATGTTGATTGAGCCAGTCAAGTTGCCAGTCAATGAAGGCACGCAGGAAATTGCCTTCACCGAACTGAATAACGCGTTCGCTGTACTGCGCGCCGGGGAAGTCGTGACGGTTTAGCCGCTGCATCATCAGGCTCCTAACTCAATGCCGAAGTAATCACGGGCATTGTTAAAGCTGATGTTCTGCACCATCTGGCCCAGCAGCGCTTCGTCGGCAGGGGCTTCACCTCGTGCCACCCAATTGCCAATCATCTGGCACAGCAGACGACGGAAATACTCATGGCGCGTGTAGGAGAGGAAGCTGCGGCTGTCGGTGAGCATGCCGACGAAGCGGCTCAGTAAACCGATTTGCGCCAGCTGCGTCATTTGACGCTGCATACCATCCAGTTGATCGTTGAACCACCATGCTGAGCCAAACTGCATCTTGCCCGGCTCCCCTTCCCCCTGGAAATTGCCCGCCATAGTCGCCAGCACTTCGTTATCACGGGGGTTGACGCAATAAAGGATGGTTTTTGGCAGCGCATTATTGCGGTTCTGCGCATCCAGCAAGCGAGCCAGCGGGATCGCCAGCGGCGCATCGTTAATGGAATCGAAACCGACGTCCGGGCCAAGGATATCGAACTGGCGTTGGTTGGCATTACGCAGCGCACCGATGTGATATTGCTGCGCCCAGCCGCGGCGGGCATATTCGCTGCCCAGCCATACCAGCACCGCAGTTTTGAATTGCGCGACTTCCTGTTGTGATGGTGCGGTCCCTTGCAGACGGCGCGCCAGAATGCCATCCAGCGTGCTTTCATCCGCTTCGGCAAACAGCACCACATCCAGCGCGTGGTCGGAGATTTTGCAGCCGTGTGCGGCAAAATGATCGAGACGTTGGCTGAGGCCACGCAGCAGATCGTCAAAGCGCAGCACGTTGATATCCGTGACCTGCTCCAGACGCTGGATCCACGGCAGGAAGGTATCGAGTTCGATATTGAAGGCTTTATCTGGACGCCAGCTCGGCAGCACTTTCACGCTGAAACTGGCATCGTTCGCCAGCGTGCGGTGATGCTGGAGATCGTCCAGTGGATCGTCGGTGGTACCGACCATTTTCACCTTCATCTGCTGCATGATGCCGCGTGCGCTAAAGGCATCCTGAGCCAGTAATTCGTTGCACTGCTGCCAGATGCGATCGGCGCTTTGCTCATTCAAAAGCACATCAGTAATACCAAACGGACGGCGAAGTTCGAGGTGCGTCCAGTGATACAGCGGATTCCCAATAGTATGTGGCACCGTGCGGGCCCAGGCGTTGAACTTATCCTGATCGCTGGCTGCGCCCGTGCACAGTGCTTCCGGCACGCCGTTGGCACGCATCGCCCGCCACTTGTAGTGATCGCCCTTCAGCCAGATGTCATAGAGGTTGGTGAAGCGATAATTTTCGGCAATCTGCTGCGGGGGTAAATGACAGTGATAGTCGAAAATCGGCTGATCTTTGGCGTAGTCATGGTACAGACGACGGGCGAACTCGCTATCGAGGAGAAAATCTTCACTCATAAAACGCGACATACCTGCTTCCTCATGTTTGGTGCCTGTTGGCTTCTGACTCAAAGTTATCATACCAATTTTGCAAATCGGCAAAATTGTTTGCGATGCATCTCACAATAATGACAGTTTCACTGTGGGTATATGGACGAAATAGCCAGCATTAATGCACTAACCTGCTGTTGTAGCGGCTTTTTAAATGAACTCACACGGCATGCAGGGTTTTTGTGATGGCATTCAACTTTTAAAGTTGTATAACAAGTTAACCTCTCGCCTCGTTGATGCCGATCGTAATGGCACAGCGCATAACAACAAGGCGGCGGGTCTGCTCGTCAAGGCCGCCCGAGTGCGCACAGCAGTGCGCCTGACTCTTTAATGGCAAGCATTACGACAGACTGGAAGAGGTTAATGATGCGTAAGATCAAAGGGCTACGCTGGTACATGATTGGGCTGGTGACGCTGGGCACCATACTCGGCTACCTCACGCGCAATACCATCGCGGTTGCCGCACCCACGCTGGAAACCCAGCTTGGCATTACCACACAACAATACTCGTATATCGTTGCCGCCTATTCGGCGTGCTACACCGTGATGCAGCCCGTGGCCGGTTATGTGCTGGACTTACTGGGTACCAAAATCGGCTATGCGGTATTCGCCGTGCTGTGGGCAATCTTCTGCGCGGCCACGGCGATGGCGGGCAGCTGGGGCGGTTTTGCGCTGGCGCGCGGTGCGGTCGGTGCAGCGGAAGCCGCAATGATTCCTGCGGGCCTGAAAGCCAGTAGCGAATGGTTCCCGGCGAAAGAGCGTTCCGTCGCGGTGGGCTACTTTAACGTGGGTTCGTCGATAGGAGCGATGCTGGCACCGCCGCTGGTGGTGTGGGCGATTATGGCACACAGCTGGCAAATGGCGTTTATCATCACCGGCGTGTTGAGCATGGTGTGGGCACTGTGTTGGCTGGTGTTTTATAAGCATCCAAAGCAACAAACCAAGCTGAGTGAAGAAGAGCGTCATTACATTATCGCGGGACAGGAAGTACAGCATCAGACTGGCAACAACAGCAAAATGTCCGCCCGCCAGATTCTGCGCAACCGCCAGTTTTGGGGTATCGCTCTGCCGCGCTTCCTTGCAGAACCAGCCTGGGGCACGTTTAACGCGTGGATCCCGCTGTTTATGTTCAAAGTTTATGGCTTCAATTTGAAAGAGATCGCTATGTTTGCCTGGATGCCGATGCTGTTCGCGGACCTGGGCTGTATTGTCGGCGGATATTTGCCACCACTGTTCCAGCGCTGGTTTGGCGTCAACCTCATCGTCTCACGTAAACTGGTCGTCACCATGGGCGCAGTGCTGATGATTGCGCCGGGCACCATCGGCTTGTTTACCAGCCCTTATGTCGCGATTGGATTATTGTGCGTCGGTGGTTTTGCTCATCAGGCCCTGTCTGGCGCGCTGATTACTCTCTCTTCCGATGTGTTTGGGCGTAATGAAGTGGCAACCGCCAACGGTTTGACCGGCATGGCAGCCTGGACCGCCAGCACATTGTTTGCTCTGGTGGTCGGCGCACTGGCCGATACCTTAGGCTTTAGCCCGCTGTTCGCCGCACTGGCCGTGTTTGATTTGCTGGGTGCCTGCGTTATCTGGACGGTACTGAAAAATCAACCGGTGTCTGAACTGGATGATGCGCACATGGCGCAACCGGCCACCGCGCGCAGTTAATCTCCTCGGGCTGGTGTCTGCCAGCCCATTTCCTCCGTTCCGCCAAAGTGGTATAACAACTCAACCTCCACCACTACAGCGAACCGCGCAATGGATCTGAACGAATCCCGTCGTCTTTACCAACAACTCGCCAGTGAACTCAAACGCCGGATTGAAGCAGACGATTATCGCGTGGGCGATAAACTGCCTGCTGAACGTTTGATCGCTGAAGAGATGGAAGTCAGCCGTACGGTGGTGCGTGAAGCGATCATTATGCTGGAAGTGGAAGGTTACGTTGAAGTGCGTAAAGGCTCAGGCATTCACGTCGTCAGCAATCAGCAGCAGAATCGTGAAACCACCCCGAGCCAGTTGGAATTTGCCAGCTTTGGACCCTTCGAGCTGCTGCAAGCCCGCCAGCTGATTGAGAGCAACGTGGCCGAATTCGCCGCCACGCAAGTCACGCGTCAGGATATTATGGCGTTGATGGCGATCCAGGAAAAAGCGCGTCATGAAGATCACTCACGTGATTCCGAATGGGATATGCATTTCCATGTGCGTATTGCGCAATCCACACAAAACAGTGCATTAGCCGCGATTGTTGAAAAGATGTGGCTGCACCGCCTGCACAACCCCTATTGGCTGAAACTGCACGAACATATCGATGCGCGCAATATCACCAGCTGGTGCGACGATCATGACCAGATTTTGAAAGCACTGATGCGCAAAGATCCCGCCGCCAGCAAGCTGGCAATGTGGCAGCACCTGGAAAATACTAAACAGATGCTGTTTAACGCCACAGCCGATGATTTTGAATTCAATGTTGACCGTTACATGTTTGCGGAAAATCCCGTCATCCTGCCGGAAGGTAGTGACAATTCACATTGATTCTGCTGCATTTCCAGGCGAATTAGTCAGTTAATCTGCAATAATGTCAGCTCATGTAAAGCTCCTTTTGACCATCTGCGTCAAAAGGTAAAACTCCTGTACGGCAGCCACTTTACACTGTCTGACTAGCGTGATTTTTGTTACAGTTATCGCCCTTTTCTTACCCTTTGCGACAGGGCTTTAAAAAGTCGCTGATTTAACAATCTATTCTGGATGGATCCGGAAACCCCGCATGGGCTGCATACCTAAAATGTATAACCAAACCAGCCTGCGCCTCAGCCCCTCACGGGCACGTTTAACAATGATGTTCAGGAACGATTGATGGATATTTTGAAAGCATTGCTGCATGCCCTGTGGCAGCAGGATTACGAAATGCTCTCCGACCCCACGCTGGTGTGGGCCATATACGGTTTGCTGTTCATGATCCTGTTTCTGGAGAACGGCCTGCTACCTGCCGCATTTCTTCCCGGTGATAGCCTGTTAATTCTTGTTGGCGTGTTAATCGCCAAAGGCACCATGGGTTTCCCGTTAACATTGCTGGTGCTGACCACCGGCGCCAGCCTCGGTTGTTGGGTGAGTTATATACAGGGCCGATGGCTCGGCAACACCCCCACCGTGCAAAAATGGCTCTCACATTTACCCGCGCAATATCATCAGCGCGCCCATAAATTATTCCACCGCCACGGCTTATCGGCGCTGTTGATCGGCCGCTTTATTGCCTTTGTGCGTACGCTGTTGCCTACCATTGCCGGGCTCTCTGGCTTGAGCAATGCGCGTTTCCAGTTCTTCAACTGGGTGAGCGGCTTCTTGTGGGTGCTGATCCTAACCGTGCTCGGCTTTGCGCTGGGTAAAACCCCGATTTTCCGCCGCTACGAAGATGAGCTGATGTTCTGCCTGATGCTGCTGCCGTTAGTGTTGCTGGTGATTGGGTTGGTGGGTTCTCTGGTTGTACTGTGGCGTAAACGCCAGGCATCACGTAATGGGAATTCACAGTCATGATCAAGTTGCGTGGATTCCCCAAGCGCATACTGCCTTGGGTATTTGCCGGTGCGTTGGCAGTGCTGACCGTGATTTTTGCGCCTTCGTTACTGCAACATGAAGCCGTGGTGCAAATCCGTGTTGCTCATAGCGGCACCAATTTGCCCGATGGTTTTTATCTTTATCAGCAACTCACCGCGCAAGGCGTACGTATCAAAAGTATTACGCCTTCTGGCGATGCGCTAGTGATTCATTTTGAGAATGAAGAGCAGAGTTTAGCGGCACAGAAAGTGCTGCGACGCCTGCTGCCACAAGGGTTCGTGGTGGCCAGTGGGCCACAAGCTTCGCAGCAGGTTCCTGACGCCAATCGTCCCACTTACAGCTAACATTCCTCCGTCTGGCGATAAGCCAGACGGTGAATCAATCCTCGCTATCCCCGCGTCTTCTTTGAATTTTTTCGTCCGATGTCTATCCTTAAGGAAGCGTGCGTTATGACAAGCTGGGATGCCATTCCTGCCCGGTTTGCGGCAGGTCATCAACAATGGAAGGTAAAAGCCTGATGAAACAACAATTACTGCTGGGTGCTATTCTGTTCTCTCTCTCCGGTTCGCTGCTGGCGGCTGAATCACTGTGTCTGCAAAAAGAGCATGACATTCAGCGCGAGATCGACATGGCTAAACAGCATGATAATCAGCGCCGGGTCACCGGGCTGGAGCGCGCGCTGACTGAAGTCCGTGCCAGCTGCACCGATGAGAAACTGAAATCTGCCCACAGCGAACGCATCGAAGCGCAGAAGCATAAAATTGCTGAACGTGAGCGAGAGTTGAAGGAAGAACGTCAGGATGGCGACAAAGACAAGATTGAAAAGCGCGAACGTAAGCTAGAAGAGGCACAGCACGAGCTGAAAAAGCTGGAAGCTGAGCCCTACTAATCGGACTTAAATAAATGATGTATACCCAAAATAATTCGAGCTTCAGGAAGGCGGCAAGTGCCTGAATCCTCAGGAGCTTACTGATGTAAGTGACTGAGGTGAATGCACGTAGCCAACGCACCTGCAGCTTGAAGTATGAAGGGTATAATGGAGAACTTCATGTCTAAAGACACTACATCTGAACATCTGCGTGCGGAATTGAAAAACCTTGCTGACACCCTGGAAGAAGTCCTGAGCAGTTCAGCGGATAAATCCAAAACTGAGCTGGATAAGCTGCGTAGCAAAGCGCGTGGTGCGATTGAGAGTTCTCGTGAGCGTCTGGGGGATTCTGGCGAGCGTATCGCGCAGACCACCCGTGAAGCTGCGGAGAAAGCCGATGAGTATGTGCGCGATAACCCGTGGCACGGCGTGGGCATCGGTGCTGCTGTCGGTGTGCTGATCGGCATCCTGATCTCACGTCGTTGATATGAGCGATAGTCAGAGCCACGGCCCAGGCAAAGGGGTCTTCAACATTGGTCAGCGCATTGTCACCACGCTGGTAGGCATGGTGGAAACGCGTGTCCGGCTTGCGATTGCGGAGCTGGAAGAGGAAAAAGCCAATCTGATTCAGATGCTGCTGATGATTGGTTTGACCATGCTGTTTACCGCTTTCGGTTTAATGAGCCTGATGGTGCTGATCATCTGGGCGGTGGATGCGCAATATCGGCTGATGGCGATAGGCATTACCACCGCAGTGCTGTTTGCCTTGGCGTTGATATTTGGTTTGTGGACGCTGCATAAGTCTCGTCAGTCCACGCTGCTGCGCCACACGCGTAAAGAACTTGAAACCGATCGCAAGCTGCTGGAGGAGCATCGCTCATGAGCCGCCGCGAACGTGAAGCGCGCATCCATGAACTGCTTAACCAGGTGCAGCAGCAGCGCCTCGATCTCAGCGCGGGTCGCCGGGACTGGCTGGATAGCACTGCGCAGTACGATCGCGGTTGGTTAACGCTGATCAGCATGCGCCGCTATCTGGCGATTGGCAGCAGCGCGTTAGCAATCTGGTCTATCCGCAGCCCTAACCGTATTTTGCGTTGGGCAAAACGCGGTTTTGGCTTGTGGAGCACCTGGCGCATGATCAAATCCACGCTCGAACCTCGCTAATTCCTTCATTTCAAACCGGATCTAATTGATTCGGTTTTTCTTCATCAGAATTCCTGAACAACATTGACAGTTTATCTCGCTTACAACTGTTCCATCCTGCGACTATCATCTCCCTCCATCAGCCCAACGAACTTTTACATCCGGTTCAGCGGGATTAAAACCTTGCAGGCCAACAACCTGCTTCATAATTCTTGTTGGAGTAAATGATGAAAAAATTCGAAGACTCAGGCCTGTTGCTGGCACGTGTATTAATGACCATTCTGTTCATCACTGCAGGCTGGGGCAAAATCACCGGTTATGCGGGTACCGCACAATATATGCAGTCAATGGGCGTCCCTGGCTTCCTGCTGCCACTGGTTATCCTGCTGGAGTTCGGCGGCGGTCTGGCGATTCTGTTCGGTTTACTGACCCGTTTCACTGCGCTGTTCACCGCTGGCTTCACCTTGTTGACCGCGTTCCTGTTCCACAGCAACTTCGCGGAAGGTGTTAACCAGCTGATGTTCATGAAAAACCTGTCCATCGCCGGTGGTTTCCTGGTGTTGGGTCTGGTAGGTCCAGGCGCTTACAGCATTGATCGTCTGATTCGTGCGCGTTTCGCTCCGGCTGCCGCACGCTAAGCACACAAGCATTGTCAGAACACATATACTGATTTGCAGGGGCGAGGATATTCCTCGCCCTTTTTCTTTATGGAGGGCTTATGGGACAGCTGATTGACGGTGTCTGGCATGACACCTGGTACGATACGAAGTCAACCGGTGGCCGCTTCAAACGCACAGAAGCAGTCTGGCGCAACTGGGTCACCGCTGATGGCCATGCCGGCCCCACCGGCAAAGAAGGCTTTGCCGCCGAACGTGACCGTTATCATTTGTACGTTTCTCTTGCTTGCCCGTGGGCACACCGCACGCTGTTGATGCGTCAGTTAAAAGGGCTGGAGGAGATGATCTCCGTATCGGTGGTGCATCCATTGATGCTGGAAAACGGTTGGACCTTCGATGATGATTTCCCGGACGCCACCGGTGACTCGCTTTACCAGAACGAATTCCTGTATCAACTCTATCTGCATGCCGATCCCCACTACACAGGGCGCGTCACCGTGCCGGTGCTCTGGGACAAAACGCAGCACACCATTGTCAGTAATGAATCTGCCGATATCATTCGCATGCTCAACAGCGCCTTTGATGCGCAGGGCGCGCGCGCAGGTGATTACTACCCGATTGAATTACGCGACAAGATTGATGAGCTGAACGGCTGGATTTACGACACGGTCAACAACGGCGTGTACAAAAGCGGCTTTGCCACTTCCCAGGCAGCCTATGATGAATCAGTAACGGCGCTGTTTCATTCGCTGGCACGGCTGGAGCAGATCCTTGGGCAGCATCGCTATCTGACAGGCGACCGTCTCACCGAGGCCGACCTGCGCTTGTGGACGACGCTGGTGCGCTTTGATCCGGTTTACGTCACTCACTTTAAATGTGACCGCCACCGTATCAGTGATTACCGCAATCTCAGCGGCTTCCTGCGTGATATCTACCAGATGCCAGGTATTGCCGATACCGTGAACCTGCCGCACATTCGCCATCACTACTATTGCAGCCACAAAACCATCAATCCGAGCGGCGTGATTTC
This sequence comes from Pantoea vagans, assembly GCF_001506165.1. Lineage (NCBI taxonomy): Bacteria > Pseudomonadati > Pseudomonadota > Gammaproteobacteria > Enterobacterales > Erwiniaceae > Pantoea > Pantoea vagans. The sequence continues at coordinate 323,993 of NZ_CP011427.1, read as the reverse complement.
GCTGGGCCCGGCATTTGACTGGGATGAGCCGCACGGCCGCGGCTGAGGATAGTACGGCTGGGTGCCCTCACCCTGGCCCTCTCCCACAGGGAGAGGGAACTGTTGTGTGCGGTTTGGTACCCTTCACAGGAAGACAGGACTGTTTTGTGCGGTTTGGCAGAATGTGTTCATGGCTGATAACCGCTCGGTCATTCCCTTCTCCCGCATGCGGGAGAAGGTTAGGATGAGGGCGCATTTACCCGCTTAAGCAAACTTAATCAGCACCATCCCCGCAATCAACAATCCGACGCCCAGCCAGCCAATGCGGTTCAGCCGCTGGCCAAACAGCACCCAACCTGCAGCGACGGTCACGACCAGCCCGAAACCACCCCATAGGGCATACGCCACCGAAAGATCGATTCCTTTTACCGCTTGTGCCAAGGCACTGAATGCCGCCAGCACGGCAGTGAGAGACAGCAGGCCATACAGCGGGCGGCGGAATCCATCGGAGTATTTCAGAAAGATGTTTGCGATGATCTCCAACCCAATCGCCAGTGCCAGCCAGGCAAGGTGCACAGCATTAAACGTGGCCATGTTGTCGCTCCTTGCGCGCCAAAGTGCCGGATTTGATCAACACAATCCCTGCCACCAGCGTAATTAAGCCGGCCACTTTCATCACCGATAAGCTTTCATCAAACAACATCACGCTGAACAGCGTAATAAACAGAATGCCGATCCCTTCCCACATGGCGTAAGCCACGCCAAGCGCGATACGTTTTACGGCAAACGATAAGAAAATATAGGAAAGCGCAATCATCACCAGCATGAAAATAAAAACAGATTGATTGTCATTGACGCTGGCCCATTTCATCGAAAGCGTGCCGGTAATTTCAGCCAGGATGGCTAAAACTAATAAAATCCAATAACGCATACTTTCTCTCCTTAAGAGAAATAGATAGCCATCACGCGGAATAATCGCGTGAGAAATTTAAGAATATTTTTAAATAAGGAGAGTGTGACGCTAAAGCGCGAAGCGCCAGTGCTGGTCGTAGATCGAGCAGTGGAAGTGTTCAGGAAGGTCAGTAAAAATAGCCATCATTGGGGCGTTCATTTTGTCCATAATTTTACAACTTATCCACGTTGTTGCTTTTCATCGATGTGGATGAATAATTGTCCTCGGTAGTTAAACACGCGCTTATTCTGGCATATGGCCGTTAGATTTAGGGTGGATTTTCATTTCTTTACGATGGGCGCTATTTATTAAATGTGGTCTGGGAAACGAGCACAAATAAAAGCAAAAAAACCGCGAGGCGGGGTTTTTCCATAAAGAAGTCGAAACTGACCGATAAGCCGCGTTCTTTTCATAGAAAGAGGAGTGGACAGTCATTCATCTTGTCCCAGAAAGCAAAAACCCCGCCGAGGCGGGGTTTTTCCATTAAAAAGTCGAAACTGACCGATAAGCCGGGTTCTGTCGTGGACAGTCATTCATCTAGGCCAGCAATCGCTCACTGGCTCAAGCAGCCTACCCGGGTTCAGTACGGGCCGTACCTTGTGAACCCCTATTTGGCCTTGCTCCGGGTGGAGTTTACCGTGCCACGAACTGTTGCCAGCCGCGCGGTGCGCTCTTACCGCACCCTTTCACCCTTACCTGATCCCATTACTGGGCCATCGGCGGTTTGCTCTCTGTTGCACTGGTCGTAGGCTTGCGCCCCCCAGGCGTTACCTGGCACCCTGCCCTATGGAGCCCGGACTTTCCTCCCCTCTGCCCGTCTCCCCCCGAAAGAGGACGACGACAAAGCGGCGACTGTCTGGTCAGCTTCGGCGCGGGATAATAGGCGATCCGTCAGCGTTTGTCACGCCTCTTGCTGCTCCAGGGCGTACTTGTAGAGTGCGTTTTTCTTAACACCATGAATTTCCGCTGTCAGCGCTGCCGCTTTTTTCAGCGGCAGCTCGCTCTGGAGCAGAGCCAGCGTGCGCAGCGCTTCAGCAGGCAAGGCTTCTTCATCTGCCTTATGGCCTTCAACAATCAGCACCATCTCGCCTTTGCGGCGATTTTCGTCTTCCAGCACCCAAGCCAGCAGTTCACCCACCGGCGCGCCCTGAATAGTTTCCCAGGTTTTGGTGATTTCGCGCGCCAGCACCACATAGCGATCCGCGCCCCATACGCTCACCATATCTTGCAGGCTATCGAGCAAACGGTGGGTGGATTCATAAAAAATCAGGGTGCGGGGTTCATTCTCAAGAGACCGCAGCACATCACAACGTCCCTTGCTTTTGGCGGGCAGAAACCCTTCGTAACAGAAACGATCTGACGGTAACCCCGCCGCGCTTAATGCTGTAATCGCCGCGCAGGCACCCGGCAACGGAACCACGCGCACACCTGCTTCACGGCAGCGACGCACCAGATGATAGCCCGGATCGTTGATTAACGGCGTGCCCGCATCCGAGACCAGTGCAATGCTCTGGCCTTCCTGCAGCCTGGCTAACAACACCTCTGCTTTCTGTTGTTCGTTGTGGTCGTGAAGTGCGAACAGTCGCGCATTGATGGCGAAATGTTGTAGCAACAGCCCGGTATGACGTGTATCTTCCGCTGCGACCAGATCGACGCTCGCAAGCACCGTCAGCGCACGCTGCGTGATATCACCCAGGTTACCGATCGGGGTAGGAACGATATAGAGCGTGCTGGCAGAAATCTCTGCCCGATCGAGTTGTTTCATTGTTTCATCCGAATTGCCGATTTAATATTGAGCATCTTGAAAAAAACATCACTGGATACAGTATGCTTCCTTCAAAAGTCGTACGTCATAAAGCAGGACGCTTTGTACCTGTTCTTCTCGCTGGGCTAATTTTAGCCGCGTGTAGCGGTCAGGGACCGCAGCAAACCTCCAACGTCAATATTCAGGGCCCGGCAACTGGCCGGTCTGACTATTATCTGCAGCAGGTGCAACAAAGCAGCGATGATAGCAAGACCGACTGGCAATTACTTGCCATCCGTGCCCTATTGAAGGAAGGAAAGTATCCTCAGGCTAACGATCAGATCGCTCAACTGCCGCAACAGCTCTCTGCTGTACAGCAGCAAGAGCTGCTATTACTGCGTGCTCAGATGCAGATTGGTCAGCAAGATTTTGGTGGTGCCCAGCAGCAACTCGGTCAGGTGAAAACCGACGGTCTGTCTCAGGATCAACAAGTGCGCTACTACGCGCTGCAAATCGCGGCGGCGCAGAATCGCCCTTCACTCGCGTTGCTACGCGCCTATATCGCTCAGGAACCGCTGCTGCAAGGTGCCGACCACCAGAGCAATATTGACGCCACCTGGCAAGCCCTGACGCAGATGACGCAAGATCAGCTGAACAGCCTGGTGATCAATGCCGATGAAAATACCCTGCAAGGCTGGCTGGATCTGCTGAACACCTGGCACACCAACAGCCAGGATCCGCAGATGCTGAAAGCGGCCATCAAAGACTGGCAGACGCGCTATCCGCTGAACCCTGCGGCGAAGACGCTGCCGACTGCACTGAGCCAGGTGCAGAATTTCAGCAAAGCCTCCACCAGCACTATCGCGTTGCTGTTACCGCTGAATGGCCAGGCGCAGGTCTTCGCTAATGCCATCCAGAAAGGCTTTAACGATGCGAAAAATGGCGTGCTGAATGCTCCCGCACCTCAGCCAGCGCCTGCTGCACCGGCCGCTACCGATGCCAGTGCGCAGCCAGCCGCACAGCAACCCGTTGATGCCAACGCCGCAGCCAATACCGTGGTTAGTCCTGCAATGGCAGCAAACACCCCGGCTCAGACTGAACAGCCACAGCCCGCTGCTCAGCCCGCGGCTGCTCAGCCAGACAGCAACGCGCAGGTCAAAGTGTATGACACCAGCAGCCAGCCGATTGCCCAGGTGATGCAGCAGGCACAGCAGGATGGCGCCACCATCGTGGTCGGTCCGCTGCTGAAAAATGAAGTGGAGTCCGTGGTAAACAGCCAGACGCCACTCAATGTTCTGGCGTTAAATGAGCCAGAACAGATCCAGAACCATCCGAATATTTGTTATTTTGCGCTTTCTCCTGAAGACGAAGCGCGTGATGCCGCGCACCATATCTATGAGCAAGGCAAGCGCCAGCCATTACTGTTGGTGCCACGCAGTAGCTATGGCGACCGTGTGAGCAAAGCCTTTGCCCAGGAGTGGCAGAAACTCGGCGGTTCCACCGTGCTGCAACAACGTTTTGGTGGCGTTTCTGAGCTGAAACAGGGTATCAATAGCGGTGCAGGTATCGCACTGAGTGGCACGCCACTGACCGTGGAGCAGCCACAAGCTGCGGGCGTAGCCGTGGCGGGCCTGACCATTCCGGCTCCGCAAACCACGACGCCAGCACCAACGGCAGATGCCAGCAGCGGCAGCATCGATGCGGTGTATATCGTTGCCAGCCAGGATGAGCTGCAACTGATCAAGCCGATGATTGCGATGCGTACCAGCAGCCGCAATAACATCGCGCTTTATGCCAGCTCACGCAGTGCGCAGGCCGGTGCAGGCCCTGATTTCCGTCTGGAAATGGATGGTCTGCAATTCAGCGATATTCCGCTGCTCTCCGGGAGCAATCCTGGCCTGATGCAGCAAGCGGCGAAGTCGTTTAACAACGATTATTCGCTGGTTCGTCTCTATGCGATGGGCATTGATGCCTGGACGCTGGCGAATCACTTTAACCAGATGCGTCAGGTGCCGGGTTTTGCCATTGATGGCAACACGGGCAAACTGAACGCCGACACGGATTGCGTGATCAACAGGAAGTTGGCATGGAACCAGTATCGTCAGGGACAAATCGTTCCGGTGCAGTAAACCGCCAGCGCATTGGCGCTGAGCAGGAGCAGCAGGCGCGTCGCTATCTGGAGCGCGCCGGGCTGCAGTGGGTCGCCAGCAATGTGCGGTGTCGCAGCGGGGAAATTGACCTGATCATGCGCGATGCCGACTGCTGGGTGTTTGTAGAAGTGCGCTATCGGCGTGATGCGCGATATGGCGGTGCGGCTGCCAGTGTCACTCGCCAGAAACAACAAAAGCTGCTGCGTACCGCCGCACTGTGGTTACTGGCACGCGGCGGCAGTTTCGATACGGTGAATTGCCGTTTTGACATCATTGCCATTACCGGGCGCGAGCTGGAGTGGCTGCCCGATGCCTTTAATGCCGATGGATAGAACCAGGTGGTCTTGTGCAGGACAGAATTAAAGCGTGTTTTACCGAAAGTATTCAGACTCAAATCGCCGCTGCGGAAGCGCTGCCGGATGCCATTTCCCGCGCGGCCATGACGCTGGTGCAGTCGCTGCTGAACGGTAACAAAATCCTGAGCTGCGGCAACGGTGCGTCATCGGCCAACGCGCAGCATTTCGCCGCCAGCATGATCAATCGTTTTGAGACCGAGCGCCCCAGCCTGCCTGCATTGGCACTGAGTGCTGATAACGTGATGCTGACGGCGATTGGTAACGATCGTCTTCATGATGAGATTTATGCCAAGCAGGTTCGCGCGCTTGGTCAGGCCGGTGATGTGCTGCTGGCCATTTCAACCCGTGGTAACACCCGCGATATTGTCAAAGCGGTTGAAGCTGCGGTTACTCGCGATATGACTATCGTCGCGCTGACCGGCCATGACGGCGGTGAGCTGGCGGGCCTGCTGGGTCCGCACGATGTGGAAATTCGCATTCCGTCACATCGCAGCGCACGCATTCAGGAAATGCATATGCTGACGCTGAATTGCCTGTGCGATTTGATTGATAACACTTTGTTCCCACACCAGGAATGACTGAAGGAGCTCAAATGAAAGCATTGAACGCTGTCGCCATTCTGTTAACCGCCATGCTGCTGCAGGGCTGTGTCGCCGTTGTCGCGGGCGGTGCCGCTGTCGCCACCAAAACGGCCACCGATCCCCGTACCGTAGGTACCCAGGTGGATGATGGTACGCTGGAGTTACGTGTCACTAACGCGCTGGCGAAAGATGAACAAATCAAAAACCAGGCGCGTGTGGTCGTCACCGCGTATCAAGGCAAAGTGCTGCTGACCGGCCAGTCACCGTCTGCCGATCTGGCGAGCCGCGCGAAACAGATCGCCATGGGCGTCGATGGTGCCACCGAAGTCTATAACGAAATCCGTACCGGCCAGAAAGTCAGCCTCGGGACCTCCTCTTCTGATACCTGGATCACCACCAAAATTCGTTCCCAGCTGTTGGGCAGCGATCAGGTGAAATCATCTAACGTGAAAGTGACCACCGAAAATGGTGAGGTGTTCTTGCTGGGCCTGGTGACACAGCAAGAAGCGGCAGCTGCAGCGGATGTGGCCAGCCGTGTCAGCGGCGTGAAGCACGTGACCACAGCCTTTACCATTCTGAAGTAACGGCAAAATAAAAGGCGCACAACGGTGCGCCTCTTTATCAAATCAGGGCAGCCTCTATCGGCTGCCTTTTTCATCCCGGAAGGTCAATCACCAGCGCACGCAACGGCGTTTTTGCCTGTAACGTAATCTGGTTCTCTTCACTCAAAAACGCCCCATCACCACAGCCGAGTCGTTCCTGATTGGCACTGTTTGCTTGCAGATCCAGTGAACCGTGAATCGATTGCAGATACGCGCGTGCGCCATGCAATTTCACCGTGTAGTGCTCACCGGGAGCCAGCGTCACCTGATGCACCCAGACCTGTTGGCGTAGTTGCAGGCTACCTTCGGCACCATCCGGCGAAGCCAGCAGCAAGCAGGTTTGTTCCGGCAACGTCATTTTCTGCAGCAGCGGATTTTCACGCTCGGGGCAAGCGGCCAGCCACAGTTGCATACGCGTAAGGGGCCGATCTTTGCTAAGATTGATTTCGCTGTAATTCACGCCCTGACGCGTGGATAACAGCATTGCTTCCCCGGCGTTGGCGATCAGATGATTCCCTTCACTGTCGCGGTATTCCGCTTCGCCTTGCAGCACCAGGTTCAGCACATCGACTTGCGGATAGCTACGCGGCTGAAACGCGGCACCCGGCGCCAGCACTTCCTGGTTGAGCACGCGCAATGACGCGTAGCCCATCATTTTAGGATCAAAATAGTGGCCAAAAGAGAAGCTGTATCGCGCCTGCAACCAACCGAAATCGGCTTGGCCACATGCGGACGCGCAGCGGGTTGTCATCATGAATTACCTCCGACGCTCTGCGGTGATAATCGAACGCAGGCTTTATACGCCAATGGTAAAAGGCTGGACGCCAGATTGTAAGCCAGTTAATCTGCCGGGCATGTTCAAATTTACTGACAGAGAACCGGCATGGCAAAAGACCGCGCGTTAACCCTCGAAGCTTTACGTGTGATGGATGCTATTGATCGTCGTGGCAGCTTTGCCGCAGCGGCCGATGAACTGGGTCGTGTTCCGTCTGCATTGAGCTATACCATGCAGAAGCTGGAAGAGGAACTGGACGTAGTGCTGTTTGACCGCTCTGGCCACCGCACCAAATTTACCAATGTAGGACGCATGCTGTTGGAGCGCGGTCGCGTGCTACTGGAAGCGGCCGATAAACTCACCACCGATGCCGAAGCCCTTGCGCGCGGTTGGGAAACCCATCTCACCATTGTGGCGGAAGCGCTGATCCCCACCAATCTGCTGTTCCCCATCGTCGAGAAACTGGCGGAAAAAGCCAATACGCAGATTTCGCTGGTCACTGAAGTGCTGGCGGGCGCGTGGGAGCGTCTGGAACAGGGCCGCGCCGATATCGTGATTGCGCCAGATATGCATTTTCGCGCCTCGACCGAAATCAACACCCGCAAACTGTACAGCATCATGAGCGTGTACGTGGCGAGTCCGGATCATCCGATTCATCAGGAAGCCGAGCCGCTGTCCGAAGTGACCCGCGTGAAGTATCGCGGTATTGCCGTAGCGGATACCGCGCGCGAGCGTCCGGTTTTAACCGTGCAGTTGCTGGATAAACAGCAGCGCCTGACGGTCAGTAGCATGGACGACAAACGCCGTGCGCTGCTGGCAGGATTGGGTGTCGCTACCATGCCCTACCCGATGGTAGAGCAGGATATCGCCGAAGGGCGTCTGCGAGTGGTCAGTGCCGAATACACGCGTGAAGTGGATATTATTATGGCGTGGCGCCGCGACAGTATGGGTGAGGCCAAGGCGTGGTGTTTGCGTGAGATCCCGCGGTTACTGGCGAAGCGCGGTTAGGGTGGTGCGTGCTGACTCCCTCACCCCAGCCCTCTCCCGCAAGCGGTAGAGGGGGCCGACCCAGCACTGGAGTGATAACGGTGCACCCCCTAAACATTCCCTCGCCCGCTTGCGGGAGAGGGCTGGGGTGAGGGTGAAAGACCAACGCTCCCCTCACATCCTGCTCAAACAATCTATCGCCACCGCTTTAAAACTGACGAAATCGCCACAATCCCGCAGCCGTGCGGTCGCCCTTTCGCGCAAAAAGGTCACGAACAGATCGTAAATCGCCATCGCCTCTTCGTATTCGCTTTTGCTGATCGCCAGCAGGAAAATCACCGATGCCGTTTCATCACCCCAGCTCACGCCATGCGGTGCCAGCACGGTGTAGACCACGGTTTTCTTCGCCAGTAATCCCAGCGAGTGCGGCAGCGCGATACCTTCGCCAAGCAGCGTGCTGACTATCGCTTCACGCTCTTCAACCGATGGATAAAAATCGGCATCCACATACCCTTCCCGCTCCAGCTGCTCGCACAACACACCGAACAGCGCCGACTGTGACATCGGCTTATCCAGCACCATAAAGTGCTGCGCATCGAAGTACTTCTCCAGCATGTACGGACGGGTGCGATCCACCAGCACCAGCTTACCCAACTGCTCAAGCTGGAACTCAGTCGGGAACGGCGACATCACCACAATCGGCTTGTTCTTCTCGCTGAGACGCGCAGTAGATATCACGAAGTCTTCGTCGATGTGCGCGCGCATCTCATAATCACGCTGCGACAAACGCGCCGTGACCACTAATTGCGGATATTTGCGCAGCAGCAGCGCCTCAATCATGCGCAGCGTGGAGTTGCCGCTGTCACACACCAGCAGCACCTGCGGATGGCGCTGATAGCCGACATCGTAGTGGCGTTCCAGCCCGACGCCGATGTGCAGCACCAGGAAGCCAATCTCGTTTTCGCTGATGCTGTAAGGCGTGTACTTGCCCCAGCTGGTCACCGCCGCCAGCGTCACGTCATACGCCATTGGATAGTGCTGTTTGATGTTGCTCAGCAAGGGATTCGGAATATGGATTTGGTAGCGGACCCGAGTGATCATGGTCTTGATATGGGTGAGCAGATCGGCGCGCAGTTGTTCATCCTGCTGGAGCCGGTAGTTGTAATGGGTGTTGATGTAATTCAGCAAGTAATCGACCAGCGCATCAGCGTCATCGGCATTGATGGTGCTAGGTGCTAATGCCTGGATCTGGCGCGCAGCAATATTGACGCGCAACCAGTTTTCTTCCGCCTGCGAGATCGGTTTGCCCACCAGCGGTCGCATCAGGTTCACCAAATCCTGCGCCGCTTCACGCACTTCATCACCGACATCTTCTGCGCCGGGATCGTTAAGGGGAAAACCCTCGCTGATGCGGCGTATCGCCACGGCGCAGTAGATTTGCAGATAGCGTTCCCCCTCATCGCTAAGGCGAATCGCGTGCTGAGCGAAGCAGTGTTCCAGCAGTGGCTTTAACTGATCCAGCATGCCGCTGTGCAATGCTTCAACCGTCAGCAGCGGGCTGTCTGGCGTCACCTGATCGATCTGCCAGAGTAAATCCGTCAGGCAGGTGCGGATCGCCGCCTCGCTGCCAAACAGCTTCATGCCGTAACGCGGTTTGGTTTCAATATTGAGATGATAGCGGCCGAGCCACTCGCGCACTTCCGCCATATCACTTTGCAAGGTCGCGCGGCTGACAAACCACTCTTCCGACAAATCTTCCAGCTTGAGGGAATAGGCGGCGGTGAGGAAACGCGTCAACAGATAGCGCACGCGATCCTGCGAAGTGCGCGGCACGCGCAACGGCGCGGCGCTCTCTTCCTGCAAGCGGTCGAAACGCACCACGTCGTCAATCTTCAGTTGATAGCCCGCGCCGCGCGCCAGCACGAACTGCGCGCCGTGTTGCTCTAGCAGCGCATTCAGCGCGGTGATATCGGTGCGCACCGTGCGCGTGGAAACAGAAAAGCGGCGCGCCAGCTCATCCTGCGGCAGCGTTTCGTTTTGTAGCGCAGCGAAAAGTTGTGCCAGTCGCTGATTGGGAAATCTCACGGAGCCTCACCTGTACTGATGTGTTACAGCAATTTTTTGCACGTTGCCAGAAGCTGACGCACATCGTCAATGCGCGTGTCGCCGGTGGCGCTATCAATGATCGAACTATAGACGTGCGGGATAACTTTGCTTACGCCTGCATCGAGCGCAATTTGCACAATGGCTTCGAAATTATTGAGATCGATACCGCCAGTCGGTTCCAGCCAGAAGTCGTGACGCGCGCAGGCTTCCGCCACCGCACGGTACTCATTCACCGCTTTCAAACCGCCCATGGGGAAGTATTTCACTGAGCTGCCGCCCATGTCTTGCAGCATGGCAATCGCGCTGTCGATTGGCACAATCGCATCCTCAACCTGCGAACTGCGCGGCCCGGTGGAGATCTTCACCAAACCCGGCGTGCCGGTCGGGGAGATCAATCCATTCACGACGGTTTGGTTCTGGCCCAGCAGCGCACGGCTGGTTGCCACACCGGTAAACACCTGGTTGACGTGCTGTGGTTGCAGCACCGCGGAGATTTCACTCACCATCGCCGACTGATTGGGATCGCCCGCGCCCAGCCCTACGGACAGTGCGTTATCGATCAGCGCCGCATACTCGCGCATATCGGCAATCGCTTCTTCGTTGCTGGCGTAGTTTTTTGACAGCACGCCCACCAACACATGGCCTTCCGCTGCCTGCCAAATCTCTTTGGCATTCTGCTTTGAACCCGCCAGCACGTTGAGGCACAGACGGTCCTGATAGAAATTAGGGTTCAGACTCATGCGCGTTTTCCTCCGCTGATTAACGCCTGGATACGGCTAAAGATGATGTGTAGCTGATCGGCGCTCACACTGCGCACATCGGCTTCAATGATGCCTTCATTGGCTTTATAGCCACGGAAATAGATGGCGATGTCGCCGGTTTTCAGCGCCTGCACCAGTTCGCCAGTGGGCCAACCCGTGACTGCTTCATCAAACTTAATTTCCGCACGAGCGATATCACGTCCTGCCGCATCCCACACCACGCGAGCGGTCACGCCATTTATCCCATTGAGATGGTCGATAAACGGCGTCATATTGGCGACCATTTCGGCACCGGTAGTTTTTGGCTGTACCAGATAGTTTTCAATCGCTTGCGTCAGGCCAAGAATACCTTCTTTGCCCACTTTCATTGCACGGCCAATGCCGTTGCTCTGACGTTTTACCCACTCAACATACTGGGTGCGGCCAATCACTAAGCCGCTGGTTGGCCCTTCAATCGCTTTCGCACCGCTGTAGATCACCAGATCGGCACCCATCTGGTAGTAGCACTGCAGATCCTCTTCTGCCGCCGCATCCACGATCAATGGAATACCGTGCTTACGCGCAACGACCGCCGCCTGCTCAACGCTGAGGTGGCTTTTCTGCACACAGTGGTGTGATTTGATATACAGCAGCGCTGCCGTGGTCGGCGTGATGGCTGCCGCCAGCTGTTCTGGCGAGCACTCATTGCTGTAACCGGCTTCAATCAGGCGTCCACCGCCCAGTGCTACCATCGCACCCACCGGAGCACCAAAATTCACGTTGTGGCCTTTTGGCACCACGATATCGTGCGGCACGGTCAGCGGCGCAGCGTGCAGGTTATCCAGCAGCCAGTCGTTATCTTTGACGATCACCGCCGCCACGCTTTGCGCGATACCGGCAGAGGCGCACGACACCACTACCGCATTCTCGACCTCCAGCAATTTCGCGATGTACGCGCCGGTCTTGTTGACCAGATCTTTGATCTCGAAGTAGTGATTCAGACCGTAGCTGACCGTGTCCACCACATCAGCAGACGGGGTAGAAACCCCAAGAATGGTCATACGACCGGAGGCATTGATGACCTGTTTCAGGTCATATTTTTCATAAATCGAAGACATGATTGGTTTTCCCTTCATCAGTCAGATGCCACTCACCCGCGACAACCACGGCCAGCGGCAGCAAATGTTGCTCACCCAGAACCCGTTCGCCTTCAGCATCGACGAACGGGCGGGCTTCCTCTTTGACGGTAAAAATGGTCAGGTCGGCGTCATAACCGGCGGTTAAGCGCCCTTTGCCTGCTAAACGCAGGCCAGCCGCGGCGTTCACCGTGACGCAGTCAATAATCTGCGGCAGGGTCATACCGATGCTGAAGAATTTCGACATCACGTGCGCCAGACTGTGTACCGGCCCGTTGATGCGGTTGCGACAATAGATGTCCGAGCTAATGGTGTCAGGCAGAATGCCCTGCGCGATGGCCTGGCGCGCCACTTCAAAGCTAAAGCTGGCACTGCCGTGACCGATATCCAACTTCACACCGCGCGCGATGGCATTTTTCACCGCCGCTTTCAGCTCACCTTGCGGCGACAGGATGCGGTTAGGTTTGCCATTGAAGCAGTGGGTGATGATGTCACCCGAGGTCAGCAGATCGGCAATCTCTTCCAGCACCGGCGGGTTATTTCCGATATGCACCATCAATGGCAAATTACCGGCCGCCTGCTGAATGGCTTTGGCACGAATCAGCGGCTGGATGCCGTTTTCACCCACCACGCTACTGCTCATGCGCGCTTTCAGGCCCACGATAAAGTCTGGACGGCGTTTCACCGCCTGCACCACCGCTTCGCCGTCGATCTGCGCCATATCTGCCAGTTCGTTCTGGGTGATGATGCCGGTGCGCGAGATGTTGATCAGCGCACGTACTTCAGTGGTGGCAGAACGGGTGAGCTGATAGAAATCGTCGATATGATCCGCGCCGGTGCTGCCCGCATCGACAACCGTGGTGACGCCCTGCGCCACACCAATCGCATCAGCTTCATCATGGTAAATCGGGGATTTGGGGTAGCAGTGTACGTGGCTGTCGATCCAGCCTGCGCTGACGTAGTAACGCCCTGCCAGATCGCGCTCCTGCTGGGCTGGGCCGCTGACCTCGCCTACAGCAGCAATTTTGCCGTGCTGGATGGCAATATCCACCAGCTGTTCGTCGCACAGACGCGCGCGGCGCAGAATCAGATCAAACATGCGAACTCCTTAGCCAGGTGCGCATAAATGCGCACCCTACAAAATACTAGCCGCAATTGACTGCCGACCCTACAAACCGCGCCGAGCCATTGTAGGGTCGCCATTAATGGCGACCTGGTCACACAAAAAATCACAACGAAATCGGGAACATCGCGCCTAACACCATGGCACCGAGAATCGCACCACCGGTGATCGGTTTGTTCCAGAGATAAAACAGCAGCGCACCCACCAGCGAACCAAGACCGATTGGAATCGATGCGGCCATCGCAGAGAGAATGATCAACGGCCCAAGGAAGCGACCGGAGGCATTACCTGCGCCCATCATCACGTCCGCACCGTAGGTGGAATCGCTCTGATTAATGGTGAACTTACGCGCCAGGATAATCAGATAACCAATGGCTAACCCCACCACCAGGCCCGTTGCCAGTGAAGCGGCGAAGTTGGCCACCGGGAACACAATCCCTGCCCCGAGCAGCAGCGCCGGAACGCCCAGGCCAACGCCGGTCTGGATTGCGCCACCAATATCGAGGATCCCCACCAGCGAACCTTCGATGATGCGGGCAAACAAGAAACTGGCACCAAATGCCGCCACTGCGCCATACACGCCGGTTTCCATACCCGAACGCAGCATCGACACAAACGCGACTTCGTTAAACGCGCCAATACCGTACAGGTAGTACATATGCGTACCGGCAAACACACCCGCAGACAGCAGGCCAACAAAGATCGGGAACGACCAGTCGGCATACCAGAACCCTTTGTTTTCGGTCTCGTTCATTCTCAAGGCTCCTTATTTGCCGCTCAGGCTGTTGTGGATCATGTCCAGCCAGCCTGGGATACCCAGTTGGAAGGATTGCAGCAGCTTCATGTCGAAGCCACGGAAGAAGCCGCTCAAGGCAAACAGCAGCACGATAGCGAACATCATCACTTTGGTGACCTTGTTCCAGCCGCTCTCTTCCACGCCTTTACCGATCAGAATGCCCAGCACCAAGCCCGGTACTGCGTTACCCATGATCAACTGCGCCAGACCGCCAAAAATGGTCGCCCAGAAACCTGATTTCTTACCGGCATCAATCGCCGCCAGCCAGAAGATCACTGGCATCACGGTGTTCACCAGCAGGTTCGCGGCGGGGACTAAGACTTTGACCGCCGTGACCTGCAATGCCGCGGGCACCGCAGAAGCGGTACTGTTGAGGAATGCCACTACGATCATGCCGATGATGCCGCAGGCAATCGCCATGCGTTTCGGGTTGTGCAGGGTTTCGGCGAGGTTACGATTTTTCACCATCAACGCTGCCGCGCCCCAGTTGGGAATAATGCGGTGGTCAACGTCCTGTGTGAAGGAACCCGCAGCCACTGACGATGCCCAGGCGTTAAAGAAGAAGCCAAGACCAAAGGAGAAGTGCGATGCAGGATCGCCTTCGCAGGAATTGAGTTCACCCAAGGTACGAAATGCGCCCATACCCTGCGTGGTCGGTGCGTGGAACATGCGCGCTGCGCCCGCTCCTACCCCAACGCCAACCAATCCACCTATGATCAACGACTTAAACAAAATGATCAGAAACATGTTGTTGTACCCTTTGTTGTCGTTTTTATTTCGTCGCGATGAAATCCACCTTGTCGGTATCGATCACGGTGACGCTGACGGTAATTTCCAGCTCGACGCTGTAGTTCCGTCGTTCGCGCGCCAGAAAGAAGAACAAGAACTTCTCTGTGCGTACGCTCTCCTGCGCGCGCAGCACCCGCACATCTATGGGTTCAATGCGCAACAGAATCTTTTGACTGGTGCGCAGCACTTGCTGCTGCACCTTGCTCAGTGCATCGGCAAAGGCTTTTGCTTTGCTGTCGCCTTTGCCCTGCACCGTGACCTGAGTGTCATATTGCTGTTTCATGCTTAGCTGCCGTGCTTCTTGTTCCACGCCTGCACCAGACGTTCACCCAGCTCTTCTTTATCCATAAAGCCGAAGCCCAGTACGGTGGCGCCTTCGTTGATGGCCGTGACGCCCTCATCGATGGAACGCATACCGTGTTTCGCTTTGTAGCCGTATTTATTCTGTGCAGTGATGGCACCCGCACCGCCGCTGCCGCAGAAAGAGATGCCGAAGTCTGCGTTTTCCGCTTTCATCACATCGCCCAGCTTCATGTCTGCCGCGACGCCCGGTACCACGACGGCACGTCCGCCCGCTTTCTCAATACCGGCTGCGACTTTCTGGCCTTTACCCAGACGATCACCAATGACGACAGTTACCATGTTCAATTCCTCTCAATTCAAGATTCGTTCGATTTCGCCACTTCGATATGCACCGAAAGTAGCCAGGCTTCTTCTTTAGGCAGATTGCCAAACAGATCCACCACCTGCTGCGCCAGCGCCATGGTGTCTGGCGAGATATCTTCAAACAGCTCGGCTTCTACCTCTGGCAGCGCCTCACCCGTGAGGGAGCGCCCGGCCATGGCCCGCACATGTGAAGCCAGCATCTGTTGCTGAACCGCATTGGCTTCAATCTGGTGTGCGGTGTAGATCGCCGCAATTTGCTTCATCACGTTATCCGCCAACGCCTGAATGGCTTCCGGCGTACTTTGCTTCAGTGGGACAGCTTCACTCCTCACCTTGTTACTCCTGTTTACTGCGGACAATTAGAGATAATTCGCGTTGAAAAGAAATTACGCTTTCCGCTGGCCGCTGTGGAGACGCATCT